>JAEUHB010000187.1 GCA_016794665.1 Opitutaceae bacterium
TCGAGGAATTCCTTGGTGAACACCGAGACCGAGCCAGCGGTGTCGCGCAGGCGGGCGTTTAGGCGGGAGCCGGCGAGGGTGTTTTCCGCGGCGTAGCCGACGTCGCGCGAGGTATCGACCGTGAACGGGCTCAGCTCGACGACCTCATTGGAAGCGGGACGCGCGGGCGCCGTTTGCGCGGAGGCAACCAGCGGCAGCGAAACGCCAATAAGGCAGGCGAGTCCGACGCGCGTCGGACGGGAGAGCAGGGGCAGGCTCATAAGGGGGACGGGACACACGGCGAGGCGCCGGGCGTTTCCGGCCCCATCCCAACCAAGCCAGCGCGGACCGCAAGCCGGCGCTCACGCGATCCACTTTTTCCGCTGCGGAAGGTGGATCCAGCGATCGGCCTCGGGTTGGCCCTTGGCCTTGAGGTTGGCGCTGTCCCACTCGAAGTCGCGGCCGAGGCGCAGGGCGACGATACCCGTCATGCCGAGCTCCGCCGCGCGCGCGGCGATCGTGAAATCCTGGAAGGTCTTCGTCTCGCCGCGGCAGGCGTCGAGGAATTCCTTCATGTGGTTCTGGCCGGAGGCGCGCGGGTAGATTTTCGCGAGCGGCTTGGCGGCCTCGTGGTCGAGCACGCCGCGGCATTTGGGCGAGCTGTCGGTCTTGAGGCGCATCACGCCCTTCTGGCCCCACGCATCCGCGAACAGGATGCCCTTGTCGCCGACGAAGAGGGAGCCGTTGGTGGGAATCCTGCCGTAAGTCGCGATGACGTCCCCGGCAAGATCGCGCGGGGGCGCGGCGTCGGGGCCGTCGTGCCACCACACGCTGACGGGTGCGAATTTTCCACGCGCGGCGAAGTCCCAGCGGAAGCTGTTCGCCGAGGGGTAGGAATCCTTCGCGGGTTCGGCGCTCTTCACGGCTACGCGGATGGGCGCTCCGAGCTCGAGGGCGCGGAGTGGGAGATTGTGCGCGTGCGCGCCCATGTCCGCGAGGTGGCCGTCGCCGTAGTCGAGCCAGCGGCCCCACTGGAGGCAGCCCCAGAGGTAGTGGTCCTTGAAGGGGTGCACGGGCGACGGGCCGCACCACGCGTCCCAATTGAGGGTGGATGGGATCGGATCGGCGGCGCGCGCGACGTGCTCGCTCGGCGGAAACGTGCGGTCCATCCAGCAATGCACCTCGCGGATTTGACCGAGCAGGCCGGCCTGCATGATCTCCATGCTGCGGCGAAACGCATCCGTCGCGCCGCCCTGCGTGCCGATCTGCGTGACCAGCTTCGATCCGACCATGAGCTTGGCGATGGCGCGCGCCTCGGCGACGGAGTGGGCGAGCGGCTTCTCGCAGAACACGGCGCGGCCCGCGCCGAGCGCGGCGGCGCTCATCGGCATGTGCCAGCGCTGGCCGGCCGCGATGACGACCGCGTCGAGGTTGCGCTCTTTTTCGAGCAGGCGGCGGTAGTCGGAATACTCGGCGGCCTTGCGCACGCCGGCGGAGAAGTCGGCGCCCTTGCCCTTTTTGCGCGCGCTCGGGCCGGTCTTCATGCGCGCGATCTGCGAGGAGTCGACATCGCAGACGGCGGTGATGTTGTGCCCTTCCTCGAGGATGGCGGGCACGTCGGTCCAGGCGCGGTTGCCGAGGCCGATGACGGCGACGTTGAGTTTTCGGCTCGGCGGGTTGGCGCCGAAGAGCGTGCCCGACGGCACAATTTGCGGAAACGCCACGGCGCCGGCGCCAGCGGCGGCGAGCTTGAGGAAGGAGCGGCGGGGGAGACGCGAGGGGGTCATGGGAAGGGTGGGGTGTTCAAAGAAGATCAGCGCACGCCGAAGCCCGCGTCGGTGCGCTTCAATTCCGCGGCGAGCGCGGTGCGGAGCTGGGCGAGGCGGGCGGCGTTGGCGGGGGCGGCGATGACGTTGTCCAGCTCCTCGGGATCCCGGCGGAGATCGTAGAGCTCGTCGCCGACGCCGGCGCGGAGGTAGTGGATGTATTTCCAGCGATCCTCGACGATCACGGCGTAGAAGGGCACGCGGTTGTGCTCGGCCGCGGCGGGGTTGTCGCGCACGGTGGCGGCGACGTCGCGACCATATTTCTGGCCGGTGTGCTCGTAGACGGTCGGGTGCGGCCAGGCCTGCGCAGGATTGCGGAGAAGCGGCGTGAAGTCGCGGCCGTGGATGGGCCAGGGGACCGTGAGGCCGGTGCGCGCGAGGAGCGTGGCGGTGAGGTCGGGGGCGTTCATCGGGGTCTCGCAGACTTTGCCCGCGGGCGTGAGGCCGGGCTGCGCGACAATCAGCGCGGAGCGATAGTTGGCGTCCCACGGGCCGAGCTTGGTGCGGAAGCCGTGCTCGCCCATCGCGAAGCCCTGGTCGGCGGAGTAGATCACGAGCGTGTTTTCAAACTGCCCCGTCTCGCGCAGCGCGGCCATGAGGCGGCCGACGCCCTCGTCGACGGCGGGCACGCACTCGTTCATCTGCCGCACGAAGTCAGCGAAGGTCTGTCGGCCCTGACCGCTGGTGTCGCCAAAGGCCTCGCCGCTCTTGCCGGCGATCGCGGTGCCGTCGGCGTCGCGGTTCCAGGCTTGCGTGAGCTCGAGGTAGGCGGGCTTGCCGGGGCGCGGGGGAAAGAGGTCCTTGGGCTCGGGCACGGGTGCGCCGGCGTATCGGCCTTTGTGACGCGCGGCGGGCTTGGACGGGCCGTGGATGCTGCCGTAGCAGAGCCAGAGGAACCACGGCTTGTCGGGGGCGGTGGCGCGCGTCTTGCCGCGGATGTAGTCGATGGCCCAGTCGGTGTAGTTGTCGGCGGGGTAGCCGTCGACCCACCGCTCCTGGCCGTCGATGGCGAGCAGCTGGCGTTCGTAGTAGGCGCCGGCGTTTTCGGGGTGCTTGGGGCGGTTCCACACGATTTGGTGATCCCAGTCGCGGCCCCAGCCGGCGTCGGTGCCGGTGTGCCACTTGCCGATCTGCGCGGTGTGGTAGCCGTGTTTGCGCAGCTCCGCGGGCCAGAAACGCGCGACCGCGGGATCGTAGGTGCTGGCGGGGTAGGGCACGGCCATGCGCATCGATTCGATGCCGTGCGGGTGGCGGCCGGTGAGCAGGGACGCGCGCGACGGCATGCACCAGGAGCCCAGATACGCGGCGTGGAAGCGCACGCCGCGGGCGGCCAGCGCGTCGATGTTGGGCGTGCGCACCCACGGGAAGGACTCGGGGTAGCAGCCGACGGTCTTGATGTTCTGATCGTCGGCAAAGATAAACAGGATGTTGGGCCCCTGCTTCGCCGTAGCGGCTGCGCAGGGCGCCGTCGCAGCGGCGGCAACGATGAGCGTGAAGAGTGAGACTCGACAAACGACGGAGGGCGGGCGCATGGCAGGGCAGGGTTGGAGTGGGGCGGGGGCGAACTACCTCGCTTTGTTTGTGGCGAAGCGCGGCGAAGAGAGAAACGAAAATATGTGCTAGCTCCCGCCGCTCCGGTCGCAATTCTGGCGGCGTTCCGCCGTTTTTTGCTGCGCCTGCCAACCTCCCAACCCCCTGCGATGAAATCCACCTCCACCCGCCAGCTCCGTTTCACCGGCCTGGCATTCCTGGCTGCTTGTCTCCTGTCCGTCCGCGCCCAAGTGGCTCCCGCGCTTGCGCCGACGGCGGCCACCGAGGAGCCCGTCACGCTCTCCGCGTTCACCGTCAGCGGGTCCAAGGATGTCGGTTACACTGCGACCAACACGCTCGCCGGCACGCGCCTCAACACTCCGTTGAAGGACGTCGGCACTTCGATCTCCGTCGTCACGAAGGAATTCCTGACCGACATCGGATCGGATGACAGCGGCACGCTGCTGCCCTATACGGTCGGCACCGAGATTGGCGGCCCGGATGGCAATTTCGCCGGCGGTGCCATCACCGACCGCCGCCCGGATCAGGCGGGATCGCGCGCCGAACCCGAGCGCAATCAGCGCGTCCGCGGCCTGGCCTCCGCGGAGCTGACTCGCGACTACTTCCTCTCGGATATCCCGTTCGACTCCTACAACACCGAGCGCGTCACCATCAACCGCGGCCCCAACGCCCTCCTCTTCGGCATCGGCAGCCCGGGCGGCGTCATCAACAACTCCACGCTGCTGCCGGTCTTCGGCAGCAACTTCCACGAGGCGAAATTCCAAGTCGGCCAGCGCAGTTCCCATCGCGAATCGTTCGACCTCAACCGTGTGATCCTGCCGGGCCGAGTCGCCGTGCGGATCGCCGGGCTCAACAAGCGTGCCGAATACAAGCAGCGCCCGGCGTGGGAGCGCGACCAGCGGGTCTTCGGCGCCGTCACCGCCGTGCTCGCGGAGAATCGCAAGAGCCGCGTGCTCGGCGCCACCACGCTGCGCGCCAACACCGAATACGGCGACATCGCCGCCAATCCGCCGAGCGTCACGCCGCCGTCCGATGGCATCTCCTCCTGGTGGAGCCTGCCCTCGCGCGACCTGCAGAAATTCACCGGCACGGTCTTCCCCGCCTACTACGACAACGGCACCTTCGTGCCCCGCGCCACGATCGACGGCCGCACCGCCCAGTCGATCATCGGCCACACGGGCATCCCGAATTTTCTCCAGTTCAACGCCATCTACCCGCAGGCCGGCCGGCCCACGCAGGGACTCACGGGTGCCAACGCGAACCTCGCCGGCGGCCAGGGCCGCATCCTGTGGACGGGCGTGCCGGGCCGCATTCGTTTCGACATCTACGCCACCGCCCACGCTTACAGCACCGCGTCGTTTCCGGGCTTCGACAACCCGTCGCTGCAGGACCGAAACGTCTTCGATTTCTACAACCACCTGTTCTCCGGCGAGACCAACCGGGTGGAGCGCGACTTCCAGGCCCACACCGTCACGCTTGAGCAGGCGCTTTGGGGCGGCCGGGCCGGCGTCGAGCTGAGCTACGACTACCAGCGCTACCGCAACGATCGGACGCAGCCCTTCAACGGCGGCACCTCCGAGGTGCGCATCGACATCAACCGCTACCTCGGCAACGACGAGCCCAACCCCAATCTCGGCCGGCCTTACTATGTGGTCGACACCGCCAACACGAGCGACAGCCGCACCGACCGCGAGGCGGCGCGCGCGACCGCCTTCGTCACCCTCGATGGCAAGGACCTTTTCGGCAAGGGCCGCGGCGCCTTCTGGTTCGGGAAGCACACGCTCACCGGCATGTATTTCGACAACTCCATCGAGACCCGCAGCCGCACCTTCGGCCTCACCACCGACGCGCAGACGCTCAACCTCACGACCATGCTCGCCGGCAACAGCGACAATTTCCGCCGCCAGATCGGCGCGGCGGTTTATGTCGGGCCGTCGCTGCTCAACACCCCGAGCGTCTCCGCCGTCCGCCTCGGCTCCATCCCCGACATCGTGCTGCCCCGGGCCGGCGATCGCTACGAGATGTTCTACTTCGACCCGAATGCGCTCCCGGCCGCCAGCCGGACGGTGCGCACCACGGCCATCGACATCCGCCGTTTCCTCCGCAGCGGCAACATCGGCCGGCGCGAAATCAAATCCTCCGTTGCGAGTCTCCAGAGCTACTGGCTCGACAGCCACATCGTGACGATCGCCGGACTCCGCCGCGACGAGCAGAAGACCTTTGAGCGCGTCAACCTCGACAACGACACCGACCCGCTCACCAGCGATCGCCTCCAGATCGGTGATTTCGATCCCGCGGCCATCCGTCTCCGCAGCTCACCCTCCGATCTCGCCAAGGGCGACACGCTCACCTGGAGCGTCGTCGCCAACTATCCGGCGAAGCTCCTCGGCCGCCTGCCGCTCGGCGCCGATTTGCGCGTCTTCGCGAATCGCTCCGAGAACTTCAGCCCGGTCGGCGTCCGCCGCGATGTTTACAACAACCTCCAGACCGCGCCCACCGGCACGACCAAGGAGTATGGCTTCATGTTCGAGCTCTTCAACGGCAAGTTCTCCGCCCGGGTGAACCATTTCGAGACGGCGGGCACCGGCTTCACCAACCCCGCCCTCCAGGGCGCGGTCAACACCATGCTCAGCGCCCATGAGACGCTGTCGTTGCAGCGCCTGCTCGATGCCGAGAACAACGGCTTCACGCTCGAACAGGTCGGGCTGACCGCGGCCGGCGTGCCGTCCTACGCCCGAGCCTACCAGGAAATCATCAATTTCCTCCCCGAGCCGACGCGCGCCATCCGCAATCTGCGCATCGAGACCCTCAACGGCGTGCGCCGCTTCGTGGGCAACCCGATCCCCGGCGCCGTGGGCACCTCGTCGTTTGTCGCCAAGGGCTGGGAGTTCGATCTCACCGGCAATCCCGCGCGCGGCCTCCGCGTCTCGCTCAACGTCGCGCAGCAGAACACCATCAAGTCCGACATCGCGCCCGAGCTGCGCAAGTTTGCCGCCGAGATGCGCGCCAACATCGACAAATCGCCGATGCGAAATGTCTTCGACAGCCCCACGCTCGGCGAAACCAACTCGCACTTCGGCCGCTTCGAGAACACTGTCACCCGCCCCATCGCCGCCGAGGTGGCGAAGGAAGGCACCAAGTCGCTCGAGCAACGCGAATGGCGGGTCAACGCCGTCGTGAGCTACGATTTCTCGGGCCGCCTCAAGGGCTGGGGCATCGGCGCCGGCGCGCGCTGGCAGTCCGAGGTCGCGACCGGCTATCCCAACTACATCGACGCCGCCGGCATCATCCAGCCGGACCTCAGCAAGCCCTTCTTCGGCGATCCCGAGCTCAACGGCGACGGCTGGCTCAGCTACAAGCGGCGCATCTTCAAGGACCGCGTCGCCTGGCGCGTGCAGCTCAACGTGCGCAACCTCATCGGCTCGGACTCGCTGATCCCGGTCAGCACGAATCCCGACGGCCGCACCGCCATCGTGCGCATCCCGCCGGATCGGCAGTGGCTCCTCACGAATACCTTCCGCTTCTGACGCGGCGCCCCCCGCTTCCCGCGGGATTCCGGTTGTGGTAGGGGCGCGCCTCGCGCGCGCCCTCGGGCGTGGACGAGCCCCGCCGCTGTAAAGTCGAAAAGCAAAGGGGGCCGAGCATCAGTCCTTCGCCACGGCGTCGCGGTCGCGGGCGGAGGCGGCGGCGAGGTGGGCGCGCATCTGCGCGAGGATGTCCGGGCGGGACGCGGCGAGGTTGTTCCTCTCCGTTGGATCGGTGGCGAGGTTGAAGAGCTCCTCGGTGGCGGGAGACGCGGCGGATTTCTTCTTGGCGTTGGCGGCCGCGGGGGCGGTGACGACAAATTTCCAGTCGCCGCGACGGATGGCTTGGGCGCGGAAACTGGGGGCGACGCCATACAGCGTGCGCTCGGGCGGCGGCGTATGCGTGGTGAGCAGCGTGCCGATGTCCGTGCCGTCCCATTTCAGATCGCGCTCGGGGCGATAACCGGCGAGTGCGGCGAAGGTGGGCATCCAATCGGTGATGTGCACAGGCGTGTTGACCTTGCCCGGCTTGGCGCGGCCTGGCCACGACACGATGGTCGGGACGCGCGTGCCACCTTCGTAGAGGCTGCCTTTTTCGCCGCGCCACGGCGCGTTGTTGCCGACGAGCTTGCCGGTGGGGCAGTCATCGGAGGGGTAGGTGCGGTCGTTGTTCTCGACGGTGCTGCCGCCGTTGTCGCTGGTGAAGACGAGGAGGGTGTTCTGACGCTTGCCGGCCTTTTCGAGCGCGGCGACGATGCGGCCCACGGCGTCGTCGAGGTGCATCACGCACGCCGCGTAGTGGCGCGGGACATCGCCGGTAATCGCCGCGGGCACGCGCGCGAGCCACTCGGCGGGCTCCTTGATGGGCAGGTGCACGGCGGTGAACGGCACGTAGAGAAAGAACGGCGCGGCGCCGCGGCCCTCGATCCACTTCACGGCCTCGGCGGCGAGGAGGTCGGTCACGTGGCCCGGCTCGTCGAGGAGCTTTTCGTTGCGGTGCCAGGTCTGGCTGAACGGGCCCTGCTTGTATTTGTGGCCATACGGGCTGACGCCGCCGGCGAGCGAGCCGTAGGAATGATCGAAGCCGAAGTGATTCGGGCCCTGCGACGGCAGCGAGCCGAGGTGCCATTTGCCGACGAGCGCGGTGTCGTAGCCGCGGGCCTTGAGCGCGCGCGGGAGCGTGACCGTGTCCCACGGGAGCGCGCGCTCGTTGGTCGGCGTGGTGACGCCGAAGCGACTCCAGCAGCGGCCGGTCATGAGGCCGGTGCGCGTGGGGCTGCAGACCGGGGCGACGTAGTGGGCGCCCAGCTCGAGCCCCTCGCGCGCGAGTTTGTCGAGGTGCGGCGTGGGCGCGCGCCCGCCGTGGAACGCGACATCGGCCCACCCGAGATCGTCGGCGATAATGAAGACGATGTTCGGAGGCGGCGAGGACGCGGCGCAGACAACCGAGGCGGCGCCGAGCAGCAGGGCAGGGAGGAGACGGGCTAGCATGGGGGTGGGGTGAAGAAGCGATTACGCGCGCGCGAGCAGCCGGTGCGCGTTGGCGGAGCGCACGGCCGCGAGCGTGGCGTCGTCGAGGACCGACTCCTTGAGCTTCAGCATCGCGGCCTCGAAATAGAACACGGGCGCGTAGGAGCCGAAGCACAGCCGCTGGACGGGGAGCTGGCTGAGGAGGTGAGTCACGCCCTCGACGCCCTCGAGGTTCGACAGGTCGAAGTGCACGCCTTGCGCCGCCAGCGAAAGCAGCGGGGCGCCGCGGAGCGTGCGGTGGGCGTTGAGGAGCTGCACGCGCAGCGCGGGGATTTTTTTCAGGAGATCCGCGAGCGGGGCGGCGTTGACGGGCGGGACGTTGACGAGCGGGTGAATCGTGCGCTCGTCCTCCATCAGGAGGGGAATCTGCACGAGCAGGCCCAGCTCGGCGGCCAGGCCGAGCACGCGCGCGGCGAGCGGATCGGCGAGGGTGTAGCGGTGATAATTGGGATGCAGGCGCACGGCGCGCATGCGGTGTTCCGACGCGCAGCGGCGCAGCTCGCGCTCCCAGCCGAGCAGGGAGGGGTTGAGCGCGGCGACGGGCACGAGCAGGCCCGCGCCGTGGCGCGCGCACTCTTCCGCGAGGCGGGCGTTGAGGCCGGCGATGTCCTTGTGGAGCAGGGCGTCGAGACTTGCGGCCCAGGCGGCGGTGACGCCGTGC
This sequence comes from Opitutaceae bacterium, assembly GCA_016794665.1. Classification (GTDB taxonomy): domain Bacteria; phylum Verrucomicrobiota; class Verrucomicrobiia; order Opitutales; family Opitutaceae; genus ER46. Next base: position 9,072 of record JAEUHB010000187.1, read on the forward strand.
GCGCGGAGCTTGGCGACCAGCGCGGCGGGCTCGTCGAGCGGCGCGCGTCGAAACGGCCAGCGCCCGAGGTAGACGTGCGTGTCGACGAGACCGGCGGCCGGCGCGGCCGCGGCGGCGCCGCGGGCGCGCGTGGCCGTGGCGGCGGCGGCGGCCGCGGTGGCGGCGAGAAAATCGCGGCGGGAAAAAAGGGCCGGCGGGTTCATACGCGGATGCCTTTCGCGGTGAGGATCGGGAGCAGGAGGCGCTTCAGGTTCTCGGAGAGGATGAGGCGCTTGGCGGAGTCGGGAATCGCGGCGCCGTGGACCTTGGCGAGCTGCGAGGAAAAGCTGCGGCCCGGGGCGTCGCTGCCGAAGATCACGCGGCCCGCGCCGAGCTCGCGCACCGCCATCTCGGCGTAGCCCGCCACGGGGTCGCAGCCGGCGAGATCGGCGTGCGCGGTGCCGACGTGGCGGATGGCCTGGATGCCGCGTTCCCAGTCGGCGCCCGTGTGGCCGCAGATGAGCGGCACCGTGGGATGGCGCGAGGCGAGCGCGACGAAATCCTCCGGCGTGGATTCGCCCGGGAGGTTGCCGGTGAGCTTGTAGAACGTGTGCTGGAAGATCACGGCCTTGAGCTCCGCCGCGCGCCGGATGATCGGATCGAGCTCGGCGGCGGAGCAGCGCTGCGCGACCCAGAGCTTGACGCCCACCATCGGGCCCTGCGCGACGCAACGCTCCAGCTCGGCGAGCGAGGCCGCGGTGTGCTTCGGGTTGAGGTAGACGAAGCCGAAGGCGCGGTCGGGGAACTTGGCGATGGCGCGCAGCACGTCGTCGTTTTCCTGCCGCATCTTCTCGGGCGAGGGATCGTGCGCCCAGGTCATGCCCATGTAGACGCAGAGGCGCTCGATGCCCATGCGGTCCGCGATGGCGAGGAGGTTGCCGAGCCGCGCCTCGGGCGTGGCGCCGGCGATGCCGGAGAGGTGGCAGTGCAGGTCCCAGATGGTCATGGGGCGGAAGGGGCGGCGGGAAACGGGCTCGGGCGCGCCGACAGGACGAGGCGGCCGAAGCGATCCGGCGTGTGAAAGGCGGGCTTGGGCGTGCCGCCGTGCGACCACTGGCTGTATTGCGCGTTGGTCTTGCCGCCGTGGCGGTTGAGGTTGGCGCGCATGACGGCGCCGGCGCGCGGCGGCAGCGACTTGAGTTGCGCGGCGAAATTCCGCCACGGGATCGCGACCTCGACCTGCCAGGAGCGGTCGGTGTCGGAGTCGTTATTGAGCGTGCCGGCGTAGGTGCCGGCGAGCCGGACGCCCTCGGCGTCCCACTTGGGGGCGCGCGGCTTGTCGGGGCCGTGGGGGCGGAAGTTGTCGAGGATGCCGCCGATGACATTGAACTCGATGTTGAAGTAGACGTGCGGACGGTCGGCGTCGGGCGTGAGCATGATCTCGACGCAATCGTCCTCGGGGATCTTGCCGTCGCGTTCGGTATGGCGGGCGGTGATGTGCGCGTCCTCGCAGAGGAAGGCGACGTAAAGGTGCTCGTCGTCCCAGAGGAGCTTGGCGACGGTCTGCTCCTTCTTGCCGCCGGTCCGCCACGGGAAAACGAAATCCGTGATCACGGGCGCGGCGAGCCACGCGGCCTCGTCGAGCTTGCCGTCGATCGCGGGCGGGGTGGCGGCGCGGAGGACGGTGTATTCGGGCGGCTGAGCCGGCGGGGCGTCGGCCTGCGCCGGGAGCAACGACACCGGCAAGGCGCCGAGGGCGAGGAAACGAAGCAGCGTCTTCATGAGCGGGGATCAGCGCGGCGGTGGCGCAGGCTGGAACGTCGCGCGCAGGTAGGCGAGCACGTCGCGGATGGATTGCGCGGGCAGGACGTTGCCCCACGGCGGCATCGGGACGACGCCGGGAGGCGTGGGGGCCTTGCCGTCCGTGATGACGGCGAGGAGCTCGGCGTCGCTTTTGGTGAGCGGTCCGCCGGCGAGCGTGTAATCCGGGGTGCCGACCTGCTTGGCGCCCTTGCCGTCGGCCTGGTGGCAGACGAGGCAGTTGAGCCGGTAGACCTCGGCGCCGCGGGTGACGTCGCCGGGTTGCAGCGCGGCGGCGGCGGCGACCTTGAGTTGCGTGGGCCCCGGCTGCGTCTCGCCGGCCAGCGTGCGGTTGAGGGTGTAGAACGCGATTGGGTTGAGCAGCGCGCGGCCGTCGCGCGTGCGCGCCGATTTTGCGAGGGCGAGTTCGTAGACGTAACCCGGCTGCGTCTCCAAGAGCTCGAGCGACAGCGCGCGGCCGTCGGCGGACAACGCGGCGCGCGTAACGGGCACGGCGACCTCCTCCGTGCGGAGGGAGCCGTCGAGCGGATGGTGGAGGTAGCGGAAGCGCCGCACGGCGACTTCGGGGGCCGCTTGCATCGCGGTGGTGAAACGCAGCGCAAAGCCGCGCTCCGCCAGCCGCACCGTGTGGAGTTCCGCGGGGGTTTCGCCCGTCCAGGCGATGCGTTGCACGCCCTCGTTGCCCTCGGTGGACATCCAACCGCGCACGGTCTGGCCGAGGTAGAGCGCGCCGTCGGGCCCGAAAGCGTTGTGCATCCCGCCAATCCGCAGGCCCTGCCCGCGGAGGAAGGGGAACACCGTGCCCTGCCACGCGCCGGCGACCTTCTCGAGGTCGATGCGCACGATGAGGCTCGAGACGTCGCCCATGAACACCTGCCCGGCGAACGGCCCGAATTTTCCGCCCGTCGTGTCCCACACCGGCTGGCCCGGCGAGGTGCCGAGCGTGCCGCGCGGCAGGTAGACGCTCGGCGGACGGCGGAGCGCGGTGAGCTCGGCGGGCGTGAATTTCTTGTCCTTGAGTTCCGGATGCCACTTCAGGCCGTCCGGGTGGCCATGGAACGTGTCGCGCTCGACATGCGTGAAGGTCGCCGTCGGCACCCACGCGCCGGGGCAGTCGCTGATGAACAGCTCGTCGTCGGGGCTCACGCCGAGGCCGAGCGGCTGGCGGAAGCCAAAGGCGAACGGGATCTGCTGGCCGGCGGGGGTGACCTGAAAGGCCCAGCCTTGGTATTGCGCGACCGAGCGGTGGCCGTCGGGCACCGGGCCCGAGCCGGTCCACGGCATGAACTGGTCCGGCTTGAGCGGGCCGCGCACCCAGCGGAAATCGCCGGCGTTGCGGAACTGCGCCATGCCGGAGGCCGCGTAGAAATTTCCCCGTCCGTCGCGCACGAGGCCGTAGGTGAACTCGTGGTAGCTGCCCGTGATGCCCCAGCCATCGGCGAGCGTGTCGAAGCGATCGGCGACGCCGTCGCCATCCGTGTCGCGCAGGCGGGTGAACTCCGGCCGCTGGATCACGACGACGGAGGATTCGCTCTCGGCGACCAGGCCGAAGCCCTCGTAAAGCCCCGCGGCGAACCGCCACCAGCGTGGGCCGTCCGCCGCACGCATCCAAACCTCGCCGCGCCGCGTGGTGACCGCCAGGGTGCCGCGCGGCGTGAAGGCCACGCCCGAGACTTCGCCGACCATCGCGCGCGGAAGCGCGAGCGTCTCGACGCGGTAGGGCGGGCGTGCCAGCGGCTGCAGCGCGAAGTCGCGCGTGAGCGTCTCGCCGTCCGCGAGCGTGAGGGTGACCTTGGTGTCCTCGAAATCCGGCGCCGTCGCCCATAACTCATAGCTGCCGGGCGGCACGTTGAGCTGATAGCGGCCGGGTGGGCGGACTTTCTGGATGATGTTGCTGTTCTCCAGCCGCGCGAGCGTAGGGCCCTCGATGCGCACCTGCGCGCCCGCGATCTCGGCGCCGTCGGCGGCGCGGACGGCGCCCGACACGCGGCCGACCGGCGCGGAGGCCGCGGGGAGTTTCGCCGCGCCCGCGAGCGCGATCAGAAATGTAGTGAAAAACCGTGCGGCGATCATGGCTGTGATGGCGCGCGGTGCTTGCGGCGGATCTCGATCGTGAATTCGCCGGCGGCGGTGGAAGGGAAGGAGGCGAGCTCACCGTCGCGCTCGAGGCCCCGCACCGCGATTTCAGCGGCGGGCTGCGGCTCGAGGCGCAGCCAAAGCGGCGCGGCGCCAGCCGCCACGCGGAAGCGCCGCGTCAGCACGGCGCCATCGGCGCTCGCGCTCAGCGCCTCGAACACATCGCGCCCGTCGATTTGCCAGTGGAACTCGGGGCCGGCGGGCGTGAGGGCGTAGCCACGGAACTGGAAGTCGCTCTCGCGCCCGGGCGCGCCCGCGCGCAGCGGCCGCCACGCGCCCTCGCGGTAGAACGGCTCGCCGAAGATGCGCGCCGGCGCGCCCTGCTTGGTGAGCCAGCGCGGCCGCAAATCCACAAAGTCGCCGTCCCACACGAAATTGATCCCGCCGCGCACGGGATCGAGGCAGACGCCCGGCCCGCCGGGAAACGTGATCGCGAACGAGCCCGGGTGGCTTTCAGGCATGAAGGTGCGCTGCACCGCGGCGACCGCGCCGGGCACCGGCCGCGCGCCGGCCCAGCGGACGGCGTTGGCGAGCACGCGCCGGAACGCGGGGTTTGCGAGGGTCGCGCCTTCGGCTGGCACAATGTGCACGAGCCGTCCGGCATCGCGGCGTCGGACCCACGCGAGCGGCGCGGTTTCCTCGCCGACGGTGCCTTCCATGATCAGCTGCGCGTCCTCAGCGAGATTTGTGAACCGATGCACCGGCTGCGCCGTGTCGAATTCCGCCACACCCGTGTGAATCGGATGCGGGTAGAGGCTGATTGTGCGCATGGGCGCGCCGCCGGCAAACCTGCCGCCGGGCTCCGCGCCGAGTTGGCTCTGGAAAAATTCCGGCATGGCCGACCAATCCCCGGGGGTCGCGCCGAGCACTACGCTACCGCGGCCCGCGGAGAGGAACTCGCGCACGATCGCGACCTCGCTGTCGTGCAGTTTTCCCGGGCCGCCGTGAAACACCGCGACGTGCGCGGTGCGCAGGGCGGTGAGGCCAGCGGTTACGCCGGCCTCCGGCGAGAGCTCGGCCGTGAGCACCGCTCGGAGCGCAGTCACCGGTTCCGCGCGGCCCACCACGGCCACCTGAAGTGGCTCACCTGCGGCGAGCGCGCGATGGGCGACGGCCAGGAACAGCAGGAGGCGACGGAGCGGCACGGGACCGGGATTTCAACGCTCCTCGGCCGGATATGCCGAGCCGGAAATCGCCTCGCCGCCCGGCGCGTGTTTCGCGCGGAACGCGCGCGGGCTGAGGCCGCACTCCCGGCGGAACATCGCGCTCAGGTATTCCACGTGCTCGAAACCGGTCGCGAGGGCGATCTCGCCGACAGGCAGGCTGGTGCGGACGAGCAGCTCGCGCACGCGCTCCATGCGCAGCCGCCGCAGGTGCGCGTGCGGACTGGTGCCGAGGACGGCCTTGAAGCGCCGTTCGAGCGCGGTGCGCGCCATCGGGACCGCGCGGAGCACGTCGGCGACGTTGATGCCCGTGGCTGCCTGCTCGCGCATCAGCCGCAGGACCTGCGCGATCTTGGGATCGCCCACGGCGCCGAGGTCGGTCGACTGCCGCGCCGCGACCCCGACTGGCGGGATTTCGTGGAGCCGGGCCGGCACGCGCCGGCCGGCCATCGCGCGGTCCAGCAACGCGGCCGCTTCGTAGCCGGCGCGGCGGGCGTTGGGGATCACGCTGGAGAGCGGCGGATCGCACAGCTCACACAGGAGCTCGTCGTTGTGCACGCCGATCACGGCGACCTCGTCGGGCACACGGAGCCCGGCTTGACGGCAAGCCGCGAGCACCTGCTGGCCACGACGGTCCAGGCAGCCGAGCACGCCAACGGGGCGGGGGAGCGTGTGCAGCCAGCGGGCGATCAGATCAACCTCCTCGTCGACGGTGCCGGGTGGCGGCGCAAACATCGCGCAGGTGCCGCCGAGCGCCTCGGCCGCCGCCGCAAACTCCTCGCCGCGGCGCCGCGCCCAGTGGAAGCGCCGATCACCGCAGTAGGCGAAGTGCCGCACGCCGCGCTCCGCGAGGTGCCCGGCTGCGAGCCGCGCGGTGCCGCGGGCCTCGGTGGCCACGCGCGGGAACGCCAGTTCCGGGAGCGCCGCGCTGACGTCGATGACGGGCAGGCGGGTCGCCGCGAGCGCCCGCGCGATCGCCGGGCTCTCGACCCGGGCAATGAACCCCTGTCCGTCCCAGCCGCGCAGCCAGTCGGGCGCGGCCGCGCCGCGCCCCTGCTCGGTGAGTCGGATCGACCACGGCGCGTGCTCGCGCACCCAAGCGCGCACGCCATGCAGGAGTTCCCGCGCGTAGCTGTTGGAGGTCTCGATCAGGAGGGCGACTTTCGGTGTGGTCCGCAACGCCTCCACGCTGCGGGGGCGGCCCACGTGATGCGACGCAAAACCTCAGGACAAATGGGGAATATCTCCTGCCGTCATTGGAGCGTTCGTGGTAGCATCCCGTCCGCGTGCATTCGGATGGGCGTGGTCCCGAATTCTCACCCGAGTCACACATCCCCCGCGTGCTTTTCGACCCCTGAGCGACCCCTCCCATGGAAATACCCTTCGTCCGCGCGTTGGCCGGTCTGTGCGTTTTGTCCGCGCTGCCTGTTCCGGTTGCAGCCTCGAGTCTCAAACTGGTGAACGAAGCGGCGACGGGTGCGCCGGGCTTGTTCGCGGCCGAGGAGATTCGCCGCGAGGCGGCGGCGCGCGGGATGGGGTTGGCCGACGAGACGAATGCAATCCGTGTCTCGCTCGCGGTGGAAAACGGGGCGGGCGCCGCTCCGCAGAGCTACCGCATCCGCGTCCAGCGTGAGGGCGGGCGGCAGGTTGTCACCGTGCGCGGCGCCGATGCGGTCGGCGCGATGTATGGCGGGCTCGACGTGGCGGAAGCGATCCGGACCGGCATGCTCGAAGCGTTGAAAGACGCCGACCGGGCGCCGCACATCGCCCAGCGCGGCATCAAGTTCAACCTCCCGCTCGATCTTCGCACGCCGAGCTACAGCGACGCCGCCGACGCGGCGCAGGCCAACATCCCCGAGATGTGGGAGCGCGACTTCTGGACGCGCTTTCTCGATGCGATGGCGCGCCACCGCTACAACGTGCTTTCGCTTTGGAGCCTCCACCCCTTCCCGTCGCTCGTGAAGGTCCCGGAATTTCCCGAGGTCGCGTTGAACGACGTCTGGCGCACCCGCGCGAAGCTCGACGACACGTTTCACTTCCACGGCACCGACATGGTCCGCCCCGCGATGCTCGCCAGCCACGAAATCGTGAAGCGCATCACGATGGACGAGAAGATCGCGTTCTGGCGCTGGGTCATGCAGCACGCGGCCGACCGTGGCATTCGCGTCTACGTTTTCACGTGGAATGTCTTCACCTTCGGCGCCGCCGGGAAACACGGCATCACCGACGACCTCAACAATCCGATCACCAAAAAATATTTCCGCGCCAGCATGCGCGAGATGGTGAACACCTACCCGTTGCTCGCAGGCGTGGGCATCACCGCCGGCGAGGCCATGCCGCAGGCAATGGAATCCAAGGCCAAGGAGGCGTGGCTCTGGGATACTTACGGCGAAGGCGTGCGCGACGCATTGAAGGAGAGCCCGCAACGCCAGTTCGGGTTAATCCACCGTTTCCATTGGACGGCGCAGGGCGACATCCTCGACGCATTCAAGGACTATCCGGGCACGGTCGAGTTCAGCTTCAAGTATTCCGTGGCCCACATGTATTCGATTCCGAACCCAAACTTCATCCAGCCGCTGATCGAGAACATCGCGCCGGGCCGGAAGACCTGGCTCACGATCCGCAACGACGACATCTACACCTTCCGTTTCGGCGACCCGGCCTATGCCCGCGACTACATCGCGAACATCCCGCCGGCCGACAAGGTAGCCGGTTTCTACATGGGCCCCGACGGCTACACGTGGGGCCGCGACTTCCTCGAGCGCAACCCCGACCCCGGCCCGCGCCCGCTGGTGATCGAGAAACAGTGGTATTCGTTCATGCTCTGGGGCCGGCTCGCCTACGATCCCTCGCTGCCCGACTCGCTTTTCGAGAGAATCCTCGCGGCGCGCCACCCGAAGGCCCCGGCGTCGCACCTCTTCCGTGCGCTGCAAGGCGCCGCGCAGATCATGCCGCTGACGACGCGCTTTTTTTGGGGCGACATCGATCTGAGGTGGTTTCCGGAGGCCTGCCTGAGCCATCCGCGGCACCGGGGTTTTTACACCGTGCGCCATTTCATGGAGGGCATCACGATGCCGGGCTCCCAGGTGCTGCCCATCCGCGACTGGCGCGTGCGGCTCGCATCGCGCAAGCCGATGGGCGGCACCACGCCGCTTGAGATCGCCGACGCGCTCGAAGGCGCGGCGAGAGCGGCTTCCGATGCGCTCGCGCAACTTCGCGAGCCCTCCCAACACGACGCCGAGCTCCGGAAAACCGTCGCCGACTGCGACGCCCTGGCCTCGCTCGGCCGCTACTACGCGGCGAAAATCCGCGGCGCGTGCGCGCTGGCGCTATTCGACCTGAACGCCGACCAGGCCGAGCAAGCGGCCGCGCTACGCCACCTCGGCGACGCGCTCGCGCACTGGAATCGCTACGCCGACGTGCGCGACCATCACTATGTCGCAGCCCTCTACAATCGTCTTGGCCATGTGGACATCACCGCCTTGACCAAGAATGTCGCCGCCGACGTCGCGATCGCCCGTGATTGGAAACCCGGCACGCTCAAGGACGACGGCCGGCGCTCCGGCAGCGAAAAGGGGTTCCGCAAATGAGCCCGCGTGGCATGAGCTGAACCGCGCGCGATCCTGGCAACCGTTCCACCCCGCCATGACACCGACCGTCGGCCACCCCCGGCAAAAGCGCGAGATCGCCACGTCTTTCCTGAAGGGCCTCGATGTGCTCACGCTCCTGGCGCGCAGCCCCGAGGGGCTGACCGTGCCCGAGATTTGCCAACGCCTCAAGTTTCCCCGCACCTCCGTGCTCCGCATGCTCGGGACGCTGGAGCAGTTCGGCCTGGTGGCGCACCAGCGGAACGTGTGGGGCACCACCGAGCGGTTTCACGATTGGTGCAACCGCGACATGTATCGGGAAATCAAGGGACGCCATAACCGCGCGCTTCACGCCATCGCCAGTGAAGTCGACGAGCTGGTCGAACTCGGCATCCGCGAGGGCCGCGGCGTGCGCTACATCGACTGGGTGCAGGCCGACCATCCCATCACCATCGATCCGCTGAAGAGCGCGCTCTACCCGCTGCACTGCACCGCGACCGGCAAGCTCCTTCTCTCGCAACGGCCCGACCTGTGCGCGGGCCTGAGCGACCCTCGGCTGCTCGCCGAGATCGAGGAGGCGCGCCGCACCGGCATCGCGTGGAATCGCCGCGAATCCGACCCCAACATCGTCGCCGTCGCCACCTGGGTGGGGCGGCCCTCGGACGTGACGCCGGTGATCTGCGTGAAATGGCCCTTCTTCCGCTTCGCCGAGGCCAAGGCGCGGCGGGCCCTCGCCGCGATCCGCCGGCAGCTCGGCTCGTCTTGAGCGCTCCGCCAATCATGCCGCGGCCGGGAGAAAACTGTCCGCAATGCGGACAGCCGCACTTCGCCGATTGCCCCCGCCCCCGCCGACGGCCCACTTTCACGCAACCCCCCATGAATTCTCCGGCGTTCATCCCCTCGGTTTTTCGCGCGACCTTCGGCATCGCGCTCGCGGCATTCGCCGCCGCAGTTTCCTCCGCGCAATCCGGCGCCACCGGCACGGTCGAGGGCCGCGTGCTCAACGTGCGGAACGGCGAATACCTTGAGCGCGCCCGCGTCACGGTCGAGGGCACCGGGCTCGAGACCTTCACCGACTCGAGCGGGCAATACCGCCTCACCAATGTCCCCGCCGGAGCAGCGCGCGTGCGGGTGTTCTTCACGGGGCTCGATGTGCGGACGGAGACGGTGGCCGTCACCGCCGGCGCCACGGCGCAGCGTGACTTCAGCCTCGAGGCCGGCGCGCGCCGGCCTCCGCCTGGTTCGGCCGGCGACGTCGTGGAACTCGGCAAGTTCGTTGTCGCCACCTCCAAGGAAATGGACGGCGCCGCGATCGCGATCAACGAGCAGCGCTTCGCCGCGAGCATCAAGAACGTCGTCTCCGCGGACGAGTTCGGCGCGATCACCGACGGCAACGTGGGCGAGTTCTTCAAATATCTTCCGGGCATGAACATCAACGTCGTCGGCGGCGAGGCGCGCCAGTTCTCGATGAATGGCGTCCCCGCGGGCAACGTCCCGATCTCCGTCGGCGGCTTCGATCTCGCGGGGGCCTCCGGATCGAGCACCAACCGCAACGTCCTGCTCGACCAGATTTCGCTCAACAACATCGCGCGTATCGAGGTGCTCCACACCCCCACGCCCGAGTCGCCCGGCATGGCGCTGGCCGGCTCGGTCAACATGGTTCCGCGCAGCGCGTTCGAGCGCTCGAAGCCGGTCTTCAATTACAGCGCCTTCCTGCTGATGCGGGACGACCACCGCACCTTCAGGAAGACGCCGGGCCCGCTCTCCGGCGATGCCTTCAAGACCTATCCCGGCTGGGAGATGTCCTACGTCGTGCCCGTGAACAAGCGGTTTGGCTTCACCATTTCCGCCGGCAACAGCACGCAGTTCACGCCGACTGATTTCGTGCAGAACGAATGGCGCGGCGTCGGCGCCGCCACCAGCGCGCCCACGATCGTCAACGGCGTGGTCACCAATCCCGGCAATTTCCCCGACACCACGCCCGACCGGCCCTACCTCACCACCTTCCAGGTCCGCGACTCCGGCAAGATCAGCCGGCGCTCCTCCGCCGGCGCGACGATGGACTTCAAGCTCACGCGCAACGACACGCTGTCGTTTGCGTTCCAATATGCGTTTTCCGACAAGCGGCGGATGAACCGCGAGCTGCGCTTCATCATCGACCAGGTGCGCCCCGGCGACTTCACCCCGACCTCCACCCACGGCGCGCCCGGCCGCGGCCAGATTGAGATGAGGAACGATGCCGACGGGAAGGTGGGCACCACCTGGATGCCCACGCTGGTCTGGCGGCACGACGGCCCGGTGTGGAAATCCGAGGCCGGCGCCGGCTACTCCCACTCGACCAATGTTTTCAGCGACATCGACAAGGGCTACTTCGCCATCGCCACCGCCCGGCGCACGGGCGTGACCGTGTCGTTCGACGATATCTTTTACCTGCGCCCGCGCCGCATCACCGTGACCGATGCCGCCGGCGCTCCCGTCGATTGGCGCGCGCTCGACAACTACTCGCTCATCAGCGCCACCAGCAACCAGCGCCCGTCGTCGGACTTGAAGCGCAGCGCCTACGCGAACCTGCGCCGCGATCTCGTCGTGCGCGAGGTGCCCGTCGCCCTCAAGGCGGGACTCGACATCCGCCAGCAGGTCCGGGACCTCCGGCGCAGCGCGCCCAACTTCAACTATGTCGGAGCCGACCGACGCGCCACCACGACGCCCGCGGATCCACTCGGCAGCGACGACCGCGCGGGCGCGGCCCTCGACGTCTTCAACTCGCAGAACACGGCGCCTTACGGCTTCGGCCAGATGCAGTGGCTCGACAACACCCGCTACTACGGCCTCTACAAGACGAACCCGGAGCATTTCACCGTCGACGCCAACACCCGGTATCGTAACGAGGTCGGCGGATCGCAACGCGCGGAAGAGATAATTTCGTCCGGCTACTTTCGCGGCGACGTGGCGTTTTTCGAACGCCGGCTGAAGCTCGTCGGCGGCGTCCGCGCCGAGCAGACCAATGTCATGGGCGAGGGCCCGCTCACCGACCCGACGCGCAATTTCCAGCGCGACGCCAGCGGCCGGGTCCTCCGCGCGGCCAACGGCACGCCCTTGCTGCGCGTCCCCACGAATGCCGGCCTGCCCTTCTCCCAGATTACTTACATCGACCGCGGCCTGCGCGCCGAGAAGGAATACCTGCGGCTCTTCCCGAGCCTGAACGCGAGCTACAATCTGCGCGAGAACCTGATTTTGCGCGGCGCCTACTACACCTCGGTGGGCCGGCCCAATTTCAACCAATACGCCGGCGCCCTCACGTTGCCCGACACCGAGAACGCCCCCAATCCCGGCAACGCCAACAGCCGGATCAGCGTGAACAACGCCGCCATCAAGGCGTGGAGCGCGGAGACCACCAAGGTGCGCCTCGAGTATTATTTCGAGCGCGTCGGCAATTTCTCCGTCGGGGCCTTCCGCCGCGATTTCAAGAATTTCTTCGGCGACGTCACCTTCCCCGCGACACCCGAATTCCTCGCGCTCTACGATCTCGATGCGGACACCTACGGCGCCTACCCGGTGGCCACGCAGCACAATATCCAGAGCACCGTGCGGATGACCGGACTCGAGTTTGAATACAAGCAGGCGCTCACCTTCCTCCCGCACTGGGCCCGAGGCTTGCAGGTCTTCGCCAACGCGAACATCCTCCGCACGCAGGGCGACGGCGCGGCGAACTTCAACGGCTTCACCCCGCAGACCTACAACTGGGGCGTGAGTCTCTCCCGTCCGAAATTCACCCTTCGCGGCAATTGGAACTACCGCGGCCGCCAGCGCGGCGGCGCCGTCACCGGCCGCAGCATCGAGCCCGGCACCTATAACTGGAATGCCAAGCAGCTCTACGTGGACCTCCAGGCGGATTACCATTTCAGCCGCAAGGTGGGCCTGTTTGTTGCCGTCCGGAATTTCGGGGATTCCGCCCCGACCGACAACAAGATCTTCGGCCCGAGCACGCCGAGCCACGCGCGTTTCCGCAGCCGCGAGGAAGTCGGCGCGCTGATCACTTTCGGCGTGAAGGGCACTTACTGACGCCCGGCGTCGTTCCGCCCTTTCCGTCCGCCATCCCCCATCAGACCGCGCTCACCTTCTCGCCAACCCGATCTCGTTTTTCAGCGGAATTGACGCCCGCCACACCGCTCGCAAAGGAGAATTCAACCCCGACCCGACCATGCCATCCCATCCCCGCACCCTGCTCGCCGCCCTCGCCGGTTGGCTCGCCGCCTCGACCGTGACCGAAGCTCAGACGGTTCCCGCCACCGCGACTGCTCCCACGAAGAACGAGGCCGTCCAGCTCTCGCCCTTCACCGTCAATGCGGAGGCAGACACAGGCTATGTCGCGACCAGCACCCTCGCCGGCACCCGCCTGCGCACCGACCTCCGCGATGTCGCCGGCTCGATTTCGGTCATCACCAAGGATTTCATGAACGACATCGCGGCGAACAACCTCGGGGATCTGCTCACTTACACCGCGGGAACCGAGGTCGATGGACTGGCTGGCAACTACAGCGCTTCCGGCTTCAATAGCGGCGGGTTTCAGGAGTTCACCAACACGATGCGCGGCACCCAGAGCAACACGCGCGTCCGCGGCCTTGGCGCCGCCGACCAGACCCGCGACTATTTCATCACCGATGCGCCGATGGATGGCTACAACGTCGACCGCGTGGAGGTGAACCGCGGGCCCAACGCCATGCTTTTCGGGCTGGGCCGGCCGGGCGGCATCATCAACAGCGGCCTGATCCAGGCCCTGACCAACCGCACCAAGACGAAGGTTGAGACCCAGTTCGACCAGGAGTCTTCCCGGCGCTTTGTGCTCGATCACAATTATGTTCTAAAACGGGACGTCCTTGCCTTGCGCTTCGCGACGCTCCTGGCGGATCAGCGCTATCAGATCGAGCCCGCCTATCTGCGCAACGAGCGCTACTTCCTCACCGCCACCGCGCGGCCGTGGAAAGGTGGCCAGCTCCGCGCCAGCGCCGAAATTGCGAGACAGACCTCCAACAAGCCCCACACCTCTCCGCCGATGGACTCGTTCTCGTGGTGGTTTGCCATGGGCAAGCCCGTTTACAACCCGACCACGGGGCTCGGCTCCTACCTCGGCACGCCCGCGACGAATCCCGCCCTGCAGCCGTTCAATCCCCTCACCGGCTCGAGCAGCGCGCAGATCAGCCTGACCAACCGCCCGGGCAATCTGCACAGCGGCATCAACAACAACGCATCGCTTACTATTGTCGCGGAAGACCCCAACTCGTCGCGGCTCGGCATCACCGGGCTGAATCCAGCCATCATCGCGATGGAATTGGGCAACACCCGCGGGCGCCTGACGGCCACGGGAGCCTATGCGAACGATGGCATGCGCAAACTGGGCAATCCCCAGGCCTACATGCAGCAGGCGAACGCGGACAAGCCCCTGCTGTATGACTTCTGGCAGGACCAGCGCATTCTCGATCCGCGGGTCTTCGATTTCTACCACCAGACGCTCGACGGACCGAACAAACGGGAATGGGCGTTCTGGGATGCCCGCAACATCAGCTTCACCCAGGATCTCGGCCGCAATGCCGGCATCGAGCTCGCCTACGACGGGCAGAAAATGAAGAACGGCTACGTCCAGCCGCTCCAGTTCCGGCAGACGACCCTGACCATCGACATCAACACGCATCTGATGAATGGCATGCCCAATCCGAATTTGGGCCGTCCGATGGTGAACACCGCCCAGGGTTTCCAGAGTTCCGCCAAGACCGAGCGCGAGGCCTTCCGTGCCTCCGCCTACTACAAGCTCGATTTCTCCAAGGACTCGGCTCACTGGCTGGCCAAACTGCTGGGCCGCCACGTTTTCACCGGGTCCGGCACCCGTCAGGAACGGGACAACACCGGCTACAGCTCGCGCCTCGACACCGTGGGGAACGACTACCAAGCGGCGAAACTCATCAACTCCCCGAATGATCTTCCCACGGATAATCCCAACCGGGTTTTCAACGCCGGCAGCAGCGAGCGCACCGTTGTTCGTCTTTCCTACCTCGGGCCCAGCCTGAGGAATGCGACTTCGCTCGCGGGCTACACCGCCCCGGGCGTGACAGCCCTCCAGAACATCGACGGCGCCACCAGCGTGACCGCGCTCTACTACGAACGGCCGCCCAATGTCACCACGCCGCTCCCGCGTCCGCTCGGAAATTGGCGCACCGGCACGTTCAGCATGGTGCCCCAGGGCAAGTATGATTTCTCGAACGTGACCACCAGCGGCCAGCGGCAGTTCGAGCGAGTGGACTCGCTGGCCTTCGTGGCCAACAGCTACTGGTGGGATCACACGCTCGTGAGCACCCTGGGCTGGCGCAAAGACGAGTATCAAAGCCAGCGGCATAACGGCCCGCCCATCGGCCCCGCCGGTCTCAGGCTGGTCAACGAACCGCCGGCCTTGGGTGCGCCGGTCCCGTTCGAAGCCACCAAATTCAACTACGGCCTCGTGCTCCACACCCCGCCGTTCCTGCGGCGCAAGCTGCCCTTCGGCGCCGATCTCTCGCTCGCCTACAACAAGTCGGACAATTCTTCGCCGACCGCCCAGCGCTACGACATCTACGATCGGCCGATCGCCCCCGTCGGCGGCGAGACCGAGGAATGGAGCGCCTTCGTCAGCCTCTTTGAAGGCAAGCTGTCGCTGCGGGCGACGAAATACTCAACGACCTCGGCGCGGTCGAACGCCCAGTTCACCGAAATCCAAAACACGATTGTGCGCCGCCTCGAAAACATGGCCGAGGTCGTCCGCAACACCTCCTATCGTGACGAGGTGGCCGCGAAAGGTTTCGGGACGGAGCTGGCGGCTTGGGACGCATGGGAGCGGTCGCCGACGGCCCAGACCCTGTTCAAAACCTACCGGTTCGCCATCCCCTCCACTCCGAACACCGCCAGCAATGCCAACATCACGACCGTGGAACGCATCGGCGAGGTGGTCGCGGTTCAGGACACCATCGCCGAAGGCATCGAGGTGGACCTGACCTACAACCCGACCCCGCAGTGGCGCATCTCCCTCAACGTGGGCGAGCAGAAGACAGTCAACGACAACACGGGCACGGCCACCCGCCAGATGATGGACGAGCTCAAGCCGGTTTGGGGCGGCACGGCCGGGCGCCTCCCGCTCGGCATCAACACGAACAACGACCTCGGCTCGGATTTCAACGCGATCAATGTCAATGTGCTGAAACAGCAACTCCTCGACGGCGGCCCCGCGCCGGAGCAACGCCGCTGGCGTTTCAACGGCGTCACGAACTACACGTTCAAGGGCGGCCGGCTCGCCAACGTGCGCGTCGGCGGTGCCTACCGCTGGCAGGACAAGGCCGCCATCGGATTCCCGGTCATTGTGGGGCCGGGCGGCACCGGCATCATCGACGTGAAGAACCCCTACCTTGGCGAGGCCGAGAGCAACCTCGACCTCTGGGTCGGCTACCGGCGCAAGGTCTTCGGCGACCGGATTGCTTGGAACGTGCAGCTCAACGTGAAAAACGTCGGCCGCGGCAACCAGCTCATCCCGGTGAGCACCCAGCCGGACGGCTCGATTGCCAGCGTGCGCATCTCCACCCCGCAAACGTGGACGCTGACGAACACGTTCGAGTTCTAACCAAGATTTCCCCGAATCGTCAGCGGATGCACGGCGCCGTCCGCCCGGCGCGGCACTCGGAAATAGTTTCGGCCCCAAGCGTCATGAAGTCGCTCCTCTGCTCTCGCCCAGTCAGCCTGAGTGCCGCCGCCGTTGCCACCCGGCCCTCTGCCGGCACGGCGGCCTCCGCGCCAGAACCGCGGCCCGCTCGCCCCGGCCGCCGGTGCCATTGTTCCCCGTGACCGTCTGATCACTCAGTTTCAAAGCATGACTCAACGAACCACTCGCGGCACCCTCCAGGTCGCCGCCGCCCTCGATGATCTGCTGACGCAGCGTATCTGCCCCGGCACCGGTGTCGCACCCGAAACGATCTGGGCCTCGCTGGAAAAAATCGTCGCCGACCTCGCGCCGCGCGTCCGCGCGCTGCTCGCGCAGCGCGACGACTTGCAGGCGAAGATCGATGCGTGGCACCGCGCGCGCGCGGGTTCGCCGCACGACGCCGCGGCCTACGAGAAATTCCTCCGCGACATCGGCTACCTCCTGCCCGAGGGCCCGGACTTCTCCGCGGAGACGGCCAACGTGGATGCCGAGGTCGCGCGGATCGCCGGCCCGCAGCTCGTCGTGCCCGTCACCAACGCCCGCTACGCCCTCAACGCCGCCAATGCCCGCTGGGGCAGCCTCTACGACGCGCTCTACGGCACCGACGTGATTCCCGAGGCGGACGGCTGCGGCAAGGCCGGCGCCTACAACCCCCGGCGCGGCGCCCAGGTCATCGCCTTTGCCCGCCGCTTTCTCGATCAGGCCGCGCCGCTTGCCGCCGGCAGCCACGCCGACGCGACGAGCTACGCCGTGATCGCAGGGCAACTCTCCATCAGGCTCGCCGGCGGCACCACCACCGCGCTCGCCGACGCCGCTAGGTTCGCCGGCCACACCGGCGCCCCCGCGGCGCCGAAATCCATCCTCCTCGTCAACCACGGGCTGCACTTCGAGCTCCTTTTCGACCGCGCGCACGTGATCGGCCGCGCCGATGCGGCTGGCATCAAGGACGTGGTTCTGGAATCCGCGCTGACCACGATTCAGGATTTCGAGGACTCCGTCGCGGCCGTGGACGCGACGGACAAGGTCCAAGCCTACGCCAATTGGCTCGGTCTCATCGAAGGCGATTTGTCCGACACGTTCGTGAAGAACGGCCGCCCGCACACGCGCACGCTCAATCCCGATCGCACCTACACGCGTCCCGGTGGCGGCGAGTTCACCTTGCCCGGCCGCAGCCTGCTCTTCGCGCGCAACGTCGGCCACCACATGTTCACGGACGCCGTGCTCGACCGCGACGGACGCGAGATCCCGGAGGGCTTTCTCGACGCGATGTTCACCGCGCTCATCTCGCGCCGCGACGTGACCGGCCCGGCGCGCGGGCGCAATTCGCGCGCGGGCAGCATCTACATCGTGAAGCCCAAGATGCACGGCCCGGACGAGGCCGCGCTGACCTGCGAGCTCTTCGCCCGCGTCGAGGACGCCGTTGGTCTCCCGCGCCACACCATCAAGGTCGGCATCATGGACGAGGAGCGTCGCACCACGATCAATCTCAAGGAGTGCATCCGCGCCGCGAAGGAGCGCGTGGCGTTCATCAACACCGGCTTTCTCGATCGCACGGGCGACGAAATCCACACGAGCATGGCGGCCGGCGCCGTCGTGCGGAAAAACGCGATGAAGTCGCAGCCATGGATTCTCGCCTACGAGGATTGGAATGTGGATCACGGCCTCGCCTGCGGCCTGCGCGGCCGCGCGCAAATCGGCAAGGGCATGTATGCGATGCCCGAGCTCATGGCCCAGATGTTGGCGACCAAGGCCGCGCACCCGCGCGCCGGCGCGAATACCGCCTGGGTGCCGTCGCCCACGGCCGCGACGCTGCACGCGCTGCACTATCACGAGATCAACGTCACGCAGCGCCAGGCCGAGCTGGCGCAGCGCCCGCGCGCCAGCCTCGCCGCCATCCTCACGCTGCCGCTGCTCGGCGCGACCAGACTCACCGCGGCGGAAATCCAGCAGGAACTCGACAACAATTCCCAAGGCATCCTCGGCTACGTCGTCCGCTGGATTGATCAGGGCGTGGGTTGCTCAAAGGTCCCCGACATCAGCGACGTCGGCCTGATGGAGGACCGCGCCACGCTGCGCATCTCCAGCCAGCACATCGCGAACTGGCTCCGCCACGGCATCTGCACCGCGGCGCAGGTCAACGAGACGCTGCGCCGCATGGCCGCCGTCGTGGATCGCCAGAACGCCGGCGACGTGAACTACCGCCCGATGGCGCCGGACTTCGAGGCCAGCATCGCCTTCCAAGCCGCGTGCGACCTCGTCTTCAAGGGCGCGGAGCAACCCAACGGTTACACCGAGTTCATCCTCCACACCCGCCGCCGCGAGGCCAAGGCGCGCGGCGCAAAGCAACGAGCCCGATGAATTCTTCCCTCCGACTAATCGGATCCGCACTGCTGTGCGGTGCGTCCGCGTCGGCGTTCGCCGCGTCCCCCACGATCTTCGAGGCGCACATCCAGCCGATCTTCGCGGACTACTGCGTGTCGTGCCACGGCGCCGAGAAAACCAAGGGCCGGCTGCGCGTGGACTCGCTGGAGCAGCTCCTCAAAGGCGGCGAAAGCGGGCCGGCCATGATCGCCCGCGACGGCAAGCGCAGCTCCCTGGTCGAGCGCATGACGCTGCCGGCCGAAGACGAGGACCACATGCCGCCGCGCGACAAACCGCAGCCCGCACCCGAGATGGTGTCGCTGCTCCGCTGGTGGATCGATCAGGGCGCCGATCCGCAGGCGCGCGTCGCTGACGCAAAGATTCCCGCCCAGCTTGCCCCGCTCTTCGCCGCTCGCGAGGTCCTGCGCCCGAAAGCTCGCGCCGAAGTGCAAGCCGCGCTCGCGGCGGGCGTGTTGCCCGCGGTCTTTTCGGTCCGCTTCGTGTCCCTCGAATCCGCCGCGCTCCACGTCGCTTCGAGGGGCGCCAGCGATGCCGACGTCGAGCGCCTGCTTGCCGTCCGCGAAAACCTCGCCGAACTCGACCTCGCCCGCGCCCCGATCACCGACCGCGCGCTCGGGACCATCGGCCGGTTGATGAACCTGAAAACTCTCCGGCTCGATCGCACGCCGATCACCGACGTCGGCGTGGCGGCGCTCGCGCCGCTGCCGCAACTGGCCTCGCTCAACCTCAATGCCACCCGCGTCACCGATCAGGCGTTGGAGCCGCTGCGCCGTCTGAAAGCCCTCCGGAAAATCTACCTCTGGGACACCGCCGTGACGGCCGATGGCGTGAAGACCCTGCACGCCGCGCTCTACCGCGCCGCCGAGGCCGAGCGCCTCCGCCTCCAGATTGCCGCGCTCGAGCACGCGCGCGACGCGCTGCGCGTCGAGATCGTCGCCAACGTGCCCACGGGTCCAGCCGCCACCGAGGCCGGGCCCCCGGTGCGGATGACCATCGCCGACATCATGAAGGCGATCCACGAGGGCAAGAACTCGAAGGCCATCCTCGCCCCGCAGGGCAAGCTGAGCGACGACGACCTCAACCAGATGCTCGAGCTCTACGACCTCATGGCGGGCATGACCCCGCCGCAGGGCGACAAGGCGCATTTCCAGTCGCTCACCAAGACCCTCGCGGCCGCCACCAAGGGCCTGCTCGCGAAGACCCCCGGCGCCGACGAAGAATTCAAGCAGGCCGTGGACTGCCGTTCGTGCCACGCCCAGCACCGCGCCAAGTAAGCCCGCTTTCCCTGCCGTGAAATCCAAGCCGTTCCTCGTCCTTTTGCTCGCCGCGCAATTTTCGGGCGCCTCTGCCGCCGAGGTGCGTCCGCCGGTCCGCGCCTCCACGCACTGGGCCTTTCAACCCTTGGCTCGTTCCGCTCCCCCGGCAGTGAAAAACTCCGCCTGGGCCCGCACCGACCTCGACCGCTTCATCCTCGCTGCGCAGGAAGCGCGCGGGCTGACGCCGAATCGCGAGGCCACGCGCGAGGTCCTGATCCGCCGGCTCACCTATGGGTTGACCGGTTTGCCGCCCACCCCAGAGGAAATCGCGGCGTTCGTCGGCGACCGCTCGCCGGGCGCCTACGAGGGCCTCGTTGATCGCCTGCTCGCCAGCGCGGCGTATGGCGAGCAATGGGGCCGCCACTGGCTCGACGTAGCGCGCTACGCCGACAGCAACGGCTACCGCTACGACGACGATCAGCCCGAGGCCTACCATTACCGCGACTGGGTCATCCGCGCGCTCAACTCCGACCTGCCTTACGACCAGTTCGTCCGCTGGCAGCTCGCGGGCAACGAGCTCGCCCCGGCCACGCTCGACGCGCAGGCCGCCACCGGTTTCTGCGCCGTCGGCCCCAAGGAGCGCGACGAGGGCCCGCCCGACGTGCGCAAGCAGATCCGCTACGACGAGCTCGACGATCTCGTCGCCACCACCGGCTCAGCCCTGCTCGGGCTCACGCTCGCCTGCGCGCGCTGCCACGACCACAAGACCGAGCCGATCAGCACGCGCGAATACTACCAGCTCGTCCATGTCTTTAACGCCGGCGAACGCACCGTCATCGACGGCGAGCGCCCGCTCACCCGTGAACAGGAAAACATCAAGCGCGAGTGGCTCGCCGCGAAACAGGCGATCGAAGACGAGGCGGCCGCTTGGTTTGGGCAACACGGCGCCGTCATCGCACCGATCCTCGCGGTGAAGCAGGCAAAGCTCGACGCTGACCTCGCCCACGTGCGCACGGTGTTTTTCAAGAACAACCCCGCGGCGACCGAGGCCGACCTCGCGCGCGAAATCTCCAACCTGAACAAGAACCCAATCGCGCAGAAATATTTCCTCTACGACGTGCAGGGGAAGTTCGCCGCCAACCGCCGCGACGTCGAGCGGCTCTCCGACCCGCGCCGCAACTTCAACCCCCTCGTCGTCCGCGAAGTCCGCGCCGCGCTCTCCGCCGAGGCCGTCGCCTCCTACCAGCAGATCGTCCGTCGCG
>JAEUHB010000200.1 GCA_016794665.1 Opitutaceae bacterium
CTCGGCGACACCGACTACCGCATCCACGGCTCCGGCCTCAACGAGCCCGGCCGCAATCTCGTGCTCGCGGCCGAATCGCGTTTCTGATCCGCAGCCGCCCGCAAACGCGCACCCGCCCGGCCCGGCGCTCACGGACTCGCCACCGTGAGGCCGCGCGGCCAGCGTCGCCCGCATGAACTGGCTCACTTGGTCGCTGCTCTCCGCCGTCTTCGCCGCCGCCACCGCGATCCTCGCCAAGGTGGGCGTGACGGGCGTCGATTCCAACCTCGCCACGGCCGTGCGGACGACGGTCGTGCTCGTCTTCGCGTGGGCCATCGTGCCGCTCACGACCCGCTACTCCGCCGTGGCCGCGCTTTCGGGCCGCACGCTGCTTTTCCTCGTGCTCTCCGGCCTCGCGACCGGGCTCTCCTGGCTCTGCTACTTCCGCGCGCTCCAGCTCGGCGACGCCGCCAAAGTCGCGCCGATCGACAAGCTGAGCGTGGTCTTTGTGCTCGTGCTCGCCGCCCTTTTTCTCGGTGAAGCGCTGACGTGGAAGACGGTTCTCGGCGGCGGCCTCATCGCCACCGGCGCCATCGTGCTGGCGCTCAAGTGAGCGCCCGCGCAGCCTGCGCCCATGTATAACCCGCCCCATTTCGAGGAGACCCGGCCCGAGGTGCTCGGCGATCTCATGCGCGCACATCCGCTCGGCACCCTCGTCACGCTGGGCGCGGCAGGCCTCGACGCCAACCACATCCCCTTTGAGTTCATCGCCACGCCCACCGCGACCGCTCCACACGGCACCCTGCACGCGCATGTCGCGCGCGCGAATGCCGTCTGGCGCGACTTCGACGCCGCGCGCGGCGCGCTGGTGATCTTCCAAGGGCCGCAAGCCTACATCACGCCGACGTGGTATGTGGAAACCAAGCCCGCCACCGGCAAGGTCGTGCCGACGTGGAACTATTGCGTCGTCCACGCCCACGGCCCCCTGATCGTGCACGACGATCGCGCGTGGCTGCGCGCGCAGGTCGAGCGGCTCGTGCGGCGCCACGAGTCGACCCGGCCCCAGCCTTGGGCTGTCGCCGACGCCCCGGCCGACTACCTCGAGAAACAACTCGCCGCGATCGTCGGGATTGAGATCCCCATCACCCGCCTCACCGGCAAATGGAAGGTGAGCCAAAACCGCAGCGCCGCGGACCGCGGCGGGGTCGCGTCCGGCTTGGAAACGTCATCCTCTCCCGACGCCGCGGCCATGGCCCGGATGATTCGCGAGCCCGGCCGTTGACCCCCGGGCGGTTCAGAACCGCCGCATCACGCTCAGCCGCCACGTGCGCGGCTCGGCGGGATGAAAGTGCACATCGGCCACGCCCGCGGCCGTTTCGCCTGGCAGGCGCGACTCATAGGCGTAGGCGATGTCGTTGCCCGCGCGATCGAGGGCGTTGAGCGCGTCGAGGGAAATCTCCCAATCGCGCGCCCGCCAGCCGAGGCGGAGATTGAGCGTCTTGGAGGAGGGCGCGCGCACTGAGTTGTCCTCGCTGAGCGGCTGCGGGCCAAAGCAGCGCAACCGCGCCGCGCCGAACCAACCCTCGCGCCCACCGAACGTCGCGCCCGCGCTCACGACGCGCGCGATCGAGTTGGCGATCCGCGTGCCGGCACTGGTGTCGTCGCGATAGCGCGCGTGCGTGAGCGACACGTCGGCATCAAGCGCGAGCCACGGCGTCGCGCGCCAGAAATTCGCCAGCTCCACGCCGCGGCGGCGCGTGCGGCCCGCCGCCTCGGTGCCGCCCGCATCGCCCACGAACACCAGCTCCGAGTCCAGATCGAGCGCCCAGACCGCGAGCGTGGTGACCAAGCCGGGCGCCGCCGCCGTGCGCACGCCCAGCTCCGCGCCGCGCGAGCGCGCGAGCGGCGTCACGCGCTCAGCCGGCGACACGCCGTCCGCCGGGTCGACGCGGATGGTCGTGCCCCGGGCGTCGTTGCTGTGAAACCCAGTCCCGGCATTGGCGTAGACTTCCGTCCGCGCCCACGGGCCGAGCACGAGTCCGGCCGTGGGGCTCGCAATCGCGGCGAGCCGGGAGCCGGTGTTGCGCGCGTTGTCGCTCTCGACCTTGAAGCGATAGCCGTCGGCGCGCAGCCCGGCCTCGGTGCGGAGCCAGCTGTTCCAGCGGGTGGCGTTCTTCACGAACATGCCGCCGCTCAGCTCCTGCACGTCGTCGTCGCGGACGGTGGCAAGGCGCTGCCGCCGCGCCGTGCGGTGCAGGCCGAGCTCACCGATGAAATCACCCCGTGTCTGCACGCCCACGGTGGTCTCGGTCGACCCGCCCGCCCGGGCCGCGGACCAGGTGCGCGCAAGCGCGCCGCCCAACACCAGGCGCCGGTCGCGCTGGTTGAACTGATCGCCGTCCACCGGATCGTCGAGGAAGTAGGTGAAGTTGGAAAAGAGGTTCAGCCGGTAGTGGATCGCATAGGCGCTGAGACGCGTCGTGGCGTCCGCGCCCTTGAACAGGCCGTCGAGCGATACGCTCGCGCGCTCACTCTCGCCGCCGTTGCTCGGGTCGACAAAGCCGAAGCGATCGAGGGCGCCGGATTCGACGGCCCGCTGCGGGATCTGGTCGGTCGCGCGCCAGGTCGCGCGGTAGCCCATCGCGGTGAGGCGCCAGTCCGCCGCGGAGCCGGACCACACGTGCCGCACCAAGGCGTTGAGGCGACTCGAGTCCTGCCGGAGCCGCCACGGGCCGTCGTCATGCGTGAACTCGATCGCGCCGGTCGTCGCCGCGGCGCCGTCGCGCCTCGTGCCGCCGGCGACGACGCGCGCGTAGCGGTTGTCGCCGAGCGTGAGCCCGGCGAACGGCCGCGCGAGCGCGTCGAACTGGCGGAACTCCGTCGCGCCGGCCGCCGAGAAGTCGCCGACCTCCGCGAAGAACGGCCCTTTGTTGAAATCGACCTGTCGCACGAGCTCGGGAATGATGAAGTTCAGGTCGGCGTAACCCTGCCCGTGCGCGTGCGAGCGCAGGTTCACCGGCATGCCATCCACCGCGATCGCGAGGTCGGTGCCGTGGTCGAGGTTGAAGCCGCGCAGGAAATACTGGTTGGCCTTCCCGTCGCCCGAGTGCTGCGTGATGACCACACCCGGGATGACCTCCAGCAGCTCGCCGCGCCGCAGGAACGGCCGGGCCTCGAGCTCGGTCGCGCCGACGATGCCTTGCGAGGCGGAGGCCGCTGTGCCGACCAAATCGGTGGCCCGGCCTTGCACAACCACCGGCGCGAGCCGCGTAGGCGGCCCGGAGGCAACCTGACCGCGCGACGAGATCGCCGCGCAGGAGACGAAAAGGAAAAGTGAACGCGACAAGGCGCGTGACGTGACAAAAGGAAAAAAGTGCATGGGAAACCCGACAGTTGGCCGCACGCAGGCGGCGGTGGTGACAACGGCGCGGGCCCAGGGCCGCCCGCGACCGATCCCGGAATCAACGACTCCGGTCCGATGGTTCGATCAGGCCGTGGCCACACGCGGCGGCCCATGCGGGGGCGGCGCGCGCAACAGTTCGGGAATCGCCTCGCTCGCGGCGCGCGGGTAGTCCGCGCGCAAAGCGGGAGGCAGAAATTCGGCGGTGCGCTCGAGCACCAGCGGGATCTTTTTCAAGACCGCGTCAGCCGGCACCGGAGGCACCGGTCGCGACGTGTCCTGGGATCTCGCCCGCGCGACGGTCTGCGCGATGGCGCTCGGCACGGCCTCGCCGCCGCCGAGCAAGTGCGCGACCTCAGCGACGAGCCGCTGCTGGTGCGTGAAAGTCCTCGCCTCCGCCAGCCACGACAGCGCCGCATAGACGCCGGCCTGCGGGCTGTTGGCGCACACCCACGCCGCAATCAGCAGCCAAAAAGGCCACTGCAAGGCGGAGGTGGGGCGGCGGGTCTTCATTTCATCTATGATTCGGCTGCGCGCCCGCGATGGATGCGGAAATCTTCCGCGACGTCGAGCCGGGGCTCGTTACGTCAGGATGTCGTGCACGACATTGCCAAACACGTCGGTGAGCCGGTAGTCGCGCCCGCCGTGACGGAAGGTCAGGCGCTCGTGGTCGAGCCCGAGCAGGTGCAAGATCGTCGCGTGGAAATCGTGCACATGGACCTTTTTCTCCACCACGGTTGACGCGATCTCGTCGGTCGCGCCGTGGATGATGCCCGGCTTCACGCCCGCGCCGGCCAGCCACGAGGAGAAACACGCGCTGTGGTGGCCGCGGCCCTTGGTGCCGTCGACGCCGGGCGTGCGGCCAAACTCCGTCGTCCACACCACGAGCGTGTCGGCCAGCATCCCGCGGCGCTTGAGGTCGCGCAGCAGGCCGGCGATCGGCTGGTCGATGTTCTTCGCATGGATCGCGTGCTCGGCCATGTCGCCGTGCTGATCCCAGTTCTTGGCCGAGCTGCCGTCGACCAGCTCGACGAAACGCACGCCGCGCTCGGCGAGCCTCCGCGCCACGAGGCACTGCCAGCCGAAGCCCTCGCTCTGGCCGCGCTTCAAGCCGTAGAGCGCCAGCGTCTCGTCGCTTTCCTTGTCGAGGTCGAACACCTCGCGCGCCTCGGTCTGGAGGTGGAAGGCGGTCTCAAAGGTCCGGATGCGCGCCGCGAGGTCCGTGTCGCCCGCGCGGGCGGCGAGATGGCGGTTGTTGAGCACGTCGGCCAGCCCCAGCTCCAGCTCCTGCAGGCCGCGCTGCGTGGTGCGGCGCTCGAGGTTGGCGATGGGCTCCTTGCCGCCGACCACACGCACGCCCTGGTGGTAGGCGGGCAGGAAGTCGTTGTTGAAAATCTGCAGGCCGGCGTAGGGCATCTGCGGCGCTAGCGCGACGAACGACGGCAGGTTGCGGTTCTCCGTGCCGAGCCCGTAGCTCACCCACGAGCCGATGCTCGGCCGCGAGAAGAAGAAAGAGCCGGTGTGCATGCCGAGCGTCGCGTTGTAGTGCTCGTTGTCGTCGCCCTTCATCGAGCGGATCAGGCACACGTCGTCCATGCACTCGCGCAGGTGCGGGAAGAGATCGCTCACGGGCGTCCCGCACTTGCCTCCGGGCCGGAACTCCCAGCCGGGCTTGAGCAGCACGCGCTGCTGGTTGGAGAGGCCGCCGCCGACGCCGGTCATCTTGCCGTCGGCCGCAAACAGCGCGGGCTTCGGATCAAACGTGTCCATCTGCGACACGCCGCCATTGGAAAAGATGAAGATCACGCGCTTCGCCTTGGCGGGGAAATGCGTGGGCTTGGGCGCAAGCGGGTCGGAGGACGCAGCGCTCTCCGCCAGCAGCGACGAGAGGATGCCCGGCATGAGCAGCGAACCGCCGACGAGCGAACGCAGGACTTCGCGGCGGGTGTGAAGGACGGGCGCTTTCATGCTGCAACGATAACGATCTTTGAACCACAGATGGACACAGATGAACGCAGAAAAGGAGACCGCTCCGACCTCCAACCGCCTCGCCTGAGTATGTGTCCATTTGTGTTCATCTGTGGTTTCTCCTCTTTGGCTCAATCGATGGTCACGAATTCGTTCAGCCGGAAAAGCACCCGCGCATACGCGCGCCACGCCTCGGCTTCGCCGTCGGCGCCGAGCTGCGCGCGTGCGCTCGCGAGGAATTTCTCCGCCGCCGCGCGCTCGTCGGGCGCCGGCGGACGCGCGAAGAGCAGCTCGTGGGCGCGCGCAATCCGCGCCGCGTCGCCCGGCGCCTGCGCGATCAGTTTCTCGGCGAGCCGCCCGGCCTGCGCGTGGACGAAGGTGTCGTTGAGCAGGAACAGCGCCTGCAGCGGCGTCGTGCTCGCCGGCCGCACCGGCGTGCTCGTCGAGGGATCGGCGCCGTCGAAGATCGCGAGATAAGGGTGCCGCTGGATGCGCTGCGTCATGAGATACACGCTGCGGCGGTCGCTTTCGTAGACGGCCTTGAACGGGTTGTGCTGCGTATATTTCCACTCGTGCGCCGGCGGAAACGGGTGCGCGCCCGCCGGCGTGAGATCGAGGTTGCCGCCGAGCGCGAGCATCGCATCGCGGATCGCCTCGGCCTCGAGGCGACGGCGGGGAAAGGCGGCGAGCAGCTCGTTGCCGGGATCGCGCGTGACCGCATCGGCGTTGCGCCCGGAGGCGAGGCGGTAGGTGCGGGAGTGCACGATGAGCCGGTGCAACGCCTTCACCGACCAGCCGCCGTCACGGAAGCGCGTCGCGAGCCAGTCGAGCAGCTCGGGATGCGTCGGCGGTTTGCCCTGCTTGCCGAAATCGTTCGGCGTCGGCACGAGCCCGCGGCCAAAATGGTGCTGCCAGATGCGGTTCGCCATCACGCGCGCCGCGAGTGGGTTTTCCGGGGCGAGGATCCACTCGGCGAGCTGCGCGCGGCCGCTTGTCGCCGCGCCCGCGGGCAACGCCGCGCCGCCGAGCACGGTCGGGAAACGCCGCGGCACAATTTCGCCGGGCTTCGCCGGGTCGCCGCGGAGCTGCACGGGCACATCGGCAGGCTGCGCGCCCTCGGCGACGGCATAAGCGGTCGCGAAGGGCAGCGGCGTGTTGCCCAGCTCCCTCTCGGCTTTCTCCGCGTCCTTGAGCCGCGCTTGGATCGTGGCCTTGTCCTCCTTTTTCGCCTCCGGCTTTGCACCTTCCTGGGTCTCGGTCGCGGCCGCGGCCTCGCCCGCGATCTCCTTCAGCTTCGCGCGCAGATCGGCCACCTGCTTGTTGAGGCGCGTGAGCTCGTCGCCGCGGGTCTTGATGGCCACCATCGCCTGCGCGACCTCGCCGGGCGGCACGAGCGGGACGAAGTCGCGCTGACGCTTGTCGAGTTCGATGCCGGGCCACGGGTAGCGCGTGCCGTTGAAAATGCCGTAGAGGGCATAGTAGTCGCGCGCCTCGATGGGATCGAACTTATGGTCGTGGCAACGCGCGCAGCTCACCGTGAGCCCGAGGAAACTGCGGCCCAGGTTGTCGATGGTGTCCTCGATCGTGAGGTGCTGCGGATAGTCGTCCACGCGCGAGCCGAAGCGGCGGGCATTGGCGAGGTAGCCAGTCGCGACGATGCGCTCGTGCTGCTCCGCGAGCGTCGCGCCGCCGCGCAAGTCGCCGGCGAGCTGATCCCGGACAAACTCGTCGTAGGGCAAGTCACGGTTGAAGGCCTCGATCACCCAGTCGCGGTAGCGGTGCAGCTGCGGAATCGGGTAGTCGGAGTTGTCGCCCGCGGTGTCGGCGTAGCGCACGACGTCCAGCCAATGCCGACCCCAGCGTTCGCCATAGCGCGGCGAGGCGAGCAGGCGATCGACGACGCGCGCGAAGGCGTCGGGAGATGTGTCGGCCAGGAACGCCGCGGTCTCCTCCGGCGTCGGCGGCAGCCCCGTGAGGTCAAAGGTGACGCGCCGCAGCAGCGTGCGCGGGTCCGCGGCGGCGGCGGGCGCCAGACCTGCGGCCTCGATCCGCGCGAGCACGAAGCGATCGATCTCGTTCGCGGGCCAGCGTGCGTCGCGCACCGCCGGCGGCGCGGGCTTGGCGATCGGGCGGAAGGACCACCACTCGCGCGCCTTGGCCCAGTCGATTTCGTTTTTCTTCTTCGCCGTCGCCGACGCCTGGCCCGTGCGCGGATCGGGCGCGCCCAGGCGCACCCACGCCTCGAGGTCCGCGATCGCGTGCGCGGGGAGTTTCTTCTTTGGCGGCATCGCGAGGTCCTCGCTGGCGTGGCGGACCGCCTGCACAAGCAGGCTCGCCTCTGGATCGCCGGGCGCGATCGCGGGGCCGGTGTAACCGCCCTCGCGCACCCCCGCGGCGGTGTCGAGCACGAGGCCGCCTTTGATCTTTGCGGCGCCCGCGCTGTGGCACTCGTAGCAGTGGTCCGCGAGCAGGGGCCGGACCTTGGCCTCGAAGAACGCAATCTGCTCCGCGCTCGGCTCGCGCACAAACTCGCCCGCCGTCGGCGCGGGCACCGGTCCGTCACCCGCCCAGATCTCGAGGCCCGAAAGGTTGCACGCGCCGTGGCTCGCCCCGCGCGCGGCGACGGTGATTTTTCCATCAACCGGCTCCGCGCGCCACGGCCCGAGCCGCCGCCATGAGCCGGCCGCGCCGCTGTGGAATTTTTCCATGACGATCTTGCCGTTCACCAGGAGGTCGAACTGCTCGCTATGGTTGTCCTCCCACACGTAGAGCACGACTTGATGCGGGCCCGGCGCGAGGCCGGTCACGGCGAGTTCGACCTTGGCGCCCCAGACACTGCTGCGGATCATCTCAGCGCGGGCGACATCGGTGGCGGGCTTGAGCGCAACCTTCTGGTTGGCGAAGGCCTTGCCCGTCGCCTTGAAGTCCGGCGCCGTCGCGCCCGCTTCCCACGCCCGGCCGTCAATCGTGAGCGCCGGGCCGTTGAGGTTGAGGGCGCGCACAAACCGCGCCGGCTCCGCGGCGGGCGCGGGCAACGCTCCAGCCAAGGCCAGGGCGAAAAACGCGATACCAAGGGTGCGGCTCGTCGACACGGGGTTGCCGCAGCTTGGCTGCCACCAAGGGTAATTGCCCAGCGAAAAACCTCCCGCCTCCAGCGCGTTGACATCCGTGCCGATTGCAAACTGAGTCCCCCGCCATGCCCGCCCTGCGCCGCCTCATTGCCGTCCTGCTGCTGAGCATCTGGCTCCCGGCGACGCTGCACTGCGCGCTGGAAAGCGCCGGCTTGCACCTGCCTCTGCTGTGCCACGGGCACGAGGCGGCCGAGGTCGCTGAGACGCACTGCGCCGGCGACGACTGCCATGCGCTCGACCATTCGTCCTTCACCAGCTTCGCCATCACGAAGCTGGTCGCCTCGATTTCGCTACCGATTGTCGCGACGCTGACCGCGCCGCTGGACCTGCCCACGGCAGGCATCTCGTCGCCGGCCGCCGCGCCGCCCGAGGTGGCTCGGTCGTGGATTTTTGTGGAGCGCGCTGCGCTGCCGCCCCGCGCGCCCTGAGCGCCGGCTGACGTTTTAGCCGCGGATTCCTGCGCGAATTCGCCGCCCCTGTCCGCGCGCACCCGCGCCGCGGAAAGCCACCCGCCCACCGTGCGCATCGCCGCACATCGCTTCGTGCCATGAAAACTCTCCGCTTCGTCCCAGTCCTTATCTTCGCCAACGCCGCTGCCGGCGTCGCACCCGCCGCGATCTCGCTCGCCGAGGTGTTCGCCCGCATCGAGCAACAGCACCCCACCCTCGCCGCCCGCGCCGCCACCGAGCGCGCGGTGGAGGCCCTTGCCGCGCAAGCCGCCCTCGCTCCCGTGCCCACGCTGGATCTCGGCGTCGAAAACGTCCTCGGCACGGGCCGCCTCCAGGGCGTCCGTTCCGCCGAGCTGACCGTGCAGGCGACGCGCACGTGGGAGCGCGGCGGCAAACGCGAGCAGCGCGTGGCGGCCGCCACCCGCACGCGCGAGGGTGCGGCCGCCGATACCGCCGCGCACCGCGCCGATTTGCTCGCGGCCGGGGCCGCGGCCTACGTCGCCGCCGCCGCGGCGCAGCAGCGCGCGACGCTCGCACGGGTGCCCGTGCAACTCGCCCGCGAGAGCGCCACGGCAATCGAGCGGCGCGTGCAAGCCGGTGCGGCCAGCCAAGCCGAGTTGGCCAGGGCGCGCGCCGAGGTCGCGCTCGCCGAGACGGAATCGCTCCGCGTGGAATCCGCCGCCGCCAACGCCCGGGCGGCCCTCGCGGCGACTTGGGGCGGCGGCGCCCCGGACCAGATTGCCGTCCCGGCCGCGCTGCGGCTCCCGGCGACGCTGCCCGACGAAGCTGCATTGCGGGCCCGGCTCGACGCGCACCCGCGCCTGGCGCAACAGGCCTCCTCCGTCGCCGCGCGTCGCGCGATGCTCGCCGTCGAGCAGTCGCACGCCGTGCCGGATCTCACCGCGCATGGCGGGCTCCGCCTCCTTCGCGAGGGCACCGACCTCGGGTTCGTCGCGGGCGTCTCCGTGCCGCTGCCGTCCCGCAGCCGCAACCAAGGCGCGCTCCGGGCCGCGCGTGAACACATCGCCGCGGCCGAACATTCGGCGCGCGCGGCGGGCCTCGACTTGCACGCGCAGTTCGGCGCCGCGTGGCTCGCTTTGGTTGCGTCGCACCGCACGGCCGCGGCGCTGCGTCGCGACGCGCTGCCCGCGGTCGAGGCCGCGCATGAGGCCGTGCGCCGCGGTCACGAGGCCGGCCAGCTGACGCTGCTCGAGGTGATTGAATCTCGCCGCGCGCTCGGCGCCGTCCGCGCCGACATCGCCGCAGCCGAGGCCACCGCCGCCGCTGCGCTCGTCCGCCTCGATGCCCTCACCGATCGCACGTTTCCCCTCACCCACGCGCTCTTTGCCGCGCCATGAAAACCACCTCCGTCCTTTTACCCTTTCTCGCCGCGCTGATGGTTGCACGGGCCGCCGCGGCCGAAGCTGACGCGAAGCGCCAAGCCAACACCGTCATCCTCGACGCCAACGCCGTCGCGAATCTCCGCCTCGAGACCGTCGTGGCTGAGCCGGCGACGTTCGAGGAGACCGTCTTCGCGCTCGGCCGCATCGAGGTCTTCCCCGGCTACCGCGGCATCGTCTCCACGCGCGTCCCCGGCCGCATCGTCGAAATCAAGACCGCGCCCGATCATCCCATCGGCGAGGGCGAGGTGGCGCTCGTGCTCGAGGCCCGGCAAGTCGACGGCGACCCGCCGCGTCTCAACCTCACCGCGCCCATCGCGGGGATCGTGAGCGCCGTCCACGTCGCACTCGGCGAACCCGTCACCCCCGAAAAATCGCTGCTCGAGATCGTCGACCTCGAGGTCGTCTACGCGATCGCACGCGTGCCCGAGCACTCGGCCGCGCGGCTCGCCGCCGGCCAAGCCGCGCGCATCACCGTCGTCGCCGCGTCGCCGGACCCCTTCACCGCCGAGATCAAGCATGTCGGCACGCTCGCCGATCCCGCGAGCGGCACGGTCGAGGCGGCGTTCCGGGTGGAAAACCCCAAGCTGCTCCTCCGCCCCGGCATGAGGGCCGAGTTCGCGATTGTCGTCGCTGAGCGCAAGGACGTGACCGCCGTCCCGCGCGCGGCCATCCAGGGCGAGGGCGCCAGCCGCTTTGTCTTCGTCACGGACTTCGCCCTGCCGAACGCGTTCGTGAAATGCCCGGTCGTCCTCGGCCAGGCCAACGATCGCCTGGTTGAGATTGTGAGCGGCCTCCTGCCCGCGGATGAAGTCGTGACGCGCGGCGCCTACTCGCTCGCGTTTGCGGGCACGGGCAACGTGTCGCTCAAGGCCGCGCTCGACGCCGCCCACGGGCACGAGCACAACGCCGACGGCACCGAGCTCACCGAGGAGCAACGCCGCCAACGCGCCGCAGCCAAGCCCAACTCCCCTGGCGCCGCGGGCCACGACCACGCCCATGATCATGGCCATGACCACGGCGACGCCCATGCCCACGCGAGCCCGTTTTGGATGATCGTCAGCGGCGCGCTGTTCCTCGCGCTCATCGTCCAGAGCATCCGCCACCGTCGCGCCTCCGCGG
>JAEUHB010000219.1 GCA_016794665.1 Opitutaceae bacterium
GAAGGCCGGGCATTGGGTCTCCGAGCTCTTCCCCCATACGGCCAAGGTCGCCGACGAACTGTGCGTGCTCAAATCCCTCCACACGGAGGCGATCAACCACGAGCCCGCGATTCTCTCGATCACGACGGGCAACATGTTCCCGGGGCGGCCCTCGCTCGGCGCGTGGCTTTCCTACGGGCTCGGCGCCGCCAACGATGAGCTGCCGACGTTTGTGGTGATGACCTCGAAGATGCCGCACCGCACCAACGTGCAGGCGCTGTCGAACCGGCTCTGGTCCTCCGGGTTTCTCTCGCCCGAGCATGCCGCCGTCGCGCTCCGGCCGGGAGGCGATCCGGTGCTTTACCTCAACAACCCCGGCGGGGTCTCCGGCGACGTGCGCCGCGCGATGGTGGACGGCGTGAACGAGCTCAATCGCCAGCTCTTCGAGCGGGTGGGGGACCCCGAGATCAACGCGCGCATCGCGCAATACGAGATGGCGTTTCGCATGCAGACGTCCGTGCCCGAGCTTACGGATTTCTCCAACGAGCCGCAGTCGACCTGGGACCTCTACGGGCCGAAGGCCAAGGAGCCGGGCACCTTTGCCTACAACTGCCTCATGGCGCGGCGCCTCGCCGAGCGCGGCGTGCGGCTCACGCAGATTTTCCTGCGCAGCTGGGATCAGCACAGCCGTCTGCCGACCAACATCAAGCTGATGGCCGAGGAGTCGGACCAGCCGACCTACGCGCTGCTGACCGATCTGCGCCGGCGCGGCCTGCTGGACGACACGCTCGTCATCTGGGGCGGCGAATTCGGCCGCACCGTCTACTCACAAGGCACGCTCACACCCGACAACTACGGCCGCGACCACCATCCGCGCTGTTTCTCGATGTGGCTCGCCGGCGGCGGCATCAAGCCCGGCATGGTCTTCGGCGAGACCGACGACTTCTCCTACAACATCGTCAAGGACCCGGTCCATATCCGCGACCTCCATGCCACGATGCTCCACCTGTTCGGCCTCGACCACAACCGGCTCTCGGTAAAACACCTCGGCCTCGACCTGAAGCTGACCGGCGTCCTGCCGTCCAAAGTCATCGATGAAATCGTCGCCTAAGCTTTTCTCGATTGTAGCCCGCTTCGTGAGAAGCGGGACGGGTTGCAACGCGAAGCGCGTGCCGTCCCTGCTCTCACGAGCAGGGCTACCCGGAATGGGGCTCCTGGCCTTCGTCGCCACGGCCAGCGCGGAGCCCTCGTTCTACACGGCCCGCGTCGCGCCGATTTTCGACCGGCATTGCACCGCCTGCCACGGGGCGGAGAAGCAAAAGGGCAAGCTGAGGCTCGATGCGTTCGAGCACGTGCTGCGAGGCGCCGAATCGGGCGCCGTGGTCAAGCCCGACGACGTGAAGGGCAGCGAGCTCTTCCGCCGCATCACGCTGAAGAAGGACGACGACGAGGTGATGCCCAGCGACGGCAAGCCGCTCCTCGCGCCCGAGGAAATCAAGATCATCGAGCTGTGGATTGCGGCCGGGGCGAGCGCGACCAAGCCGCTCGCGGACTTTCCCACGGCGCCCGTGCCCAAGGCTGCGCGGGCCGCGGCGGCGGCGCTGGCGCCCGACTGGCGGCCGCGCAGCGCGGAAATCGCCGCGATCGCCAAGGCCACGGGGCTCAAGCTTGTGCCCCGCTCGCAGGTCGCGACCGATGGACTCGTGGTGCGCACGGCCAGTGCGCCCGCCCGTTGCGACGACGCCGCGCTCGCCAAGCTCGCGCCGATCGCCCCGCTGATTGTCGAGGCCGAGTTGGCGCGGACCAAGGTCACCGACGCCGGGCTGAAGACCCTCGCGCAGCTGCCCAACCTCCGCTACCTTGACCTGACGCGGACTGCCGTGACATCCGAGGGGCTGGGCGCGCTCGGGGCGCTGCGGCACCTCGAGGCGTTGAATCTCACGGAGACCGCGGTCGACGGGCCGGGCTTGGCCAAGGTCAAGGCCTGGCCGGCGCTCAAGCGGGTGTGGTCCTACGGCAGCAAGGCGGACGCGGCCGCCGCTGCGCCCTGACGGGCCCGGAGAAACGCGGCACCGCCGCAGGGCGCGGAGGTTTGGCCCGCACGGAAAATCAGAAAACAAAAAGGCCCCGGCTGCCTTGCGGCATCCGGGGCCAATTTGCGGGTGTGGGCGCTCGTCACGCGCTCTTCCCCTTTCACGCACGCTTGGACGCGCTCGCTTTCGCGGGCGGTGCGTTTCCCGACGCCACTCTCCGCGGCATGCGGAAAAATCGGTCTCATGGCGGGACCGTCCTGATCGTCGCCGATCGGGATTTATCGAGTGAGGCCTCTGCGCCCGGTTCGGACGCCCCCTGCCGGGAGCGGCTCGCCGGACGCGGTGCGGACACGCCTGCAATTTCCATTGTCTCGCGTCTGCACCTCTACCACGGGGACGGCGCCGGCTTTTGACCGGCCGTTGGCCCCGCGCTACGGGTCTGACCTCTTACCTCTCAGGTTGCCTTCGCTTTTGCAGCGGGGTGATCCCGCTTTACGGGACCGCCCCAGTGAGGAGGTTGACGGACTTTGCCTAGGCCCGCTCTCTCCCCGCCGGCGCGACTTCCTTGCGCGCCCCGCTCGTGCATCGAGCCGGGCCTTTTGGCGGGGTCGTCCCGCCGGAAATCTCGCTGGCGTTCTGGTCTGCGCAGTAGCAACCGAAACCCTTTGGGGTGACTGCGTCGGCGCACGGGTCGAAACGCCCCGTGGGCCTGACTCCGCTCGGCGCGGTTTCTAATCGCGCCTTGCGGCTCAGCTCCTTCTTTCGTGTGTGGGCTGACCGGACACGACTCCGGCCAGAGGAACTGGTGATATATGCCTCTCGAGCGGCTTTCGCCCTCGGGAGGGTCGGCCGGCACCAGCTGCCGTCCGCCATTCCCCGGTCGCCCGGGATTATCCCAGTCGTGCCATCAGCGGCGTTTTTCAGGCCGCTGCGCGTTCGACTGTTCTATCAAGGAACGAGTCAGACGCTGCTCCTCGGGACCGGGGAGAGAAGCCCAAGTTCTGCACATTCGATTCACCGCCCCGACCGGTGAATAACTTGGGAGCAAACTCGC
>JAEUHB010000229.1 GCA_016794665.1 Opitutaceae bacterium
CCGGCTTTCGCGCTGCTCGCGCGCAATGTCGTGGAGGGCGATGCGTCGGATTTTAGCGCGACCCCGATGCTCGCGAGCCGGGAGATTTTCCTGCGCTCCAACCGCGCGCTCTACTGCTTCGCGGCCGGGCCGGGCGGAGCCGGCGACCACTGAGCCGGCCTCGTGAATATAACTCCGAATCCCAAGACGATGATACTGCCTGTTGCGCTCCTTTTCGTCCTTTTGGTCGGCCGTGCGGCGGCGGTTGATTTCAGCGCGCCGATCGAGCGGCTCGCGACGGGATTTCAAAACTCGGAGGGCCCCGTTTGGGTCGCTGCGCGGGGCGAGTTGCTCTTCAGCGACGTCAACGGCAACGCCATCCATCGCTGGAGGGGCGGGCAGCTCTCGACCTTCCGCATGCCAAGCAACAACTCCAACGGCCTCGCGCTGGACTCGCAGGGCCGGCTTGTCAGCTGCGAGCGCGGCACACGCCGCGTCGCCCGCACCGAAGCCGACGGCACCGTGACCGTGCTGGCCGACCGCTTCGAAGGGCGGCGATTTAATGCGCCGAACGACCTGGCGGTGCGGCGCGACGGCTCCGTGTATTTCACCGATCCAACGTTTGGCGCGGTGGCCGGCTCGCTGGAACTGGATTTTCAAGGTGTGTATCGGATTTCCCCGGATGGCCGCGCGCTGACGCTTGTGATCCGCGACCTCGCGCTGCCCAACGGCCTGGCCTTTTCCCCGGATGAGCGGCAGCTCTACGTAAACGACAATCAGACCGGGGTCATCCGCGTTTACGATGTCGCCGCTGACGGTTCGCTGGCCAACGGCCGCCTCTTCACCGATCAAGTGCCGGGAGCCGACGGAATGAAGGTGGACGTGGAGGGCAACGTCTACTGCACCTCCACGCCGGGCGTGCGGGTCTTTGATCGCGCCGGGAGGTTGCTGGGCACGATTGTGCCACCGGAGCGGCCCGCCAACTGCGCGTTTGGCGACACGGACGGCAAGTCACTCTTCATGACATGCCGGACCGGCTTATATCGCGTGCGACTCGACACCGCGGGCCCCACCGGGCTGCCTCCGCTCGGTAATGGGGCCGCGGACGTGCCCCCGGCC
Organism: Opitutaceae bacterium; assembly: GCA_016794665.1. GTDB lineage: Bacteria > Verrucomicrobiota > Verrucomicrobiia > Opitutales > Opitutaceae > ER46. The sequence continues at coordinate 1,099 of JAEUHB010000229.1, forward strand.
GGCGGCCGGCTCGTCAACCTCGCGGTGCGCTCCACGGCCGGCGGCGAGCCGTTGATCATGGGATTCGCCGTGGGGCCGGGTGCCGCGCCGGCACTGCTCGTGCGTGGCGTGGGGCCGACGCTTGCAGGCTTCGGCGTGACCGGGGCGCTTGCCGATCCGGTGCTGACGCTCTTTGGGTCCAACAGCGCCGTGCTCGCCGGCAACGACGACTGGGGCAACTCCGGCAACGCCGCGCAGATCACCGCGGCGGCGGCGCAGTCGGGAGCGTTTGCCCTGCCGGGTGCGAGCCGCGACGCAGCCCTGCTCGCAAGCCTTGGCGGGGCGGCCTACACCGTGCAACTGACTGGGAAAGGCGCCGCGACCGGCACCGCGTTGATCGAGGCCTACGACGTGTCCGCGGGCGGACCCGCTGCGCCGCTGGTCAACCTCTCTGCGCGCGCCGCCGTGGGGACGGGCGCTGATGTCTTGATTGCCGGCTTCGTCGTCGGCGGGACGGGCTCGCAGCGCCTGCTGGTGCGCGCGGCCGGGCCTGCGCTCACCAGCTTCGGTGTCGCTGGGGCGCTCGTCGATCCGGTGCTGACGGTTTTCCGAGGCACGACGGAGCTGGCCGCCAACGACAACTGGTGGACTGCGGCCAACGCCGGCCAGGTCATGGCTTCGGCCGCGGCCACGGGAGCTTTTCCGCTCGGCTTTGAGAGCCGCGACGCGGCGCTGCTCGTGACGCTCGTGCCCGGCGCTTATTCGGCCGTGGTTTCTGGCGTCGGCGGGACAAGGGGCGCCGCACTGGTCGAGCTCTATGCCGTGCCGCCGCCGGCCGCCGTGCTCGCCGAGGGTGCATGGAGCGTGCGTGCCGATTTGATCGAACCGAACTCCGAGATGTCCGTCGCCGAACTCGACGGAAAAATCTACGTCATCGGCGGCTACCCCTCGAACCGCGTGAGTGTGCGCACGGTGCAGGTCTATGACGTCGCGACCGACACGTGGCGCCTGACCTCGCCGCTACCCGCCGCGCTGAACCACACGGTCTCCGCCGCCGTCGGCGGAAGGCTCTATGTCATCGGCGGGCAGACGAGCGCGGGCGGCACTGGTCCTTTCGTCGACACGGTCTATGCCTACGATCCGGCGACCGCAGCGTGGACGACCCGGGCGCCGATGCCGACCGCGCGCGGTGGTGGCGCGGGCGCGGTGATTGGCGGCCGAATCTACGTCGCCGGCGGGCGTCCGCCGCGCGGTAGCGACTTCGCCGTGTATGATCCGGGATTGGATTCGTGGCGAACGCTGCCGGATTTGCCAACGCAGCGAAACCACGTGGGTGCGGCCGCAATCGATGGAAAACTCTACGTTGTCGGCGGCCGGTTGGAGGCGGGGTTCCAGAGCGAGCAGACGGATCGCGTGGAGATGTTTGACCCGGCGACCAACGCATGGGCGACCCGCGCACCGATGCCGAAGCCGCGTGGTGGCGTGAACGCGGTCGCGGCCCACGGCTACCTCCACGTCTTCGGGGGCGAGGGCAACCCGGCCGCGCCCTCGGGCGTCTACCCCGATCACGATGTCTACGATCCGGTCGCAAACCGCTGGTTGCGCCTCGGTCCGATGCCGGTGCCCGTGCATGGCGTAACCGGCGCCTCGTTCGTGAACGGTAACATCCACCTTACAGGTGGCGGGATCGCCGATGGCGGCGAGAATGGATCGACGTTGCATCAGGTTTTTCGCCCTGGGGCATCATACCGTCCCTAGGTGCCAGGGGCTGCGCTCGACAAGTGATCGCGGCTCTTGCGAGCGGGTCGCGCGCGAGCCGTTAGGCTGAAAATGAATGAATTCTAATCGATGCCTCCGAACTGGGTTCATCTATCTGATGCAAAGTGGACGGATGTCCCCGCCCTCCGCCTCCAACCCCCGCCGATCCGAGTCCTTGCGCACGATGCTCCTCATGAGCGCGTGCAGTCTTGGCTTGGTTGCGACCATGGCTGCCGCGGCGACGGCGCCAACCGCGAGTGCCGACGCCGCAAGTCAGCGCATGTGGGCCAAGCACTGCGCCGACTGTCACGGCAAGGATGGTCGGAGCCAGACCCGATTGGGTCGGAAGTCGGGTGCGCCCGACCTTACGGACAAGAAGGTCCAGGCAAAGCTCACCGACGACGACATCTTCAAGGCGATCAAGCTCGGCCGCAAGAACGCCAAGGGGGAGGAGAAGATGGAGGCATTCGGTGGAGCGATCGCGGATCCCGAGATTACGGCGTTGATCGCCTACGTGCGCTCGCTCGCACGTTAGCGTGCGACCCTTCCAAGCATTCACCTCGCTTCGCCCGACATGGTCTTCCGTTCTCAATTCCGCTGGGGGCCCCTTGGCCTCGTCCTCGGGCTGCTTTGGGCGGCGCTGTTGGTTTCATGCGTCGTCGGCACGAACCGCACGATTGTCGTGCCCAATTCTCTTCCGGGTGCGACGCCAGTCGGAACAGGAGCCTGCGCGAAATGCCACGCGCCCATCACGCGCAACTTCCACGATGCCACGCATGCGGGGCTCGTCGCGGCGGGTGAAGACGGTAAGCAGAGGGACGTGTCCTGCGAGTCCTGCCACGGCCCGGCTAGCCTCCACGTCAAGGCTGGCACCCGCGAGACCATCCTGAATCCGCGCACCAAGCCCGACACATGCCTCCAGTGCCACCTCAACGCGCGGGCGGAGTTCAGCCTGCCGCACACCCATCCTGTGCTCGCCGGCAAGATTGGTTGCGCGGACTGCCACAATCCCCATCAGGGCGAGGCGAACCGGCCGGCCGGCGCCCGCACCGTGGCTGCCGCCGCCAACGCCGTCTGCGCCAAGTGTCACCCGGCGCAGTCCGCGCAGTTTATCTTCACGCATGAGGTCATGCGCGAGGGTTGCGTGACCTGCCATTCGCCCCATGGCTCGGTGAACGACAAGATGCTGAAGTCGCGCGGCACGAGCCTCTGCTATCAGTGCCATTTCCAGCCGCAGGCGGGCAACAACCAGATTTTCCACGGCGGCCTCAACCATTTTGGCGGCCAGAACAGCAACATCACCTCCGGCACGTGCTGGAATTCCGGATGCCACCAAGCGGTGCACGGCTCCAACGTCAACTCCAACCTCCGCTACTGATGAATGCGTTGGCTCATCGTCCTTCAAGCTGCGGCCGGCCGGCGCGCCAGGCCTGCGCGCGGTGGTTGCTTGGCGCCCTCGCGCTCGCGGGCAGCGCCGCGGCGCAGGTCGTCGTCTCGGGCACGCTGGGAGTCTCGGGCGGCGGCGTCCTGCATGACGGGGATCGCTCCGCGTTTCAGGAGACGTTTCGGCAGCGGAAGGATGGCAACGGCGGCCTCGACGACGTGTTGGTGTCGCGCACGACCGACTCGTCGTTGCTGCGGATCGAGGGCCGCTACCTGCGGGGCGACGACGACTGCCGCGCCTCGCTGCGCTTCGAGAAGTTCGACGCCTACTACGTCACGGCCGACTACCGCCGCTTTCGCACGTTCTATGACGGCTCCGGCGGGCGATTCCTGCCGCGCAATCTCGCAATCTCTTACTTTGACGAGGCGCTCCGGCTCGACCGCTCCGACATGTTCGTCGAATTCGGCACGCTGCAACCCGGCCACGTGCAGTGGCGGTTGCGTTACGAACAATCGACACGCGACGGCATGAAGAACTCGCTGCGCTGGGGCGAGACGAACTTGGCGGGCGCGGCCATCGGCGAGCGCAACCTCATTCCAGCCTACTTGCTCGTGGACGAATTGCGCGAGGCCGTGATCCTCGAGGCCAGCCAGAGCAGCGAAAACGCGAATTGGAAGGTCGGCGGCCGCTACGACCGTGCGCGCGTCCACGACAAGAACGTCGTCCGCCGCAACGCCCGTGAACCCCAGGCGGATCGCTTTAACACGGTCACGCAGGGCAGTGTGGCTGAGTCCGTAACGGGGCACGGCTACTACGAGCGCATTTTCTCCGATAAGCTGCGGGCGTCCGCGGGCGGTCTTGTCACCTCGATCGACACCCGTCTCTCCGGCGGGATGATCAACGGCGAGGCGCCGGACGCGCCGTTCTCGACGACGTTTGTGCGCCGGCAAGCCGGCGACCTCGGTTTTATCGGCCTTTCCGGCGGCGCGCAGCTGAAGCAGTATGTCGGCAACGCCAACGCTCATTTTCAGGCCACGCGCCATCTTTCGGTGGTGGCTGGTGTCAAATACGAGCGCCTGCGCGTGCAGGGCGTCGAGGATCACACGGAGACGGAGGTGGAGGCGATCCAAGCTCCCCGCCCGCCGGGTGGGGGTGGCGGCGGGGGGCGCGTGCTTGTCACGACACTCACAGCGGCTGAGTCCAGCAGCCGCGACGCGTGGAACGAGGTGACGGAAGATATCGAGGTCCGCTATACGCGCTGGCCCGGCCTGCATTTCTCGGCGCGCGGCCAGCTGAACCAAGGCACCGGCCACCTCGTCGAGAACAGTGTGCTGGCCGGCGCTCGTGCCCCCGCGATTGACCGCGACAGCGATTACGAGCGCCTCGGCCAGCGCTACACGGGCAACGCGACGTGGTATGTCCGGCCTGGCCTGACACTTGGCGCGCAGGTCAACTACCGCCTCAAGATCGCGGATTTCTCCAGCGCTCGGGACAACACGTCCAACAACCCCAACTCCGGCAATCGCTACCCGGCCTACATCATTGATCAGGATTTGGAGAGCCGCGACGCGAGCTTCCGCCTGTCGTGGCGGCCGAAGCCGAGCCTCACGCTCGCCACCCGCTACGCCTGGCAGCGCTCCACGATTACGACGACGTTTGCGAATCTGCCGGAGATCCAAAATGGCCGGCTCACGCGCCACATCGCGACGCAGTCGATGACGTGGACCGCGACTCCGCGCCTCTACCTCGCCGGCTCGATCAACGTCACCTACGATCAGCTCGCCGTGCCGCCGCACCGCTTCACGTTCAACGCCGACAACAATTTCATGAGTGCGGTCCTGGGTGCAGGCTACGTCCTGGGCAAGGTCACCGATCTCTTCCTCGATCTCAGCCACTACCGGGCCGACAACTACTCGGACAATCCCGGTGTGACGCTGCCGCTCAACCTGGGCCAGACCCTGCGATCCGGGTTTCTGACCTGGGTTCGGCGGCAAAACGACCGGCTTACATACACCGTAAAATACGGCTACACCGTCAACCGGGACGGAACCTACGGCGGGCAGAACGATTTCTCGGCGCACATTTTCTACGGCAAGGTGCAATACCGGTTTTGAGGCCATGGTCTCAGCCGCAGGCCGGGCCTGGGTGAACGCGGCGGCGTGTGCCTGGTTTTGGTCGGACGCTAGATCATGCGGGCCCAAGGGGGACGTCCCTCGTGCAACCATCCTATGGCGCGGTCCATTTCAGAAAAGCACTTCACCGGACGGGTAGCGCAGCGAGCGCGCAAAAATGCGTCGAGCAGGGGCAGCCAGGATTCTCGCACGAGGACGGCCCGGCGGATTTTTTCCGGGAAAAGAGGTTCGCGGCGGAAGAGCGTCTCGAATTCGAGCTGCGGGGCGGACGTTTCGAGCTGCACGAGATCGAAGAGGATGGGCGCGCGTGTGCCCAACCTCGGATCGAAAAGGGGCGCTAGGATCGCGGCCTCGAGCTCTACGTGGGAAAGCTGGCCGCAAGCGACAACGATGTTGAGTCGCTGGACGGTGTTGTAGGTGTGGCCCCAGGGCATGGTCAGGTCCCTTTTTACTCGAGTTGGGCGCCGGGGTTTGCCGAAGGCCATGTGTCGTTTCGGTGGCGCGGCGAAGTGCGCCAACCGTCGTGGTCAGGGCTTGGGCCACTTGGAGAATAAGGGTGCATGGCGGGTGCTCACCGCGAACTGGGGCAGGACGCGAAACGTCCTCGCCGGTTCCATGTCCGACGCACGCCAGCCGGGGTCGTGCAACGATTCGCCTTGGGAATCTTCGGATTTGCAGGAGCGAATGGGCGCGCCTGAAGGCTAGATTAACGAGTTCTAATCTAGGCACTCCCTCGGGATTAACGAAGAGCGGCTATCTTCAGGGCATGGGAAAAAGGTCCTTCTTGTCCGTCATGTTGGCCCTCTGCGCGATGGCAGTCGGGCGGTCCGCGGATGCAAACCCGCCCCGGTTGCTCAACATCGCGACGCGGGCGGCGGTGGGCGGGGCGGCGGGTGCGCCGATTCCGGGCTTTGTGCTGAGCGGAGCCGGCACGAAGCCGATCGTGGTGCGTGCGGTGGGGCCGACGCTCGCGGGCTTTGGCGTCACCGGCACCCTCGCCGATCCGCGGCTCACGCTTATGGGCGGCACCGCCACGCTCGCAACCAATGACAACTGGCTCGCCGCCGACGGCGCCACGATGATCAACGCGGGCGCGTTCGCGCTGAACGCCGGCAGCCGCGACGCCGCGCTGGTGTCGAACCTCGGCCCCGGCGCCTATACCGCGCCAATCAGCGCGGTCGACAATGGCAGCGGAATCGCGCTGGTGGAAGTCTACGACGGTGCGCCCGGGACCGGGGCGACCATCGTCAACGCCTCGACCCGCGCCTTCGTCGGCACCGGGCCCAATGTGTTGATCCCGGGCTTCGTGGTGGGCGGGACCGGCACGCTGCGGCTGCTCATCCGCGCGGTCGGGCCGACGCTGGGGACGTTCGGCGTGAGCGATGTGCTCGCCGATCCGACGGTGACGCTCTTCAGCGGGACGACCGCGCTGGCCACCAGTGACAATTGGTCCGCCGCGCCCAACGCCGCCGAGATTACCGCCGCGGCGGCGGCGGTGGGCGCGTTTACCTTGCCCGCCGGAAGCCGGGATGCCGCGCTCGTCGCCACGCTGGCACCAGGATCCTATTCGGCCGTGGTGAGCGGAGTGGGCAACACCACGGGCACCGCGCTCGTCGAGCTCTACGTCCTGCCGGCGGCGCCGCCGCCCGTCGGCTTTGCCGTGACCGAAGTGATCGCGTCACCACCGGCGCCGAACTACGCAGACAAAGTTTTCATCACGGCTCGCGCTCAGCCTGAGGCTGGCGGCACGATTGCCAGCTTGCGCCTCAGCTACGCGGTAGGCGCGGCGAACGCGACACCGACGGCGCTGCCGATGTTCGACGACGGCGCGCACGGTGACGGCGCGGCGGGCGACGGCGTGTTTGGCGCGGCGATCCCCGTGCAAGCGGCGGGTGCCGCCGTCAGCTACACCGTGACCGCGACCAGCGGCACGGGCGCGACCGCATCGTCGACGCCGGCTTCGTATGTCGTGGCCGGCACGCTGTGGGATTTCAAGATGAGCGACACGGGCGCGCCGCTCGGCTTCACGGCGCCGGAGTTTCTCGGCATCCCGACCGACCGCGGCGTTGCGCTCAACTTGGAAGCGAACAAGGCCGTGGAGCTCTACGTGGAATACGGCACCGCCACCGGCGCTTACACCGCGCAAACGCCCGCCGTCACCTACGCCGCGGGCGCGCCGATCGAGCTGAAGATCCAGGCGCCGGCGGGAGCGGCGCCCTTGCAGGCGAACCGCCGCTACTTCTACCGCGTGCGCTACCGCGCGCCGGGGGAGGCGGCGTTTCGGGCCCGCGGCGAGCGCAGCTTCATGACGGCGCGGCCGCGCGGCACCGCGTTCACCTTCACGCTCACGGCCGATCCGCACCTCGACGAAGTGACGAGCCAGCCGCTGTTCACCCTCGCGATGAAGAACATCGCGGCCGACAACCCCGACTTCCACGTCGATCTCGGCGACATCTTCATGTCGGACAAGATGGCGACGATCCTGCCCGGCCTGCCCATCAACTACGGGCTGATCGAGTTTCGCGCGGTCACGCTGCGCAACAACTTCGCGGAGTGTGTGCACTCGGTGCCCTTCATGTTCACGCTCGGCAACCACGAGGCGGAATACCGCTACGTCTACGACGCGGACCGTTCGGTGGCGAAGGACCAGAACATCGCGAGCTGGAACCTGATCGCGCGGAAAAACTACTTCCCGACGCCGGTGCCCGACGGCGCGTTCTACACGGGCAGCGCGGAGACGCGCCTCGTCGCGGGCCGGAATGAGCTGCTGGAAAATTACTACGCGTGGGAGTGGGGCGACGCGCTCTTTGTCGTGCTCGATCCGTTCAACAACACGCTCACAAACCCCAATTCCAATCCGCCGGACAACTGGCGGTGGTCGCTCGGCAAGCCGCAATACGACTGGCTCAAGGCCACGCTCCAAGGCAGCCGCGCGAAATACAAGTTCCTGTTCCTGCACCATCTCGTCGGCGGCATCGCCTCGGCCCGAGGCGGAGTCGAGTCGGCG
>JAEUHB010000248.1 GCA_016794665.1 Opitutaceae bacterium
CCTCGCTCCAGGCGCAGATGGAGGCCGGCGTCGCCAACATGGAGAAGATCATGGGCACGAAGTTCGGCGCCACCTCCGGCATGCCGCTCCTCGTCGCCGTCCGCTCGGGCGCGCGTGACTCGATGCCCGGCATGATGGACACGATCCTCAACCTCGGCCTCAACGACCAGTCCGTGCTCGCCCTCGTCGCCGCCACCGGCAACGAGCGCTTCGCCTGGGACTGCTACCGCCGCTTCATCCAGATGTATGGCGACGTCGTGCTCGGCGTGCAGAAGCGCGAGGGCGAGGACCACGAGCCGTTCGAGACGGTCATCCATAATTTCAAGCACGAGAAATATCACAACGACATCGAGGACTCCAAGCTCACCGCCCAGGACCAGCAGGAGCTCGTCGCGCGCTTCAAGGCCCTCGTCCTCGATCGCACCGGCAAGCAGTTCCCCAACAACCCGTGGGACCAGCTCCGCGGCGCCGCCGGCGCCGTCTTCGGCTCTTGGATGAACGACCGCGCGATCGTCTATCGCCGCAAATACAACATCCCCACCGAGTGGGGCACCGCCGTCAACGTGCAGGCCATGGTGTTCGGCAACACCGGCGACACGTCCGGTTCCGGCGTCGCGTTCACGCGCAACCCCGCCAACGGCGTCAACGAGTTCTACGGCGAGTTCCTCGTCAACGCGCAGGGTGAGGACGTCGTCGCCGGCGTCCGCACGCCCGAGCCCGTCATCAAGCTCAAGGACGTGATGCCCAAGTCCTACGCCGAGCTCCTCAAGGTCCGCGCGATCCTCGAGAAGCATTTCAAGGACGTCCAGGACATCGAATTCACGATCCAAGACGGCAAGCTGTTCATGCTCCAGACGCGCAACGGCAAGCGCACCGCCGCCGCCGCGCTGAAGTTCGCCGCCGACATGGTGCGCGAGAAGCTCATCACCTGGGAGACTGCGATCATGCGCAATCCCGCGGATCAGCTCGAGCAGCTCCTCGCCCCCATCTTCGATCTCAACGAGGTCAAGAAGGCCAAGGTCATCGCCACCGGCCTCCCCGCCGGCCCCGGCGCCGCCACCGGCAAGATCTACTTCAACGCCGAGCGCTCCGTCGCCGCCGCCGACAAGGGCGAGAAGGTCCTGCTCGTCCGCGTCGAGACCTCCCCCGAGGATCTCCGCGGCATGATCGCCGCCGAGGGCATCCTCACCGCCCGTGGCGGTGTGTCCTCGCACGCCGCGCTCGTCGCCCGCCAGATGGGCAAGGTGTGCGTCTGCGGCGCCGCCGGCGTCGTGATCGACTACGACAAGAAGACCGCCACCATCGACGGCCAGACCTTCGCCGAGGGCGACTTCCTCTCCATCGACGGCACGTCCGGCCTCGTCTACGCGGGCCAGATCAAGACCGCGCCCTCCGAGATCATCTCCGGCCTCATCAGCGACGACAAGGAGGCCCAGAAGACCGAGAAGTTCAAAAACTACACGCAGCTCATGAAGTGGTGCGCGCAGGTCACGAAGCTCTCCGTCCGCACCAACGCCGACACGCCCGAGCAGACCCGCCAGGCCATCGCGTTCGGCGCCGTCGGCATCGGCCTCACCCGCACCGAGCACATGTTCTTCGAGGGCGACCGCATCGACGCCATGCGCGAGATGATCCTCGCCGACACGCTGCCCGCCCGCGAGGCCGCGCTCGCCAAGCTCCTCCCCTACCAGCGCGACGACTTCTTCGGCATCTTCAAGGCGCTGAAGGGCTATCCCGCCACGATCCGCTTCCTCGATCCGCCGCTGCACGAGTTCCTCCCCCACACCAAGGAGCAGCAGGCCGATCTCGCCCGCAAGCTCGGCATCCCGGTCGAGAAGATCATGGCGCGCGTGCACGAGCTCCATGAGTTCAACCCGATGCTCGGCTTCCGCGGCTGCCGCCTCGGCATCAAGTTCCCGGAGATCACCCGCATGCAGGCGCGCGCCGTCCTCGAGGCCGCCGCCGATGCCAACAAGGCCGGCTTCAAGGCCAAGCCCGAGATCATGATCCCGCTCGTCGGCTTCAAGAAGGAGCTCGATCTGCAGGTCGCGATCGTCCACGAGGTCGCCGCCGCCGTGCAGAAGGAGAAGAAGACCAAGATCGCCTACTCCGTCGGCACGATGATCGAGATCCCGCGCGGCGCCCTCACCGCCGACGAGATCGCGCAGACCGCCGAGTTCTTCAGCTTCGGCACCAACGATCTCACGCAGACCTGCCTCGGCATGTCGCGCGACGACTCCGGCTCCTTCCTCGGCGCCTACACCGAGAACGAGATCGTGAAGAAGAATCCCTTCGCCTCGATCGACCAGACCGGCGTGGGCCAGCTCGTGAAGATCGCCTGCGAGAAGGGCAACCAGACGCGCCCCGGCATCAAGCTCGGCATCTGCGGCGAGCACGGCGGCGATCCGGACTCGGTGAAGTTCTGCCACAAGGTCGGCCTCACCTACGTGAGCTGCTCGCCTTATCGCGTGCCCGTCGCCCGCCTCGCCGCCGCCCAGGCCGCCGTCGCGGACCTGCAGGCCGCGAAGAAGAAAAAGTAAGCGAGTCTTCGCCGTAAGGCCGCCGCTCGCCGGCGCGCCTCACCGGCCATCACCCTCAGCCCCGCCCGCGCGCAAGCGCGGCGGGGCTTTTTGTTTGTTGGGAAATGAGACTCATAGTCCGTGGTTTCCGAGTCTGCGAATTGGTAGGCTTCTCGCAGCGACACCGCCATGTATTACGCCGCCCCGAAAAACTCGCGCCCTGCTTTCGCAATATTCACCGAAACCGTCTGCGACGGGCAGGTTCCTGCATGGCGTGACAAAAACGGTCTTCCTGTATCCTACCCCACTGAGCGTGAAGCCCAGATTGAAATCGCTGAAACACTGATCGAGCACTTACACCAATTCATTGCTGGCGAGCGGGAATTCGCCGACGCACTCATCTCAGGAGATTTCATCCTTCCAGTGCATGTGCTTCCGGATGGCACTATCCAAACTGAGGACGGCCGGCGATTCGGCGCTCAAGAAACATAGCAGTCATCGGGCAGCGACACTGCTTTGACTTACCCTTGGCTCGCCGCCTAGCTCCCTTCGATGCCTAGACCCGATGGTAAGTTTGCGTGACAATGCCACCCTTGAGTCACGAAATTCGCGCAGCGGCAGGCGCGGCGATAAGCCAATTGGTCCAACTACGCGGAACTAACATCATCACTTGGTCGGATATCGATGCTGGATTCAAAGTTAATGGCCAAGCCATCAAGTTCGCCAGCAAAGCTGTTGGAATATTCAAGCCCAAGGAACTCACAGACGGAGCCGCTCTGAGCATCAAACAAGTAGTTCCGTCTCGTTCAGGAAGAACGGCTCCATACGACGACCGCGATTTGGGTTCTGGGATGGTAGCGTATAGCCTCGAAAAATCGGGACGCGACAATCACCTGCTGTCAGAGGCGTATAAGCGCAATGCTCCGCTGATTTTCTTCAGAGGTGTAGCCGATGCCCTCTACGAGGTAATATTCCCTGTTTTCGTCGCATCTTTTGGTTCTAACGACAGTGAAGCGATAATCAGGCTCAGCGGTGACAACGAGGAAAACAACCTTAACAGAACCGATCTCCTGAACGAGCCGTTAGCGAAG
>JAEUHB010000278.1 GCA_016794665.1 Opitutaceae bacterium
CCATCTCCTCGTCGTCGGCTTCTACCTGATCAACCTCGGGTTCATCACGACGGCGCTGCGCTACGGCGACAAGCCGGTCGACCTGCAGGAGATGCTGGAGTTTCTCAGCATGAAGCTGGGCGTGGTGCTGCTCGTCCTCGGCGGGATGCACTTCTTCAATATGTTCAACTTCGACAAAATGCGCCGCAAGGGCGCACGGGCTGAGGCGCCGGCCGCGATCCCGCCTACGACCGGCTGAGTGTCTGCCGGCGTGCCATCCGCCATGAACACCACGAGCCATGAAGGCCCTGCGTGGCCCGCCCGGGCCGCCGGGTGGGCCGCTGGAATTGCGGCCGTGGCGCTCGCGTGGTGGCTGGTGCGCGAGCGCGCGGGCTGGGTCGTGATGCTCACGGTTGCGGGGGCGGAATGGGCGGTCCTAAAGCTCGCGACATTCCGCAGCTACGCCGCAGCCGCGAGCTGGCCTCGCGCGATCGGGTATCTCACGGCGTGGCCGGGGATGAATGCGCGGGCGTTCTTCGGCGCGGAAGCCGGCGATCCTGCAGATGCGCGCGAGTTCGGCTTTGCAGTGGCCAAGACCCTCCTCGGGCTCGCGCTGGTGGCGTGGGCGGTCTGGCACGCGCACGACGAGGCGGAACTGCTGGTCGCGTGGGTGGCAGTGGTGGGCGTGCTTTTCACCCTGCACTTTGGCGGGTTTCACCTCGTCTCGTGCGCGTGGCGCGCGGCAGGCGTCGACGCTCCGCCGATCATGCGTGCACCAATCGCGGCGACATCGCTCGCTGAGCTGTGGGGCGCGCGGTGGAATCTCGCGTTTGCCGACGCGGCGCGACGGTTCGTCCTGAAGCCGCTGGCCCGGCCCATCGGCGGACGCACCGCAGGGCTTGCGGTGTTTGTGGTCTCGGGCCTTGTGCACGAATCGGTCGTCTCACTCCCGGCGCGCGGTGGTTGGGGCGGGCCGACGGCGTATTTCCTCCTGCAAGCAGCGGGACTCGCCATCGAGCGAAGCGAGCGCGGCGTCCGCTGCGGTCTCGGCCGCGGTGCCGCCGGCCGGCTCTGGACGCTCTTCGTCGCGGTGGCGCCGTTGCCGCTGCTTTTCCACGCTCCCTTTGCCCGCAATGTCATCGTTCCTCTCTTCCGCGGCCTCGCGGCTTTCCTGCCATGAACACCGACATCGAAATCGCCCTGAAATTCGCCGCCCTCACGCACCTTGGCCTGATCGCCGCGGGCGTGATGATGCCGCGCGCCACCGGCTTGTGGCGGGAATGCGCTAAACTTGCGCCATTCCCGCGCACGTTGTTCGGCGTCTACTATGCATTCATCGGGCTCTGCCTCGTCTCATTCGGCCTCGGCTCTTGGTTATTCGCCGCCGAGTTGTCGAGCGGCACGCCGTTCGCGCGGGCGGTGTGCGCGTTTCTCGCCGCGTTCTGGACCATTCGTCTGGTCGCGGCGCTGCTGCTCGATGTCACACCTTACCTGACGAACGTCTGGTGGCGCGTCGGCTACCACGCGACCAACGTCGTCTTCAGCACACTGCCGTTCATCTACGCATGGGCGGCGTTTGCGCCCTGACCACAAGCGCGCGTCACAATGAAACGGCGCACACGCTTTTTCCTGCACGCATTGTTGCCGCCGCCGCTCGGGTGGATTTGCCTGCTGGCGCAGGGTTGGATCGTCGATTCACGGCGTTGGGTGGCGTCTGCATGGGGAGATATCCTCGTCTCGCTCCCCGTGGTGGTGGCGTATGCCTACTGTTTCGCCATCGTTCCGAGCCTGATCTATGCCCTGCTAATGGAGCGCGCCTATCGGCGCGGGTTTATCATGGGCCGAGGGTGGTCGCTCCTTCTCTCGTCGCTGCTTGGCGGTATTGCCGGTGCAATCCCGATTCTTGGATCGGCGATCCTTGAGCCTCAGGCGTTCTCCGGGAAGAAAGCACTCGAACTCAGCCCATGGCCCGTCGCTGGCCTGTTCACGGGCTTGCTGATTGAATGGTGGATCGGCTGCCTCATCCGCCGCCGATCGCTCACCCCTTCGTCTTCAGCTCCTTCACGAACTTCTCCGCTTCCTTGATCGAGGTCTCCATGTCGGCGATGAGGCGCGTGATGTCGGCCTCGAGGGTGCGGTTGGTGGAGTCGAGCTGCGCGAGGGCGCGGGCGTTGAGGTTGTGCTTCAGGTAGAGGACTTGGTCGCGGAAGGTCGCGAGCACGGGGTCCATCCGGTCGGCCGAGCGGCGCCAGAGCACGATCAGGGCGTCGTAGTTGCGGCGCGTGGCGTCGAGCTGCCTCTGGCTGTCGGCCTTGAGGGTGGGGTTGGTGTATTGCGCGAGCTCGGTCTTCCACTCGCGGAAGAGCGCCTCGGCCACGTCCTCGACGGACGCGATGCGGGAGCGCACGTCCTTCGCGCGGCTCTCGCTCTGCTGGAACTCCTTGTTGAGCGAGTCGTATTTCTTCTGCAGGTCGCCGCCGTCGGTCTTGGCCACGGCCTGGAAGCGCTGGAGCGCGTCGGCGAACTGCTGCTTGGCTTCGGCCTGCGACTCGCGCGTCTTGTCGACGCGGTCGGCGAGGATGTCGCGCTTGGCGACGCCCATTTTTTCCATCGCGCCGTAGTAGGCGCCGGAGCAGCCGGCGAGGAGCAGGACGAGGGCGACGGGGAGGGAGCGGAAGGTGCGGTTCATGGGCGTGGCGGGCGGTGCGGGAAACACAGCCCGCTTGCGCCCCCGCTGCAAGCCATCCGCTCGCGCCCGCCCCGCGCCGGCGCGGCGTTATTTCGCCAGCGCGCGGTCCACCGAGGCCCGGCCGCCGCCGAGGATGACGAGCGCGACCGCGATGCCCACGGCCAGCAGGTGGAACTCCACGCCCTCGCCCGCCTGCTTGCCGGTCCAGTTCATGAAAAAGCCGTTCGCGAGGTGCATCTTCGCCGCGACCAGCATCACCGCGCCCACGCCCACCGCCGCCGGCCGCGTGCCGGCGCCGAGGATGAGCATCAGCCCGCCGACGGACTCGGCGAGGATCGCCAGCAGTGCGACGATCCAGGGCGCGCCGACGGTGCCGGTGAGCCAGCCCATGGTGCCTTGGAAGCCGTAGCCGCCGAACCAACCGACGGTCTTTTGCAGCCCGTGGGGCAGGATCATCGCGCCGAGGGCGAGCCGCAGGAAAAGCGGGGCGAAGGAGTCGCCGGTGGCGACCAGGGAGGTGAGAGGCTTAGGTAGTTGCATACACAACCAATCTCGCGATAAAAGTTGCAAATGCAACTAAAATCTTTCCCAGTGGCGGCATGACACCGTCACTGCCCGAAACCCACCTCGAGGCCTGGCGCCGCCTCTACGTCTCGTTCTGGCGCGTGTGCAATGCCGCCGAGGCGGGCCTGCAGGCCGCCGGCCGCCCGCCGCTGAGCTGGTATGATGCGCTCTACGCCCTCTACCTCGCCCCCGGCCGCCGGCTGCGCATGAGCGAGCTCGCGCGCGGCGCGCTGCTGAGCAAGAGCGGCCTCACCCGCCTCGTGGATCGCCTGGAGAAGGAGAAGCTCATCACGCGGCGCACGTGCCCCGCGGACGGCCGGGTGCAGCACATCGAGCTGACGCCCCGCGGCGTGGGGACGCTCCGCGAGATCTGGGCGGTCTACCGCGGCGGCATCGCCCGGCAGTTTGCCGCGCACCTCACGGAGACCGACGCCCGCGACCTCACGCGCATCCTGGCCAAGGTGACCACGGCCACGGATCCCGCGAACGAGGGACAACCCTAGCGCGTATCAAATAGGATTGTAGCCGGAAGCGACGCAGAAGGTGGCAACCACTGATGGATTTCGCCAAGGGCGAATTCTGCGTGAAGCCGCTTCGGCTAATCGCCTTCGCTCCACGGGTTGGGATCCGCTAATCGCGGGTAGTGGAAACTGAGGGAGCGAGGATCCTTCGGCTGCGATGAGCAGCCGCCCGAGCGCTAGGTCGGAGCCGATTAGGCGGAGGCACTAAAACAAGATTTCACCCTTGGTGAAATCCATCAGCGGTCAATTGCTCGGCTATGACTTTCTTGAAACCACCGTTGGCGGCGGTGGGGTCATCCGCGCTGCATGAGCGCGACAAACATTTCCTCGAAGCGCGCGCGGTCGATGGCGCGCACGACGTTGACATCGGGCTCGCCGAGGCCGGGCCCGCCACCCGGCGGCCAGCTGAGCGTCGCGCCGTAGCCGGCGCCTTGGTCCGTCGCGATATCCATGGCGAGCCACGCGGTGTCGGTGGCGAGGTGGCGGTCCAGCAGCACGGCGGCGGCGATCTCGTCCCACATCGGGAAACCGTGGCCCGCGAATTTTTTCAGGTAGCGCGCGGCGGGCGTGTCGGCGGCCGTGGCGCGCGCGACGAGTTCCTCGGTCAGGCGCGGCTCGACGGTGGCGTCGAGCGGCACGCACGTGATGTTCTTCCAACCCGCGCGCAGCATGATTGACGCCGCCTCGGGATCGAAGCGGCAGTTGAACTCGACGCGCGGGCTGTGGATGAACTGCTGCGCGAACTCGTCCTCGGTGTGGACGATCGGGTTGAACGACGCGCCCATGAACACGAGGCCCTCGGCGCTGGCCGCGAAGTTCTCGTCGAGCCGCGCCGCGAGCGCGAGGTTCGTGAACGGCCCCATCGCCAGAATCGTGACGGCGCCGGGAAACTCGCGGACCTTGCGCACGAGGAATTCCGCGGCGGTGCCGGCGGCCGGCGCCGTCTCCGGATCGCCCTCGGGCAGCGGCGGCACGCTGTCCGCCGGGTGGTAAGGCTGGCGGTGCACCGTGTTGTAGTCGGGCCAGCGATCCATCCACGCGCCCTTGTAGGGCAGCTTGCCGTGCAGGGCCTCCCAGCGGCGCGTGCCTTCCTCGGAATTGAGCAGCGGGTAGGTCGCCCCGGCGACGACGGGCACATCCGTGTGGCCGGTCAGCTCCAGCAGGCGCAGCGCGTGCGCAGTGTTTTCCTTCACCCAACCGTCGCCGGTGACGGTGGTGATGCCCAGCACCTCGATGTCCGGGGACTGCAGCACCATGAGGATGGCCTGCAAGTTGGAGCCGCCCGGGCCGAACGAGTCCTGATCGATGATGACTTTGCGACGGGGCGAAAGGGAGGACATGGGAAAGTGGCTGCCGGTGGCGGAAACCGAGCGGAGTTTTGCCCGCCATGCAACTCGCGCCCGCGGCGTTGACGCCACGGCGCCGACGCCGCTTTGTGCCGCGATGAACCTCGATCCGGAGGAAATGACCTTCGCGCGCGATCTGGTGAAGGCCTCGCGCCAGCGCATCCATCACGTCAAGTGGGTCGATCGCGACGGCACGGCGCGGGTGACGGCGCTCAACGCGGGCGAATGGGAGCGGCTCAACCGGCTCGCGGGCCGGTTCCGCGTGGGGCCGGCCGAGGTGCTGCGCCAGGTCGCCTACATCCCCAACGCGCGGGCCGGCGGGGGCGCCGCGCCGGTCACACCTTCTGCTCCTTCCAGCGGCCCCGCTTGAAAAGCACGCCGCTCCACACGGCGAGGACGGAGAACGCGGTCGGCACCGCGATGAATACCCCGAGCGGCC
>JAEUHB010000320.1 GCA_016794665.1 Opitutaceae bacterium
CCTCGATCGGCTCTTCGGCACGCACCACATGCCGGCCGACAAGTGGCCCACCGGCTACGGCATCGAGGGACACCCCGTGCCGCACGGCTACCTCGAGCAGTTCAAGTATCCCTTCCGCCGCGAGGAAAAGAAATGAGCGGCGAAAGCGGCGCCGGCTGACTCAGCGCTTCTCTTCCATCAAGCCGACGAGATTGCCGTCCGGATCGCGCACGAAGCCAATCCACAGCTCGTGGTCCGGCATCTTCGCGGTGAGCTGCGGGGCCCGCTCGTTCGTGGCGCCGCGCGCGACGATCGCCGCGTGGGCGGCGGTGATGTCGCCGTCGACCTTGAAATAGAGGATCGAGTTTTTCCCGGCCTCGCCGTGGCCCTGCGGCGTCGAGAGCATGAGGCGCACGCCCCCGGCGGCGAGAAACGCGAGGTTGGGGCCGGCGGCGAAGAGGAACCTGAGGCCGAGGGTGTCGCGGTAGAACGCCGTGGCCCTGGCGACGTCGCTCACGACGAGGGCGATCTGGCCGATGGCGGTGATGGATGGGGTGCTCATGGGAAAGGCGGAATCACTGGGCCCATTTCCAGAGCCAGCTGACGGCCTCGGTGCCGAAGACTCCGATCACAGTGAAAAACGCGATCGCGAACAGCGCGGCGACGTGCCCGGCGAGGATGAAGCCGCCGTCACGCTCAAGGAGGCCGCCGGAGATCAGCATGATGCTCCAGGCCGGCACGGTGTTGGAAAACGGGATCGGCAGCGGCAGCAGCAGCAGCGCGGCGCAAATCACGATGGGGATCGCATGGAGCTGCCGTAGCATCGGCGTCGCCGTCAGCCAGAGCAGGCGAGGCCGCAGCAACCGCTCAAACCAGAGGATGATCCGCTGCGTGACCGCGAAGACCTTCTTGAACACCGCGGGCGGCAGCCGCAGGTCGAGCAGCCGCGCCGGGAGCCACGGCTTCTGTCCCAGCGCCAGCCGCACGCCGATGATGCCGATGACGAGGCCCAGCGGCGTGGAAAGCCCCGGCAGCGGGATCGGCGTGCAGAACGGCAGCGAGATCAGCATCACGAAGAGCAGGTAGCCGCGGCCGTGCATGAGCCCGATCACTTCGCGCAACGTCACCTGCTCGACCTCGAACTCGCGCAGGATGAGCGCGAGCTCCTCCGAGAGCCGCCGCGGCTGCGTCGGGTCCGCGGCCGCGATCACACTCGCGCCCACCGCGGGCGGCGGCGATTTCGGATCAGGTGCCGCGCTTGTTGCCATAGAGCTCGATGTGGAGCCGGTGGGCGTAGCGGTAGCCGCGGGCCTTGCAGAGATCGCCGAGCCATGCGGCGCGAGCGCGCATCTTCTCCAGCGAGGTCGCCTCCGGCATGAGCAGGACCTTGTGGCGCGGGATTTCCCGCTGCAGCGCGGCGAGCATATGCTCAAGCTCCTCCACATCCTCGGGCCGCGCGACCACGAACTTGAATTGAAAGGGATAGCGGTCCACCCATTCGCGCACGACCGCGGGCTGCCAGCGCGTGGCCTCGTGCTTCTTGCGCCAGGCCGCGTGCTCGATGGGATCGGGCGCGGAGTTGAGGAGCTTGGGCGAGAGCGACGCCAGGTCGCAGGCGATACCCTCGGGCGCAATCGTCGCGGCCGTCTCGATCGTGATGTGGCGGCCGGTTTTCTTGATCTCGGCGGCGAGCAGGCGGATGTCCTTCGCGATCATCGGCTCGCCGCCGGTGAGGACCACGTGGCGCGCCTGAGGGTGAGACTCCACGTGGGCGACGAGTTGCGCGACCGAGCGCTGCGTGCCCTCGGGATTCCACGAAGCGTAGGGCGTGTCACACCAAGCGCAGCGAAGATTGCACCCACTTGTGCGCACGAACACCGACGGCACGCCCGTCAGCTCGCCCTCGCCTTGCAGCGAATAGAAGGTCTCGGAAATCAGCATCGGGACGCGACGGGTTTGGCCGGCAGCGGATCGCGCGAGGCATACACCGTGGGATCGGCGAGGCCGGCCCGCGCAAACGCCTCGCGGCGCTCCACGCAGGTGCCGCACTTGCCGCAGTGCACCGCGCCGCCGACATAGCAGGACCACGTGCGCGATAAATCCACGCCGAGCTGCGCGCCCGCGGCTGCAATCTCGCCCTTGTTCATCGCGATGAACGGCCGCAGCAACGCGATGCCCGCGTAGGTGCCGAGCCGCATCGCGTCGCCCATCGCGCGCATGAAATCCTCGCGGCAATCCGGGTAGATCGCATGGTCGCCGCCATGGGCCGCGATGACGAGGCCCTCGGCGCCGGCGCTCTCCGCGAAGCCGCACGCGATCGAGAGCATGATGGCGTTCCGAAACGGCACGACCGTCTGCTTCATGTTGGCCGCCTCGTAGTGGCCCTCGGGGATCGCGGCGCCGCTCTTGAGCAGGTCCGACGCGAACAATCGGTTCACAAAATCGAGCGTGATCACTTCGTGCCGGGCGCCGAGCGCCCGGGCGTGCTCCGCGGCGAACGGGATTTCGCGGTGGTTGTGCTTCGCGCCGTAGTCGAAGCTCACGGCCGCGACGACGTGATGCTCGCGCCGCGCCCAGTGGAGCGCGGTGACCGAGTCCATACCGCCGGAGCAGAGAACGACGACTTTCATCGGCGTGAGGGCCGCAAAAAGCCGTCCAAAGCGCAAAAGATAAAATACCGGGGACGGGTCCGTTTCGTTTCTTGCGCCCGTGGGGCCTTTTTGCGGCCATCCCGCCATGCTCATCCTCCATGATCCGCGCTGCGCCGGCTACGGCTCGTCGATGCGGCCGGAGCAGCCGGCGCGCGTCATCCGTTCCACCCAGCATCTCCGCGCGGCGCACGCGGATTGGACGTGGCGCACGCCGGGCGCGGCGCTCGCAACCGACGAGATCCTGCTGCTCGCGCACGCGCCGGCGCACCTGAAGCGTCTCACCCAGCCGCGGGACTTCGACGCGGACACGCCGTTTTTTCCCGGAATCGGTGATCACGCGCGCCGCTCGGTCGCCGCCGCCATCGAGGCCGCGCGGCACGCGCTGGAAAAGAAGACGCCTGTCTTCTCCCTCATGCGCCCGCCCGGCCACCACGCGACGGCCACCCAAGCCATGGGCTTCTGCTATCTCAGCACGATCGCGATTGCGGCGCTCTTCGCGCAGCGGCAGCTGGGCGCGGCGCGGGTCGCCGTGTGGGATTTCGACGCGCATCACGGCAACGGCACCGAGTCCATCCTGCACGGCCGGGGCGATCTTTTCTTCGCCTCTGTCCACCAGCACCCCGGCTACCCGGGCACCGGCGTGCGCGACCTCGGCCCGCACACGCGCAACTGGCCGGTCGCTCCGCGCACGCCGCGGGCCGAGCACATGGCCGCGCTGCGCGCCTCGCTCGACGCCGTGATCGCGTTTCGGCCAAACCTCATCCTCGTCTCCGCCGGCTTCGACGCCTACGCCCGCGATCCCATCACGTCCATGACGCTTGAGGCGGAGGATTTTGCCACGCTCGGGCAATGGCTCGCCGAAACCCGCGCCCGCCAGGCCATCCCCGCGGCCGCCCTGCTCGAAGGCGGTTACCACGACGACCTCCCTTTGTTGATTGATGCATTCCTCGTCGCGTGGAATAAGGCCGCCTAGTCCCGCTGCATGATTTCCCGTTTTCTCCCGACGCGCCTCCGCCGAATGCTCGGCGTCACCGTGCCCACGCGCCCACCGTCCCATCTGCTGCTCGACCAACCCGGCTCGCTCGGCCCGCTGCTCGATCGTCTGGAAAAGGTCGGCGAAGTGGCACTCGATACCGAGGCGGACAACATGTTCCACTACAAGACGAGGGTCTGCCTCCTGCAGTTCCTCGTCCAAGGCGAGGTCTTCCTCGTGGATGTGCTCGCGCCGGGGATAAAGCTCGATCCGCTGTGGAAGGTGCTAGCGAAAAAGCACCTCATCATGCACGGCAGCGACTTTGACCTGCGCCTGCTGCACGACCTCTGCCGCTTCACGCCGCACAGCCTGTTCGACACCATGCTCGCCGCGCAGCTGCTCGGGCTGGAGCGCATCGGCCTTGCCTCGCTGCTTGAGCAGCACTTTGCCGTCGCCGTCGACAAGTCCGGCCAGAAAGCCAACTGGTCCCAGCGCCCGATCACGCCGAAACTCCTCAACTACGCCGCGCTCGACGTCTGGCACCTGCCCGCACTCCGCGACATCCTGCGGCGCGAGCTCAAGAAACTCGGCCGGCTGGACTGGCTGGAGCAGCAATGCCGCGCCCAGATCGCCGCCGGCCTCGACGGCTTTGCCCCGGCGACCGAGCACGACTGGCGCATCGGCCGCACCGACCGGCTGCGCGGCCCGGGACTCAGCGTCATGCATGCCATCTGGCACTGGCGCGAGGCGCAGGCCCAGCGCCTCGACACCCCGCCGTTCAAAGTCTGCGGCAACGCCCTCCTCCTCAAAATCGCCGAGGCGGCCGAGGCCGGCGAGGGCGCCGCCACGATTCTGCCGCAGATCAACCTCGGCCGCCGCCACGACCGCATCTTTCCCTCGCTCGCCAAGGCCATCCAGGAGGGCCTCGCCCGCGATCCGAAGACTCTCCCGCGCCGCCCCGGCCGCGATTCCAACCACCTCTCGCTCACGCAGGCCGAGGTGGAGTTTCAAGACCGCATCCGCGCCGACCGCGACCGCGTCGCCCAGAAGCTCGAGATTGAGCCCACGCTGATCGCCAACCGCGCTCAGCTCGCCCAAATCGCGCGCTACCCGGAAAAACTGGGCACGCTGCTCCTGCCTTGGCAGGCCGACCTGTTGCGCAAGGAGCCGGCGCTCAAGGCGGGAGGATAGTCCCGTCCCGCGTCTTGCCACCACTCCGGTCCGTGAAATTCCCCGAATCCGATCGAAATCCAGAAAACGCCGCGCGTGATTTTTACGACCGGCAGTATTTGGGTGTTGAGTATTCCAACCGCGATCAGGCCGAGTGCCATGGCATGATGCCCATCGTCAGCGACTTTGTCGTCGGCTATCAATTGAAAGGCCGAAAGGTGCTCGAAGTGGGGTGTGGCCGCGGCGCCTTTCAGGATCTGGTAGAAGATTACACCGGCACCGATCTCAGTTCCACAGTCGCCAAGTATTTCCGCAAGAAATTTGTCGCCTGCGACGCCACGCGCATGCCCTTTAAGGACCATACTTTCGACGCTATATGGTCGATCTGGGTATTGGAGCACACACCGGATCCGGAAGCGGTGCTTAACGAAATGCGCCGAGTGATTCGGCCCGGTGGTTACCTGTTGCTTCGCCCAGCGTGGCATTGCCGTTGGTGGAACTGTCATGGAATAAACGTGCGGCCTTGGTGCAAACTACCGTGGCGCTATTGGCCAGCCAAGCTACTGCTGCCCCTCCTTGAGGCTCGTTGGTTTCGTGGCCTCATGGTAATTCCGCGGCGTATCTGGCTAACGGCGCTAACTAAGTTCTCGGGAAGGTCCCGCCTGTGGTGGAAAAAACTGCCCGGCGATTTCGCGACCTTTTGGTGCTCAGATTCTGATGCAGTCGCCTATCTCGATCCTGTCGCGGTCTGCTTGTGGTTTGAAAGCCACGGCGATCGCATTCTCTCGGTCCCGAGCGGCTGGCGTCGGCTCTTTCTTGGCGCGCCGGCTCTGGTCATACAGAGGGGCGACCGCTGACAAGAATGGGCGTGTAGATGATGCCTCAAAAGGACCCATCCCAGCCTTGCGAAACTTTCCTTGGCCACCCAACGTCCCCCTCCCCAATCCCATGAACTTCCGCCTCCCGTTGGTTGCCGTCCTCCTCGTCTCCCTCGCTGCCTCGGGCTGCGCGACGCGCAATACGTCGAGCGGGGGCAAGGAAACCACCCTTCTCGGGGGCGCAGTCACGGTCGCCAGCGACTCGTTCCAGCCTGTCACCCCCGCCACCGTCGACACCGATACCACCAAGCTCATCGGCAAGAACGGCCCGTCCGGCGGCAAGGTCACGATCCTCTGGGGCTTGATCACGCTGCGCGACTATTGAGCCGGGATCGCCGCCACGGCGGAAAACCCCGATAACGAATCTCGCCGCAGTCTGACCCGCGGCGTTTTTGTTGCCCGCTCCCGGCCGCGCGGCACGCTCCCTCCGCCATGTCCGCGCCCCCGGAAGCCGACGCCAACATCGCGCGCCACCTCGCGCGCATGGCTGCCGCTCACCCGGCGATGGCCGCGCTGAAAATCCCCCGCGGCCGCACGCGCCAGGGCGACATCGACTATCTCACGCTCACTTTCGCCGAACTCGATGCCGAGGTGGCCGCCTGGCAGGCGCGCCTCGTGGGCGCCGGCGTGCGCCGCGGCGACCGCACGCTCGTGATGGTCCGGCAAGGCCTGCCGCTCATCGCCTCGGTCTTTGCCCTCTTCCGGCTCGGCGCCGTGCCGGTCGTGATCGACCCGGGAATGGGGCGCGAAAGTTTCCTCGCCTGCGTGCGCCGCGCGCGGCCGCAGGCGCTCGTCGGGATTTTCTTTGCGCGCCTGCTCAGCTGGTTTTTCCGCGATGCCTTCGGCTCCGTCAACGTGCGCGTCCCGGCCAGCGGTTCCCTCACGGGCCGGCTGACGGGCCCAAATTCGAGCCGCGAGCAGGGGCATCTCGCGACGGCTGTTTCCGCCGCGAACGATCTGGCCGCGATCCTGTTCACCTCCGGCTCGACGGGCACACCCAAGGGCGTCTGCTACGAGCACGGCATGTTCGACGCGCAGGTGCGCCTCATCCGCGCTGCCTACCAAATCGAGCCCGGCGAGGTCGACCTGCCGCTGCTGCCGATCTTCGCGCTCTTCAGCCCGGCGCTCGGCATGACCACCATCGTCCCCGAGATCGACCCCCGCCGGCCCGCCGCGCTCGACCCTGCGAAAATCGTCCAAGCCATCCGGCAGGAAGGCGTCACCAACTCCTTCGGTTCGCCCACGCTCTGGCGAAAAATCGGCGGCCACTGCCGCGAGCGGAATCTCACCCTGCCCTCCGTGCGCCGCGTGCTGTGCGCCGGCGCCGCCGTGCCGGCGTCACTGTGGGCCGACTCACGGGCCTTCCTGCCCGCCGGCGAACTGCACAGCCCTTACGGCGCCACCGAGGCGCTTCCGCTCGCGACCATCAGCGCGTCTGAAATCGAGGCCCTCCAATCCGAATTCGAGCACCCCTTCGGCGCCTGCGTCGGCCGCCCCGTCCCGGGCATTGAGATCAAGATCATCGCGCTCTCGGACGAGCCGCTCGCCAACCTCGTCGACGCCCACGTGCTCCCGCCGCGCCATCTCGGCGAGATTGTGGTCCAAGGGCCCGTCGTGACCAAGGCCTACGACCTCAACCCCGTGGCCACCAAGCTGGCGAAAATTCCCGGCGCCGCCGGCGTCTGGCACCGGATGGGCGACTGTGGCTACCTCGATGAAGCGGGCCGCCTCTGGTTCGTCGGCCGCAAGGCCGAGCGGGTCGAGACTGCCGCCGGCACCCTGCACACCGAGCCGTGCGAGCAGGTTTTCCGCGCTCATCCGCGCGCCCTGCGTTGCGCCCTGATCGGGCTCGGCCCGCGCGGCACGCAAACGCCCGCGCTCGTCGTCGAGGCCGCGATCCGGGACGCGGCCGATGCGCGCGCCCTCGCCGCCGAGCTGCGCGAACTCGGGCGCCGGCACAATCACACGGCGGGCATCGCGACGTTTTTCTTCCGGGAATCGTTCCCCGTCGATGTCCGCCACGCAGCCAAGATCCACCGCCTCACGCTCGCCCAATGGGCCGAGACCGCGCCGCGCCACACCGTGGGCTGAACGGATGCCCGCGGCGGAAATAACTTCCGCGGCCTTCCCTCCCTGTATTCCGTGGACTCCGTGGGCAACTCTTCCGTCCTCGTCACTGGTGGCACTGGCTTTCTCGGCCGGCGGCTCGTCGAGCGCCTGCTCGCCGAGGGCCGCGCCGTGACCGTCCTCGGCCGCACGCCGGCGCCGGATCTGGAAAAACGCGGCGTGCGCTTCATCCGCGCGTCGTTGGACGACGCGCCCGCCGTCATGGCCGCGTGCGCCGGCATCGGCACCCTCTTTCACACCGCCGCGAAGGTCGGCGTGTGGGGCCGCTACGACGATTTCTTCCGCACCAACGTCCTCGGCACGC
The DNA here is from genome assembly GCA_016794665.1 of Opitutaceae bacterium. GTDB lineage: Bacteria > Verrucomicrobiota > Verrucomicrobiia > Opitutales > Opitutaceae > ER46. The sequence continues at coordinate 8,083 of JAEUHB010000320.1, forward strand.
GCGCTCTGCTCGAGGGCGCGCGCCGCCACGGCGTCCGCACGTTCGTCCACACGAGCACCCCGAGCGTCGTCTACAACGGCCAGTCGCTCGCCAACGCTGACGAATCGCTGCCGCTCACGACCGCCTGCCCCAGCCCTTATCCGCTCACGAAGGCCATCGCCGAACGGGAAGTGCTCGCTGCTAATTCCACGGCGCTCCGCACCGTTGCGCTCCGTCCGCACCTCATCTGGGGCGTCGGCGATCCGCACCTGGTGCCGCGCGTGCTGGCCCGCGCCCGGGCGGGCCGCCTGCGCATCGTCGGCGACGGCCGGAACGTCGTCGACATGGTCCACGTCGACAACGCCGTCGACGCGCACCTCGCCGCGGAACGCGCGGTCGCGGTGGAAAATGCACCGGCCGCTGGCCGCGCTTACTTCATCACCAACGGC
>JAEUHB010000336.1 GCA_016794665.1 Opitutaceae bacterium
CACCAGGGCAGACCACGACGTGGGTTTCGGCCAGCAGCGCTGTCTCGCTCCCGCGCGGCATCAGCATTGTGCCTCCCAACGTCAGCGGTCTGCTCGCTGCAAACGTTGTATGGTCTTCGTCCAATCCGACGCTGCTCTCGACGCTCGGCGGGCCCTTCAACCCCGCGCAGCCCGTCGGCACGCCGTTCGCCGGAGGCACCGCGTTCTTCATTGAGTTCCGCGCTGACGGCACCGTGGTTCAGGTCGGCACCCAGCCATTCGCACGCTTGCTCGTCGCCACCGCGGCAATATCCCCCGCCAACCTCCCTCAGTTCAACAACGCCGCCGCCGTGCGCGGTCTCGTCATTCGCCCCTCCGGCGCGGTGACGTTCGTGAACGACGCGACTTCCTTCTGACGATGCGCGGTTTGATCCCACGAAATTCGTGCCACGCCGAATCTCGCCGAAGCTCCGCGGGAGCGAAGGCCGGATTCAGTCTCCTCGAGGTCGTCGTCGCCGTGGGCATATTTGCGCTCGCGATGACCGGCATCCTCGGGCTGTTCGCCCCCGTCGCACGCACCGTGGGCGACAGCGCCGATGCGGACCGCGCCGCCCGCGTGGCGGACGCCCTGCGCCTGAAGCTCCGCGCCATGCCGTTCGACGACGTCAAATTGCTGCTCAAGACCGGCACCGCTTCGGGCCACCCGCTCACGCAGGCCGATGCCCGGTCCGACTACCAGCTGTCCACCGACACCCAACTCCTCTTCGCCAGCCGCGACGGCACCAAGCTCGGCCCCTACAACGACCCCGTCTGGATCGACCCCGCAACGCGGCGAAACTCCGACCGCGAGAAATTCTTCGAGATCGCGCTCGTGCGCAATGAGGTGCTCTCGCCGCCGGACTCCACGACGACCGACGCATCGGGCGCAACCGTCACCGTCTCGCCCGATGCCACCGCCCCGTTTCTCGCCTACACCGCCCGCTTCCGCTGGCCCGCCTACGTGAGCGACGGCACCTCCACTGGCACGGTGCAATTCGGCGCCAACCCGGCGGGCACCGTGCGCTTCGATCATGGGAAAAAATCCGTGCTGTTCTTCCCCGGCACCGTCGCACGCTAGGTTTTCACCGCCTTGGGCTCTCAGCTCTCAACTCTCAGCTCTCAGCTCCCGCGGCGCAGCCGCGGGGGCTTCACCCTCATTGAGCTCATCGTCGCGACCGCCATCACTGCCGTCCTCGCCGGCGTAATGGTCGCCATCGTCGCCAACGTCTCCGGCTTCTGGGGACGCACCTCCGGCCGCCTCTCCGCCGAATCGCAGGCCCGCTTCATCCTCGATCAGCTCGCGCTGGATCTGCAGGCGGCCCGCTACCGCGACGACGGCGGCGTGTGGCTCGCCGCGACCATCCCGGCCAACACCGGCAACACCGGCCTCTGGAACACCACCGGCGCCGTCACCAACGCGCTCAAGCCCGCCAACAACGCCGGCTCGCTCCAGGGCATCGCCACCGGCGCGCTCGATCAGGCGCGCTTCGGCATCGCGGGGACATGGCTGCGGTTCTTCACCACCAAGCGGGGCGCCAACACCGCCAACCAGCCCGCCACGCTCTCCGCGCCCGTCGCCGTCGGCTATCAGATTGTGCGTCGCTCCATCACCGGCGCGGACAACCGCCAGCCGGTCGACCGCCGCTATCTCCTGCACCGCGCCGAGGTGCGCCCGGCGCGCACGTCCGCCACGAGCACGCGCAACGGCGCGCTCGAGACCGGTTTCGATTTCGCCGTGACCGCCTACGCGCCGAACAGCGGCAACGGCGTCCAGACGGGCGACCCCGCGGAGATTCGCTACCCGACGCTCAACAGCGTCATCGGGGAAAACGTGATCGACTTCGGCGTGCGTCTCTACGTGCGCGACGCGGGCGCCGCGGACGGCCTGCGTCGGGTGTTCCCAGCCACCAACACCACGACCAGCTACCTCGCGCGCACGCCTCCCAACCAGCCCGGGGCGACGGACCCGTTTCCGGAAGTTGCCGACGTGATGGTGCGCGTGCTGACCGACGAAGGCGCCGCCCTGATCGCCGGCTACGAGGCGGGCCGCCTGACCGCCCCGCAGGGGGTGACCGCGCAAGCCTATTGGTGGCAGCTCGCCCTCGCCAACTCGCAGGTCCTCTCCCGCCGCATCGTGATCAACGGAGGAACCCTGTGAAAACTCCCGTTTCATCTAATGTAGGCGGGCTGCCCTCACCCCGCTCGTTCGGGAGGCGGGGTGGGGGCACCCCGCCTACAACGAGTCGGCATGCCGGTTTCGCGTTGTTGATGACGCTCGTCCTCGTGGCGTTTCTCGTGCTGCTGCTCGTGGGGCTCGCCACCTACGCACGCATCGAGACCACCATCGCCGGGAATCAACAGCGACAGGCGCAGGCTCGCGAGAATGCGCTCCTCGCCCTGCAAGTCGCGCTCGGCCAGCTGCAAAAGCACGCCGGTCCCGATCAACGCGCGACTGCCACCGGCGAGGCAACGGGCAACGCCGGCGCCAAGCACCTGGTGGGCGTCTGGGACTCGACCACGCCCGGCTCCGGCCCGCTCACGTGGCTCGTGAGCGGCAGCGAGCGCGCCGGCGCCACGCCCGACGAGGTGCTCGCCGCCGCGCTCGATCCTTCGTCCAACGCCACCGCCGATCAGGAGTTCCTCGTGGGCTCCCGCACCGTCTCTGCCAACGCCGACCGGATCAAGGTCGCCAAGCAGGACATCACCGCCGTCGGCGTGCCCGGCCAGGCCGGCGCGGTGCGCGTCGGCCGCTACGCGTGGTGGGTGGGCGACCAGGGCGTGAAGGCGCCTGTCGCCGTCGCCGACAACACCGACGCGATCACGTTCGCGCCCTACGACAGCGCAGAGATGCGCTCACGCATCCGCCAGCAGATCACCGTGGGTGCCGGTGCCGCCGATACCGCGGGCAGCCCCATCTTCGAGCCGCGCGACGCCAACAACGCACCTCTCGTTGCCAACGAAAAAATATCCACCGTATCGCAGCTGGCGTTCCTGCGCACCACCGCCTCAGGCGCGCCGCAGCTTGGGTTAACTCGCGTGCAGCAAAATTTCCACACGTGGTCGCCCAACAATTTCGCGGTGCTCGCTGACACGAAAAACGGCGGCCTGCGGCAGGACCTCTCGCTCGCGCCCGGCCTGCTCGGCAACGCGTTCTCCGCCTGGGCTAATTTCTCCGGCTACACCGAGCCACTGACCACGACGACGACCACGAGCACGGAAACCGGGACGGTCACGACGACCACGCCCACCGAAGGCATCCTCCCGCCCTACGGCACCGAACCACTGCGCCGCCGCGTCGTGATGACGCCGCACCAGCTCGATGCCAACGCGTCCCACCAGATCGCGCCCATCCTTTCGTATTTCTTGCTCACGTTTAATGTGCGCACCGAAAGCCCCAATGGAACGGCACCCTCAGGGGTAGAGGTTCGCGCGCGCTGGATGATTTCCCTTTGGAATCCCTACACTGCCTCAATCGTGCCTGAAAATCTCCGAATTGAGGTCACAGGACTGCCGAACTCCGTGCAAATCGTGAACGAGGAGACGGACCGCGCAGGCAACGTAGGCGCGCCGTTCTCACTTCGCAGCGCATTTGGAGATCCGTCGAAGTCTGGTAATCCACTCAACGTCAGTCTGCCGTGGGATACCGCCACGTTGCCTGCCGAAACTCCCGCAGAAGATCGAAAATCATGGCTGCCAGGACGAGTCTACACATGGTGTTCCGAGGAGAATACGGACAAATCG
>JAEUHB010000343.1 GCA_016794665.1 Opitutaceae bacterium
CGCCGACGGCCACGCGATCGCGCCGAAGCTCCCGTGCGAGCCCTATGTGTTTCGCTCACCCGACGGCGACGAACTCTGCTGCATCATGCGCGAGAACAAGCGCACGGGCACGAGCCTCGTGATGTTCAGCCGCGACGAAGGGAAGACGTGGAGCAAACCTGTCGACACACCGTGGGGCCTCACCGGCGACCGCCACCACGGCATCCGCCTGCCCGATGGCCGGCTCGTGATCGTGTTTCGCAATTCCGCGCCGTTCGCGCCCTCGCACTTCATCGCGTGGATCGGCACCTACGAGGACATCAAGCAAGGCAAGCCCGGCCAATATCGGGTGAGCCTGCTGCGCACCTTCAAGGACGGTTTTTATCCCGGCCTGCACCAGCTGCCTGACGGCACGATCGTCGCGACCACCTACACGACCTACCGCGAAAACGACGGCGGCTGCTCGATCGTGAGCGTGCGTTTCAAGATCAACGAGATTGAGCGGATGGCGGCGCGGTGAGCGGAGCGCCGGGGGCGTGGTGCTCGGAGCATACCACCGGATTTGCGCTTTTGTTTTTGGAGCGGCGGGCAAGCCTCGGGCAACCCCTCCGTCATGCAAACCTCCCGATCCATTCGTGCTCTCGCGTGTCTCGCCCTCGCCGTCGCGCTCCACGCCGTGGGCGTTCGCGCCCAATCCACCACTGGTGTCATCGAAGGCCGTGTGTTCAATGCCGCCACGGGCTCGACGCTGGCCAATGCCCGCGTCGCGATCGAGGGGACGAATCGGGAGGTCATCACTGGCACGGGCGGCGAGTATCGTCTCACCGGCGTGCCGGCCGGCCCGGCGCGCGTCGCCGTCAGCTACGTCGGCATGGCGCCGCAGCGGGCGACCGTGAGCGTGACCGCCGGCGGCGCCGCGCGGCACGATTTTGAACTGGCGCTGGTCCGTGCCTCGCGAAACGCGCCCGCCGCGGGCGCGGCGGTGAGGCTCGATGCATTCACCGTCACCGAGGCGCGCGAGATGAGCGCGCAGGCGATCTCAATGAACGAGCAGCGCAACGCCCCGAACATCAAGAATGTCGTCGCGATCGACGAGTTCGGCGACCGCGGCAGCGAGAACATCGGCGAGTTTCTCCTCTTTCTCCCCGGCGTCTCGATCGCGACCTCGGGCTCGGAGCCGACGACCGTGTCGTTGCGCGGCTTTCCCGGCAACAACACCGGGCTGACCCTCGACGGCGGTGAGATGGCGACTTCGTTTGGCGGCAACAGCCGCTCGCTTGATCTGCGCGAGATGCCGATGAACAACGTCTCGCGCGTCGAAGTGACCAAGGTCCCCACGCCCGATATGCGCGCCGCCGGCCTCGGCGGCTCGATCAACCTGATCTCGCGCAGCGGTTTTGAGACGAAGCGGCGCCGGCTGTCGTTCAACGCCTACACGATGTTCCACAACCACAACGGCCTCACGTTCGATGGCGGCCCGCGCAACCACAACTCCGACAACTCGCCCAAGTTCATTCAGCCGTCGTTCGATTTCAGCTACCAGCACCCGGTGAACCGGAACTTCGCCTTCACGGTCGGGGGCTCGCGCACGTGGCGCTTCAAGCCGATGGAGAGCGGCACGGAGAACACCGACGAGTCCCCGGCGTGGGATCTCCTGCGCCTCGTGCAAACGAGCAGCCAGTGGAACTCGCTCGCGCAGACCTTCAAGACCCTGCAGGGCTCGATTGGCTTCGACTGGCGCCTGAGCGCGACCGACTCGATCTCGGCCACGGTCAATTACCGCGACTACGGGCTCTTCATCACGCGCAGCGTGCTCGGCTTCAACTACGGCGCGGGCGCGACCGGCGGCGCGACGTTCACCCAGGGGGCGCCGGCGGCCGCCGGTGTCGTGACGATGAATGGCAGCGGCGAGAACGTGGACATCACCACCACGACCAAGCACTACACGCTCAGTTACCGCCACCGCGGCGACACCTGGCGCTGGGACGCCGCAGGCTCGTTCTCCACATCGGCCTCCGACCGCCTCGACATTGACTCAGGTTTTTTCAACCTCGCGCCCGCCACCCTCACCGGCGTCGTCCTGCGCGGTGACGACATCCCGTCCTCCGGCGGCACGATACCGACTCGCTACAGCGCGACGCGCGCCGGGTCGCCGGTCGACGTCTATGACGGGGGCAACTACACGCTGGGCAACCCCACGACCAACCAGCCGGATTGGAACACCCACAAATCCAACCTCCGCCTCGATCTCGCGCGCGAGTTCTCGGTCGGCTTTCCGCTGACGATCAAAGTGGGCGGCGCGTTCGACTCCTTCATCAGCGACCAGCGTCGCTACGTGAAGACCTGGACCTTCCAGCCCAACGGCGCGACCACGATCGCCGCCGATCGCCTTGCGAGTCGCTTCCCCGTCTTCGACGACGCCTTCAATACCGACTCGCCCACCGTCTTCGGCAAGAAAGTCCGCTGGATCAGCGGCCAGAAGATGTTCGACCTCTACCGCGCGAATCCGTCGTGGTTCGCCCTCAACGAGGCGCAGGTCCACCAGGACAACGTCAACAACTCGCGCCGCCTCCGGGAGACAATCACCGCCGGCTACCTCCGCACTGACGCGCGCCTGTTTCAGAATCGGCTTTGGATCGTCGCCGGGGCGCGTTACGAGCGCACCGACGACAAGGGCGCCGGGCCGCTCAACGACATCAACGCCCAATTTCAGCGCAATGCCAACGGCACGCTCGTCGACGGCAATCCCAACCTCGCTGGCATCCAGCGCGTGCCGCTCTCCACGGACGCACTGGTGCTGCGCAAGCTCCGCTACGTCGAGCGCGGCGCCACCGCCGACCGCACCTACGACGGCTTCTACCCGAGTGTGAACGCCTCGTTCAACCTCACCGAGAATCTCATCCTCCGTGCGGCCTACGCCCAGACGCTCGGCCGCCCGAACATCAACAATATCATTCCCAGCACCTCTATCTCCGAGCCCGACGCGACGCTGCCACTCATCACCGTCAACAACGCCGGCCTGAATCCGTGGAGCGCCAAGAGCTACGACCTCTCGCTGGAGAGCTACCAGATTAGAGACGGCTTCGGCTCCATCGGCGTGTTCCAGAAGAGCATCACGGATTTCTTCACCTCGGTCACGACCGCCGCGACGCCCGAACTCCTCGAGCAATACGGCCTCGAGAGCGAACCGTCGCTGCTCGGCTACCAGATCCGCACGCTCGCCAACGGCGGCGACGCGAAGATCCAAGGCTTCGAGTTCAGCTACCGGCAGTCGCTTACCTTCCTCCCGTCGTGGGCGCGCGGCTTCCAGGTGTTCGCGAACTTCACGAAGCTGAACCTCAGCGGCAGCCGCGCGGCCGACTTCTCCGGCTACAACCCCAAGTCGATCGCCGGAGGCCTCAACTTCTCCCGTGGCCGCTTCCAGGTGAAGACCACGGTCAGTCACCTGGGCGATGTTCGCACCGGGGCTGTTACGGGAGCCGCTGTCCCGGCTGATACATTCAACTATCAGAAGAAGCGCACCCGCATCGGCGCCAACGTGACCTATGACCTCACGCGGCGCTACACGCTCTACGCCTCGGTCGTGGACTGGGGCGGCTTCGTGCAAAACCTCCAGCGCTACGCGCCCGGCACGCCCGAATACGCCCGACCCACGCGCTGGCAGGAGCTCGGCTTCTACACCAACGTCGGGGTGCGCGGCACGTTCTGAGGCGTGGCGGCCTCGATGGGGGAGCGCGGGCTGGCCGCGTTCAGAACCACCCGGGCCGGTATTCCTTGGTCACGAACTGATTCGCCTCGGGCAGGTTGGTCACCTGCATCTTCGCGGAATTCCACTCGATGCGGCGGCGCGAGCGGATCGCGACGTTGGCGAGCAGCACGGCCTCGGTGAACGGCCCCGAGTAGCTGAAATTCGATCCCGGCGCCGGTCCGCCCTTCACCCCGGCGAGCCACTCCGCGAAGTGATCCCCCTTCACGCGCGGAATCGTCTTGGCGGGAAGCGAGGGCGCCATCTCCTGCATCCTGGCCTCGGGGATGATGCGCACGGTCTCGTAATAGAAACTGCAGAGCACGGTCGCCTTGCTGCCGAAGAGCAGCGTGCCCGCCTCGCTGGGCAGGTTGCGCCCGATCTCGAGCTGCTTGGGGAGCGGCGGCATCAGGCCGCCGTCGGCCCACGTGTATTTCACCGCGGGCATTTTTCCGCGCGCCGGAAAATAGTTTGTCACGATCGACGCGAGCGGGGAGGCGACGTCGGTCGCCTGCGTGGACATCGCCTCGACGGCCGTCGGCGCGCCGAGGTTCAGCGCCCAATACGCGCCGTCCATGATGTGGCAGGCCACGTCGCCAAACGCGCCCGTGCCAAAATCCCACCAGCCGCGCCATTTCCACGGCATGTAGGCGGGATCGTAGGCGCGCTCC
>JAEUHB010000268.1 GCA_016794665.1 Opitutaceae bacterium
CTGCACGTGGTCCGGCCTCGCCGTCGAGGAGTGGCTGGGACGGCGGTTGATTCAGACGATTATCCCGGCGCAGACGATGACCCTGGCGCATGACATGCCGGTGGATGAGTTCGTCCGCCTCGCCCGGCCGGCCGGCTGCGAAGTGGTCGGCTCGCTCTACGGGCGCGGCGGCTACAGCTGGGAATTTTCCCCGCGGCACGACGCGGCGGCCTACACGGCCGAGGTCTCGCGCACACCGACACCGGCGCAGTTCCTCGGCGCGGCCTTGAACCAGCGGCACCTCGGCGCCTCCGGCCACCAGATCTACAACTACCTTCTGCACACCGACGAGGCCGCGAGCCGGGCGCTCACCTCCTCGCAGGGTCCGCGCCGGCATCAGGTGACGCCCGCCTATTTCCACGATCGCGAGGACAGTTACGAGTATCGGAAGCAGCTGCCCGTTGCGCTGATCGTGGGCCAGCCGGCGATGCTGCGTGTGCTGGTCGGGGATTTGCCCCCGGGGGCGCCTGCGTATCTGCGGCTCGGGCTCAGCGGCGCGAACCGCGACTACGGTGCGACTGCGATCAACGTGCGGGTTGGCGCGCGTGTTTTGCACGCCGGTCCGGCGGGAAGCTTCCTCGTGGTCGCGGATGGAAAACGCCACGGCAACGGCTCGCACCCGCCGCCGACCGAAGCCTACGTCCAGTGGCCGCTGCGGGAACCGGGCCTGCTGCGCGAAGGCTGGAACGCGATCGCCGTCACCGTAACCGCATCGGCCAAGCCGCTGCAGTTGGTCGAGGCCGAGATCGCACTCGGGTGGTGACGCGCGCCGGCATCGCGGGCGTCGCCGGCGGCGGTGGAGCGCTGCCCGCCGCCGCGCTTACGCGGCGTAGTGCCGCGCGACCTTGCGGACGGCGGCGGCCACGCCGTGGATGAATTCCTCGGTCATGCCCTCGTCGATCGTGATGCGGATGCCGGTGCGCAAGATGGCCTCGGCCTCGGGTGTCTGGTGCCGCGTGTAGTCCATCGTGGTGAGGCCCATTTCCTTCACGGGCCAGCGGCCGGCGAAGAACCCGTGCTTCTGGAACACGGGCTCGCGGTGGAGTGGCACGGCGATGTAGCCCGCGGAGCAAGGGGCACCTTCGGCGGCGAGGGCCTTGACGAACTCGGCGCGGTCGCAGCGGAACGCCGCCGGATCAAAACGGAAAAAGTAGAACCAATAGACGCAGCGATCCTCCGCGTGGACGGCGTGGAGGCGGAGGCCGGGCACGGCGCCGATGGCTTCCGTCAGCAAGTCGCCCAGGCGGGCGCGCTGGGCGGCGATGGCCTCCACGCGCTCGAGCTGCGCGGCGAAGACGGCGGCCTGCGGCTCGCTCATGCGGTAGTTGGTCGCAAACGCCTCGTAACCGCCGCCGGGTCTCGTGCGGTCGCCGCCTTTGTCGCCGGAGCGCTGGAGGCGGGGGCCGAAGCGATCGTCGTTGGACGCGACGACGCCCCCGTCGCCGCAGGTGATGTGCTTGCTTTGTTGCAGCGAGAAGCAGGCGATGTGGCCGAGGGTGCCAATCGGCTGGCCTCGGAACTTGGCGCCCCACGCCTGGCAGGCGTCCTCGATCAGGACGAGCTTGTGCTTGTCGGCCAGCGCGCGGAGGGCGGTCATGTCGCAGGGGTTGCCACAAAGGTGGACGGCGATGATCGCCTTGGTCCTGGGCGTGATGCGGCGCGCGACGTCGGCGGGGTCGAGGTTGTAAGTCCCCGCCACGAGATCGGCGAAGACGGGCACACCGAGCTGATAGATCACCCCGATGACGGTCCCGATGTCCGTGATCGGCGAGGTGATGACCTCGTCGCCGGGTCCGATGCCGGCGGCGATGACGGCGATATGCAGCGCGGCGGTGCCCGAGGAGCAGGGATGGGCGTATTTGAGCGGGCAGATTCTTCGGAAGCGCTCGAGGGCGAGGATCGTCTGCGGACCGCGCCAGTAAAACAGCGAGTCCTGCGTGAGCATCGCGTTGAGCCGCTCGCGTTCGGGATCGCCCCAGCGACGCCGTCGCGGGGAAGGGGCGGGAACGGATTTGGCGCCGCCGTGGAGGGCGAGCCTGGCGTCGGACGCGGCAGCGGCGGCGCGCGCGGCCGAGGACGCGAGCGAGCCGGCGGCCAGGGCCGCGGAGGATGCAGCGATGAACTGGCGACGAGATGCGCCGGTTGCGGGAGTGCGGGCGGGCATGGGTGCCAGATTGGGATGCCGCGCGCAGAATGTCGCCCCTTTTTGCCGGGTCGCCGGGGGCCGCGGGCTAGTGGAGCAGTCTTCGCAGCGGCACGTCGATGGCGCGGGCCCACGCCTCATAGCCGTTTTCATTGGGGTGCGTGGCGTCGGGCATCAGGGTTCGGTCGATGTCGCCGTCTGGCTTCAGGAAGACGTGGCCGAGGTCGAGGAAGTGGACGTGATGGCCATCATGCAGCGGCGCGATCGCGGCGTTGATTTCCCGGATCTGGGTGCGCTGCGGGGCGTCGCGCTTTTCGCTGCGGGGGAAGATGCCGAGGAGGAGGATTTTCGACTCGGGGCGCTTGGCGCGGAGGGCGGCGACGACGGCGCGCACGCCGGCGATGGCCTCGGCCGTGGTGTTGCGCGGCTGGCCGGCGCGGCGGCCCTCGCGCTCGATCCCGGTGTTGTTGGAGCCGATCAGCAGCACGATCACCTTGGGGTGGATCGCGTCGAGTTCGCCCTCGCGGATGCGCCAGAGGACGTGCTGCGTGCGGTCGCCGCCGATGCCGAAGTTGAGCGCGCGCAGCGGCGCGAAGTGTTTTTCCCACACGCGCAGGCCGCGCGCGATGCCGCTGCGCTCGGCGTCGCGCCACATGTCGGTGATCGAGTCGCCGATGAAAAGCACGTCGCACGGCTGCGTGCGGGCGACCTGGAGAAACTCGCGGTGCCGCTGGAGAAACGCCTCGCCGCCGAAGCGGCCGTCGTCGGGGTCCCGGGGCGCGGGGACGATGGCGGTGTTGGCCGTTTCGCCGGCGAAGGCGGCGAGGCACCAGGCGGCGCAGGCGAGAAAGGCGTGGCGGACCTTCACGGGATCACGGTGGCGTGGACCAGACGCGGACGTCGTCGATCCACGCCTCCTTGCCGGTGATGGTGAAGTGCAGGTCTCTCTTCACGGGGTGCGCCAGGCCGGCGGACTTGAGCGAGCCCACTTCCTTTCCGTCGAGGCTCACGCGCATCTCCTCGCCGTTGATCGCCATGCGGAGGAGGTGCCACTCGCCGGGTGCGATGGCCCGCGGGATGGTGGCGGAGCGGGCCGCCAGCCGGCGATCGCCCTCGGCGCGGAGCGCGGGATCGCGGCGCATCGCGACGGTCTCGTGGGTGAGGCCAAGCTTGTCGTCGCCGAGGCGGATTTGCTTTTCGGAGATTGCCACCCGGCAGATGTGGCCGCCGTGGCTTTCCTTGTAGGCGGGGTCGTTCCAGACGGCGTTGAGCGACGTCCCGGGCGAGAGCCTGAAACGGAACTCCAGCGCGCCGTCGCGCATCGCGGCGTTGCAGCGGGCGACGGCTCCGTGGCCTGCCTTGGCTTGGCGGGCGTGCAGCGTGCCGTCGGCCAGGGCAACCTCGGGCCAGAGAAAACGCCACGCGGCCCCGGCCTCGGTGCGGTTGAAGTCATCTGAAAACACCAGCGTGTCCGCCGCGGCGAGCGGCGCGGCAAGCGCGAGGAGCGCGGGCGCGAGCGCGGATTTCATTTTCATGGGTCGGCGGGGACGGCGACAGGCACAACGCCGGGTAAGGTTTCGCACGACAAGCGCGGGCGTAAACGTTGACCGCCGCGGCGCGCGGTCAGGGCCGGGCGCGGCTGCTCGCGAAGATGCCTCCGCCGCCCCGGTAGAAGGCCGGCGGCAGGCGGAAGATCCCGCGGGCCGGCCGGTGCCACGGGCGGCCCGCATCGGGATGTTGGGCGAGCAGTCGATCCCACTGGGCGTAGTTTTGGTGTCCGTTCATTTCCATGACGGCAAACTTGAGGCCGGGCAGCGCGGGCAGGCGCGCGGCGACGTTTTTATTCCAGTCGAGCATGGCCGGCGGACAGCTGGAGTCGGAGACGAGCGCCATCGCGCCGTGTCGCATGGCCTCGCGGATCATGCGGAGGGTGGCGCTGAGGCCCTTGGCGGCGGGCTTGACGGTCACCGCGCGGAAGCCGGCGTCGAGGATGCTGCGCAGATCCTTGGCGCTGTGGAGGCACTCGTCGGCGGCGAAGATGACCGGCAGGCCCGCGAGGCTCTCCGTGCGCGGCTCGGCGAAGGGCTCCTCAAAGAGCGCGATCTGGCGCAGCAGGCCGCGGGCCTCGGCAAAGGCGAGGAGCTCCTCGACCTGGGCCCGGCTGCGGTAACGGCCGTTGGCGTCGAGGTAGTAGCGGATGCGCCCGTCGGGCGTGTGCGGGGTGGCGGTGCCGCCGATCGCCTCATGCACGAGGGCGAGGCGCTGCTTGTCGGCGGCGAGCATCTCGGCCGGGCCGCCGCGCGCGCCAAGGCTGATCTTGAAGATGAAATGTCCCGCCGCGGCGAGACGGCGCATCTCCGCGGGCGTGCTGTTGTAGGAGAGCAGCGGGATGCAGCCGACCGAAGTGTGCCGCGCCGGCAGGTGCGGGCCGCCGCCGGCGGCGACAAATTCGTCAAAGGTCCCGAGCCCGCGCTCCTGCGCGAAGAGCAGCCACGCCGCATGGTCGACCGGGACGAGCGCGTTGAGGGTGAAGGCGGGGTTGAGGTCGGGCAGGCGAGTGATCGCGCAGGCATACTCGTGCACTTCGCCGAGGATGCGATCCTGCAGCTCGAGCGGCGTGCGGAATTTCACCCGCCGCGCACATTGGAGGCCGAACTCCGTCACGGCGGTCATGAGCGCGTTGCCGCCGCACTCGCTGTGGGCGCGGAAGACGCGGTCATCGGCCCAGAGGACCACATAGCCGCCGTGGGCCGTGCCGCGGCACCCCGTTGCGCCGGTGAACGAGACGCAGCAGTCCCATTTTTCCGAGATCGAGGCGCCCTTGAAACCGATCGGCCGCCGGAGTCGCGCGGCCGTGACGCTGAATTCGAAATCCGCAATGCGGATGAGCCCAGGCTCGCGCGACGCGGGCACCGGCCGGGTGGGGGAAGGGCGTTTCACAATCATGGGGGGCGTCCGGTCAGGTCAGGCTCAGGCGCAGCGAGCCGCCTTTGAGCCACTGGCCCTCGACGAGCTGCAGCCGCGGGATCGCGGGCATGCCGAGCTCGTGGTGGTGGATGCGTTCGACGAGCATTTCGACGGTCCATTGGCCGAGCACCGGATGGTTCTCCTGCATGCCCGAAAGGCCGGTTCCCTCGAGGATCGGCGCGATCGCGGCGAGGCCCACGTCCGCGGGCCAGCGCACGCCTTGCCTCTGCAGATGGACGCCGAGCTCGACGATACCCGCCGTGTCGTGCACCGCGATGACGACGTCGGGCCCGTGCTTGCGCAGCCATGCCGCGGTGTCGCGCCCGGGCACGCCGCCGAGCTTCAGGATCGGCACGGGCGCGGCGCGGTTCCATTTCTTGTGGCACCAGCCGAGGTAGGCGCCGAGGTAGGCGTCGCGGCCGGGCACGTTCTCCTCGGGACCGATGGCGAGCGCCGGCCGGCGGTAGCCCAGCGCGAAGACGGCGTCCAGGGTCCGGATCATGTCGCCTGCCGCGTGCGTCAGCACGCGGTGCAGGGAACCGGCCACGCTGGGGCCCTGCGTGACCACGGCGTAGTGGTCCAGCTCGGGCGGGAAAACCTCCCGTTGGTCCGGGCTGCCGAGACAGATCAAGCCTTCGATGCCGCGGGCATCAAGAATGCCGCACACCCGCCGAATCGTGAGCCCAGGCGTGCGCAGGCCGATCGGCTCGAGGCGGTAGCCCAGTTCCTCGGCCCGGCGCGCCATGGCGTCGTAGGCGCGGCGCAACGCCGGCGAGGTCTCCCACGGGCGGGCCTCCGCGAAGAACGACACGACCCCGATGCTCGCCGTCACGCCGCCGCTGCGGCTCAGGCGCACGTGGCTCATGAGCTCGGTGACCTTTGCGTTGGGCCGGTAGCCGAGCTGCGCGGCAATCTGCGCGACGCGCTGGCGCGTGGCCGCGGGAATTTTCTGGCTGCCGCGGAGCGCCAGCGACACGGTCGAGGGCGAGACCCCCGCCTGCTCCGCAATGGTCCGAAGGCTCATGCGTTCAACGTCCAACCCTCGTCGATTCGTGCCGCCCGCCCGGCGCAGGTAGGGAGGCGACACAATGAGCAGCAAGCGGATTCATGGACGAAGCGCCGGGGTGGCGTTCGCGAAGCTAGGCCGCGGTGGCCTTCGCGCGAGGAGTTTTTTGGCCATCGCCGCCCTGGCGCTGCCGTCCTTGGCGGCGGATCTCCGCGTCGGGATCATCGGCACGGACTCGTCGCACGCGGCGCGCATCGCGGGGGCGTTCAACGACCCGGCGTCGAAGGAACGGGCGCCGGGCGCACGCATCGTGTGCGCCTTCAAGGGCGGCAGCCCCGACGTCGAGCGCAGCGCGGCGCGCGTCGAGCAGTTCGCCGCGGAGCTCCGCGACCGGCATGGCGTCGCGCTCGTCGCCACGATTGCCGAGGTCGTCGCGCGCAGCGACGCGATCATGATCCTGAGCGTCGACGGGCGGGCCCACCTCCCGCAGGCGCGCGAGGTGTTTGGGAAGGGGAAGCCCGTGTTCATCGACAAGCCGCTGGGCGGCGACCTCGCGAGTTCCGCCGCGATTGTCCGGCTCGCGCGGGAGACCAAGACCCCGTTGCTCAGCTGCTCCAACTATAGGTTCTCCGCCGGCCTCGCGAAGATGAAGAAGGCCTCGCCCGAGGGCTTCCGCGGCGCGACCGCCTACGGCCCCGCGACGATCGAACCGACGATGCCGGATTTGTTTTTCTACGGCGTGCATGTGGCGGAGGCGCTCTACACGCTCCTGGGGCCCGGCTGCGCGACGGTCACGAGCGTGCACACGGCGGACAGCGACGTCGTGACCGGCACGTGGCCGGGCGGCCGCACGGGCGTGCTCTATGGCGTGCGGGGCAATCGCGTGGCGAATGGCGCCGTGGCCTTCGGCGCGAAGGGGACGCTGATGGAAACGCTCGAGAACAGCTTTCCCGAGATGATGCGGCAGATCGTGCGATTTTTCCAAGGTGGCGAGCCGCCCGTGAGGATCGAGGAGACGCTCGAGATCATGGCGTTCATGCAGGCCGCGGAGGAGAGCAAGCGCCGCGGCGGCGTGCCGGTGGCGCTCGCTGCGCTGATGGCCGAGGCGGGCGGCAAGCCATGATCCGTCGAATTGCAGCGATGTGGGCGCTGGCGGCTGCGGCCTTTGCGGCCGAGGCGCGACTTGAGGGCACAGCGGAGCTCGAGGAGCGGACGAATCCCTCCGCGCTGATCGCGCAGCAATGGGACGACTTCTTGCTCAAGCGAATCGACGCGGCCCGCGGCGAGCGGCCGCGACGCTGGAACCGCGATTTCTCGGGCCCGGAAGCGTATGCGCGATCGGTGGGGCCGAACCGCGCGCGCCTTGCCCAGATGGTCGGCGCGGTCGATGCGCGGCCCAACGAGGGCGGATTTGATTTTTCCGCGCCGGAGTCGGCCCCGGGGCCCTTGGCGGAAGGCGCCCGCTTCACCGTGTGGCCCGCGCGCTGGGGGGTGATGCCAGGCATCACCGCCGAGGGTGTGGCGGTGCATCCGCGAGCCGCGCCCGCCGGCCTCGTCGTGATCATCCCTGATGCGGATCAGGAGCCCGAGGCATGGGCGGGCGTGAAGAGCGGCGGGCGCGTGCCGCCGAAAATCGCGTGGCGCCTGGCAAGCGGCGGGATGCTCGTGGTCGTGGTCGCGCCGGTGAGCCGCGACAGCACGTGGTCGGGTGACGAGGCGAGTGGCGTGATGACCAACCAGCCGCACCGCGAGTGGATCCACCGGCAAGCGGCCCCGGTCGGGCGGCATGTGGTCGGCTACGAGGTGCAGATGGTGAGGGCGGCGATTGATGCGTTCGCGCGCAGCGGCGGCGCCGGTGCGCCCGTGGGCGTGATTGGTTTTGGCGAGGGCGGGCTCGTGGCGCTGCTCGCGGGTGCGCTCGACGAGCGCATCCGAGCGACTTGGACGGCCGGCTATTTCGCCCCGCGCGAGGGCATATGGGCCGAGCCGCTTTACCGCAACGTGCACGGCCTGCTCACCGAGTTCGGCGACGCCGAGGTCGCGTCGCTCGTCGCCCCGCGGGCGTTGCTCATCGAGGCGTGCGACGGCCCGACGATCGCGGCGGCGGCGAACCCGGCGGGCGGCCCGGTCGCGCGGCGCAGCGCCTCCCCCGGGGCGCTGGCGCCGGCCCCGGTGGCCGAGGTGCGGCGGGAGTTTGCACGGCTGCGCGGTCTCCTTGGGGAGCGCCTGGCTGCGAAGGCGGAGATGATTGTGCCGGATGACCCGCGCGCGGCACCGGGCACGGCGGAGGCGTTGGCGGTGTTTTTCCGGCAGCTTGGCCTGGTGACGGGGACGCTTGATGAGGCTGTTCCAGCCGTGCGCCGGGTCCCGTCCGCGGAGGAGACGTCGCGGCGGCAGCGCCGAATCGTGGGCGGCTTGTCCGCGCACGTGCAGGAGCTCGCGAGGCTAAGCGATCGCGGGCGCGAGGCGTTTTTCTGGGGCAAGGTCACGCCAGGTGCCGCTGCCGACTGGCCCGCGCGGGTGGAGCCGCTGCGCCGCGCGTTTTCCGATGATTTCGTCGGCTCGCTGGCGTTGCCCGACGCGCCATTGCGGCCCCGGAGCCGCTGGCGGGCGGACCTGTCCGCCGCGGCCTACGCGACCCACGAGATCGCCTTTGACGTCACTCCGGGGGTCGAGGACT
>JAEUHB010000410.1 GCA_016794665.1 Opitutaceae bacterium
GGCCGGCGGCGACGGTGGCGGCGAGCGTCTGCGCAACCACGCCGGTGCGAAAGGCCCGCACGCGCACGGCGCCGGCCGGCACGCCCGCGAGGCGATACTGGCCGTCGGCGTCGGTGAACGCCTCGAGCCCCGTGCCCTCGACGGTGATACGCGCGAGCTCGAGGTTCTCGCCGGTGGAGGGATTTGAGACGCGGCCCTCGAGGGTGCCGGTGGCGGTGGGCTGGGCCCGGGCCGCGGCGGCGAGGAGGACCAGCAGCGGCAACCAGAACGACAACAACGGCAGGGGGCGGGTCGGGGTTTTCATGGGGAAAAAGGAGGCTTCGGTTCTAGAACGCGGCCCGCAGCCCGAGCGTCCACAGCGAACCGTAATTCTGCCGCTGGCGGAACTGCGCGGTCGGGGGCGTGGCGGGATTGTAGACTTCGTTGTCCACGGGATCGTTGAAGATGTTGTTCAGGTTGGCGAAGGCGGTGAGGCGGCGCGTGAGGCGGTAGTCCGCGTTGATGTCGGCGACGACGCGCTTGGCGCTCCAGTTGAACGTGCCCGGCGCGATGCTGCGACCGGCGGCGACGGGGCCGAGGCGCTTGCGGCCGGTGTAGTTCCAGTTGGCGCGCAGCGTGAACTTCGGCCGCGAGAGGCTCGCGCCCCAGTT
The DNA here is from genome assembly GCA_016794665.1 of Opitutaceae bacterium. Lineage (GTDB taxonomy): Bacteria > Verrucomicrobiota > Verrucomicrobiia > Opitutales > Opitutaceae > ER46. Next base: position 651 of record JAEUHB010000410.1, read on the forward strand.
GTAGATGCGCGGCGTGTAGCCGCTGAAGCTGTTGGAGGTGTCGCCCGTCACGCGCTGCGCGGAGGCGTTGGCAAAGACGGTCACGCCGCGCGCCCATGAGGGCAGAAACGTGAGCGTCTGCTTGTAGTTGAAGCTGACGCCCGTCGTGCGCACGGGATCGGGGAGGTTGTATTGCGTGGCGACATCGTAGTCGCCGTAGGTCACGGGATTGAGGCCGTAGAGCGCGAGGAAATCCGGCGTGGCGCGCCGCACGATCGAGCCGAACATGTTCTCAAAGTCGCGACGGAAGGCCGTGACCGACACGAGCCCCACGGGCTCGAGGTAATATTCGAGCGCGATTTTGGTCGTGCGCGCGGACCACGCCTTGATGCCGGCGTTGTTGATCGCGATCTGGTTGCCGGGGCCGGGCGGGTTCTCGGTGTTGGGGAGCGTGACGCTGCCGCCATATTGGTTGAAATCGGGCCGGCCGACCGACCAGTAGTGGCCGGCGCGGGCGACAAGGCCCTCCGAAAATGCGTAGGAGGCGTTCACGCTCGGGAACCAGCGGAGGTATTCCTTCCGCGTGTGGAGACCGCGGTCGACGTTGGTGAGGCGCGCGGCCTCGAGCGCATCGGCGGTGATCGCGGCGGGTGTCCCGTTGGGGTTGAGGATCACGCGACCGTTGGCGTCGCGGCGAAAATTGCGCGTCGGGTCGACCAGGCGGCCTTGCGTGCGGACGTTGGTCTGCTCGGCGCGCACGCCGCCGACGAGCCGGAGCCGGCCGTCGAACAGGCGCGTGTCGGCGCGAAGGAAAGCGGACGAGATGGTCTCCTCGGCCCACTTCGAGAGGGAGACTTCCTGCGTGTGGCTCGCGGCGCGGTTCTCGGTGAAGTAGCCGGGGTTGGATTGATAGAGGTCCCAGAGATTCTCGTTGCTCGTCCACTCCGTGGCGGGAAAGCCGAACGGCGCGACTTTGCCGGAGTAGACGGGGTCGCGCGCAATCGTCGCGGTGTCGTCGGCGTTGTTGGCGATGCCGTCGCGGCCCACGAAGGTGAGCGTGGGGTTGGTATTGCGGGTGTCGCGCGTCTGGCGGCGCGCGTCGAGGCCGGCCTTGAGCGTGAGCGGCACGCGGCCGAAGAATCCGCGCCGCAGGTTCGCGTAGGCCGTCTGCTGGCGATCGAGGGTCTCGAATGCGTTCGTCGAGGCGGTGTTGAACAGGTAGCCGTCGAGCTTGTGCGGATCGAAGGGCGCGCCGGTCGCGCCGTCGGTCACGGTGATGCGCCCGGGGCGCAGGTAGAAGATGTCGTCGAACGACACGGTGAGATTCTGGCGGCGCGCGACCGAGTTGAAGAAATTGCCCCGCGTGGCGTCCTTGCGCCAGCGGAGCGACTGCGAGACGCCCGCACCCGCCTCCGCCTGCCAGACGGGGCCCTGATGGCGCCAGGTGAGCGTGGGCATGTAGAGGTTGCCGCCGAGGCCGTTGATCGTGTTGTTGACGCGAACCTCGCCCGCGCCGGCGAAACCGCGCGTGGACGCCGGCGAGAAATTTCCCGGCGCGACGCGGTTCACGAAGAACTGGAGCTGGCGCTGCGTGAGCCCGTAGTCCGTGAACGCCCACTGGAACGCGAACGACAGCTGGTCGTTCGGGCCGACCTGGTAGTCGACGGTCGCGCCGAAGTTCGCGGCGGTGACGAGCGCGCCGGCGTCGCGCACCGTGTAGTCGGTGAGGTAGGGCCGGTCCGGCGTGGTGTCGGGCAGCGTGTTGCCGTTGGTCGCGAGCGCGGTGCCGCGCCAGCCGGGCTGCGACATGTCCTGCACGCGGTAAAGCGTGGAGGCGCTGACGGAGACCGAGAAACCGAAGCGCTTGCTGACGGGCACGACGCCGGTGAACTCGAAACCCGGCCGGATCTTGTGGATGCGCTCGCGGCGCGGGCCGGGCGTGCGGCGCAGGCTGCGCGCCTCGTCGCGGAATGACACGATGCCGCTGAGCGCGTAGCTGGGCCGGGCGCGCTCAAAGGCGTTGAGCGGAACCATGTTCACCGAGCCGGCGAGCGCGGCGCCGCTGACCTCGGGCGTGGGCGTGTTGAGCACCTCGATGCGCGAGATCGTGTTGATCGCAATCTGGTGCAGGCCGATCGAGCGCACGGTCCCGGTGCCGGAACTCGCGAGGTTGAAGCCGCCGATTGTGACGGGGACGTTGTCGGACGGCACGCCGTCGAGCGAGACCTGGAACGGCTCGCCGCCGCCGCCGAGCGTCATCGCGACGCCCGGGAGCGACTTCATCACCTCACCGATTTTGCTCTCGGCGGCGCCGCCGAATTCCTCGGCCGCGACGACGTTCATCTGGTTCGCGGCGAAGCGCTGCGTGTTGATGGCGTAGGCCGCGTTGTCCATCTCCTTGGTCGAGGCGACGACGAACTGATCGAGCTTCACGGTGGCGCCGCCGGCCGCGCCGCGCTGCGCCGGCGCGAGCGCGAAATCGAGCTGCGCCGCGCCGCCCGCCGGGACCGTGGCGGACTGCACCTGCTCGGCGGCGCCCGTGCGGAAGACCTTCACGCGCGCGGCGCCGGCGGGGACGTTGTTCAGACGGTAGCGCCCGCCGGCCTCGGTGAAGGCCTCGAGGGTCGTGCCCTCGACGGTGACACGCGCGAGCTCGAGGAACTCGCCGGTGACCGCGCTCGACACGCGACCCTCGATGGTGCCGGCGGGGGCGGTGGAGGGAGACTGGGCCGGAGACGCCGTGGCGGCGCCCAGTGCAAACCAGCCGGCGATCGCGGCGAGGGTGGATTTTGTTTTCATGGGGTTGCTGGAAACGGGGGAGTGGGCGGCGGGGCTGGCGGCGGCCGGCCCCGCGACGACGGGCGAAATGACGAAACCGCCGGTGTCGGCCGCCTCGAGCACGCGCAGTCGCGTGCCCGCGAGCATCAAATCGATCGCCTCGCGCGGCGGGTAGTCGCCGAAGACGCCGTGCGTGCGCACATCGGCGACGGGTTCGGAGGGAAAAAGGATTTCGCGCTGCGCCTGCGCGGCGAACTGCTTGAGCGTCTCGCTGGCCGGACCGGCGGGAATGCGAAACGCGCGGCGCGCGATGCTCTCGGAGCCGGCGCAGGCCACGGCGAGCGGCAACAGCCAAGCCAGCCACGCCGCGGCAAAACGGATGCGCACGGCGGGGGCGAGGGGCGGCACAGGGTGGGGGTTGCGCGACGGCAAGGGGTGGGGGCGTCAGGGTTGGCGGCTCAGCAGAATCTCGGAGTCGCCGCGGCGCTCGGCGCGAACGCCGAAGCCGGTCTCGAGGAGCTTCACAAAACCGAGCACGTTGTCGGAGCGCAACGTTGCGCTCACGCGCAGCGCGGCGAGGCCCGGGTCGGCGAGCACGAGCTGCGTGGCGTTGCGGCGGTTGAACGCCGACACGATTTCGCCCAGCGGCGTGGCGGTGAAATCGAGGATGCGGTGCTGCCACGCGAGCACGCGGCCGATCTCGCTGGGCGTGAGCGTGGCGATCTCGGGCGCGGCGGAGGACGGCGCGGTGGCGACGACGGCGCGCTGGCGCGCGGCCAGCACGCGCTCGGGCGCGGCGGGCGGAGCGGATGTCGTCGTGCCTCCGCTCGCGGGCGCGATCTCCGCGGGCGGAGGTCGCAGGCGCACCTCGCCTTCGGTGACGAGCACCTCGACGGCGGCGTCGGCGAGGCGGACGTTGAAGGCGGTGCCCACCGCGCGGACGGTCACGCCCGCGGCCGCGACGGTGAACGGGCGGGAAGTGTCCTTTGTCACGGTGAAGTGCGCCTCCCCGCGTTCGAGGCGCACGCGGCGTTCGGTGGCGGTGAGGTCCGGGACGATCACGGCGGTGCCGTTGAGCTCCACCACCGTGCCGTCGCCCAGCACGCGCGTGCTGGGCGCGGCCGGTTGCGGCGCGGAGAGCGTGCCGAAGTGATAAGTCGCCGCGCTCAGAGCCACGGCCGCCGCGGCGGCGAGCGGCCACCGCCAACGGCGGAACAACGAGGAGGCGGCGCGGGTGGGGGCGGGCGCCGCGGCCGGCTCGGGTGCTGCCGCATCCGTCCACGCGGCGGCGATTTCTTGGCGCGTGGCCCAGTCGCGGAGCGCCGAGTCGAGGTTGGCGCTGCGGCGCAACGTGGCGCGCGCGGCGGGATCGGCGCGCAGGCGGGCGTCGAGGGCGCGGAAATCCTCCGGCGAGATCGTGCCGCCCAGCCAGTCGGCGATGAGCCGTTCGAGTGGATCGCCGGGGCTCATGCGGGATCGCGTTTCAGTTCGCCCTCGATGCATTCGAGCAGCCGGGTGCGGAGGCGCTGGACCGACTTGTAGTGGCCATGCACGCTGCGGCCGGTCCGCGCGGCCACTTCCTTGAGCCGCGCGCCGGGCTGGTAGGAAAGCAGCAGCAGTTCGCGCTGCGCGTCGCCGAGCTTGGCCAAGCACCGATCGAGCGCCCGGCGCTGGGGCTCGAACGTGTCGCCCTCCTGCGCGGCTTCGGTGGCCATCAGATCGGCGACCGCATCGGAAAATACGAGTCGTTCGCGTCCGCGGCGGCGCAGGTGATCGAGCGCCTCGAAGCGCGCGATGGTGGCGACCCACGCGAGGAAGTTCGTGCCGCGCTCGAAGCGGGCGAATTTACGCCACGCCACGAGGCTGGTTTCTTGCATCACTTCGTCGACGTCGGCCCACGTTGGCAGCAGCGCGCGAATAAACGCCCTCAGCCGTCCTTCGTGGGCGACGAAGAGGCGGACGAACTCCTCGTAGGCGGGAGTCGGGCCGCTGCCGGCAGTGGGTTCGGAATGGTCGGACATGGGGGTGCGGACATCCTGTTACCGCGGGCGGCGGGAAAATTGGACATTGTATTTTCGGCGGCTCAATCCGGCCTGCGCGGCGGCCACGTTCAGCGGTAGCGGGACAAATCCGTCTCCGCCGTGCGCACGGTGCCGGGTGCGGGCGGCGGCGGGCCGGGGACGAATTGCATCGGGCGCTTGTCGCGCTGGAGCGCGGCATCGAACTCCCGCGCGCGCGCCGTGAGCCGCGCGACGATGTCCGGATGCGCGGCCGCGACGTTGTTTTTTTCGCCGACGTCCGCCTCGAGATCGTAGAGTTCGGGCGCGGCGAGGAGGCGGTGCTGGTTGTCGAAGCTGGCGGGCAGGTGCTCCCACCAGAGGCTCACGGGCCGTGGCGTGGGACGCGTGTCGACTTGGAGCAGAAGCTTCCATCTTCCGTCGCGCACGGCCTGTGGCTGGTAGCCGAAGTAGTGGTAGATCGGCCGCGACTCGCGCGCGCCGGTGCCGAGCAGCAGCGGCGCGATGTCCGCGCCGTCGAGCGTCACGCCCGCCGGCAGCGCCGCGCCCGCGAGCCGCGCGATCGTGGGCCATAGATCGAGGTGCGAGATTGGAGCCGAGACGGCGGGGCGCGGGGAAATGTTTCCTGGCCACCACGCGATGAACGGCACGCGCACGCCGCCCTCGAAGGTCGTGCCCTTGCCGGAGCGGAGCGGGCCGTTGCTGCCGGCGAGCTGACGGCCGGGGAAGAACTCCTTCACGGGCGCTTTTTTCGCGGCGTTGCCGCCGCCGCGGAAGGGCGCGCCGTTGTCGTTGGTGAAGATTACGAGCGTGCGAGCGTCGAGTTTCAGGTCGCGCAGCGTGTCGAGGATTGCGCCGGTGCTCCAGTCGAGCTCCTCGACCGTGTCGCCGTAGAGCCCGCCCTTGGATTTGCCCGCGAAGCGCGCCGAGGCGTATTGCGGCACGTGCGGCATCGTGTGCGGCAGGTAGAGGAAGAACGGCCGCTCTCGGTTCGCGTGGATGAACGCGATCGCCTGCTCGGTGTAGTGCCGGGTGAGCTCGGCTTGATTGACGGGCGACTCGACGACGCGCTCGCCCTCGACGCGCGTGAGCGGCTCGAACATCGAGAGCTGCATGAACGCGTCGCCGATCTTCCATTCGCGCACGTCGTTGGTGTGCGGCAGGCCGTGGAAGCGGTCGAAGCCCTGTGCCAGCGGCCGGAACGGCGCGCCCCACCCAAGGTGCCATTTGCCGATGCAGGCCGTCGCGTAGCCCCGCGTCTTCAAGAGCTCCGGAATCGTGATCTCGGCGGCGGGCAGGCCGTGGCGCTCGGTCGGAAAAAGCACGTAGGGCAGGCCGGCGCGCGCGGGCAGCCGGCCCGTGAGCAGGCCGGCGCGCGACGGGCTGCAAAACGGCGCCGATGCGTAGGCATCCGTGAAGCGCAGGCCCTCGCGCGCCATGCGGTCGAGTTGCGGCGTGGCGATGGTCGTCGAGCCGTAGCAGCCGAGATCGCCGTAGCCGAGGTCGTCGGCGAGGATCACGATCACATTGGGAGGCGGCTCGGCCGCGCGGAGGCACGCGCCGGCGAGCGCGAGGCAGAGGGCGATGGCAAGTCTCATGAGTCTAGAAGGAACTCTTCACCCCGATCGTCCAGAGCGCGCCGGTGAACTGGCGCTGCGAGAGGCGGGCGACGGGCGGCGTGTTGGGGCCCGCGATCTCGGTGTCGAGGGCCGCGTTGTCGAGGTTGCTCAGGTTGAAGAAGAACGCGGTCTGTCTGCGCAGCACATATTCGCCGCTGAGGTCGGTGAGCACGCGGGAGGCGCTCCAGTTGTAGGTGCCGGGATCGATGCTGCGGCCGGCGGCGACGAGACCGCGCCGCGCGCGGCTCACGTAGTTCCATTTCAGGCGCAGCGTGAAGTTCGGCCGCGCAAGGCTCACGCCCCAATTGGCGCTGCGCGGGATGTAGCCGGAAAAATTATCCGCGGCCTCGCCGGTCGCGCGCTGCGCGCTGGCGTTGGCAAACACCTGGATCCCGCGCGCCCACGACGGCAGAAAGGTGAGCGCTTGCTTGTAGTT
>JAEUHB010000007.1 GCA_016794665.1 Opitutaceae bacterium
AAGTCGCCTACGTGCGCTTCGCCAGCGTCTACAAGGAATTCCGCGACGTGGCCGAGTTCGTCGATGAGATCAGTGCGTTGGGGAAGGGGAAGCCGGAATCTTCAGAGTGAACTGCTCATGGCACTGTCACTAGCCCGAGCCTCACAAAGGATGAAATCGACAGCGCTTTGCTGCGTAACTTCGGTTTGCGTGTCTTTGATGGGCTGCGCCGACGCTCACCGTGAAAAGTTGATCGGTCCCTATATTCTCATCGCCGTCGACGTCGATGAGCAGATGTGCGTCGCATACTACGAAGGCAAAGGAATCAGCATCACCCGTGTTCTTCCCGTGGTATTTGCGGTTGGATTTGACGCGAACTACATCGTCGCAAAGCGACACCCTGATAACAATCGCTCAATCACGCAGTTTTACTACATCGATATCGCGAAGGATGGGAAACATAGCGACCAGTTTAAGGCAGTCACGGGTCCGTTGACTGAAGATGAATTCAAAAAGGCGAAAGCCGAGCTGGGACTTCCGGAATTCAAAACCACATTCCCGCATCTGCTTTGATCGTCTGAATCTGCGCCATCAGTGGTTGAATCCATGTCCGCCCGCTCCCGCGACGACCTGCGTCGCCTTCATTTCGTCAACGCCCTCTTCGCCCACGCCACGGGGCAGGACCTCTACCTCGCGGAACAGATCAAGGCGGCGATTGCGTTCAACCTCGCGGAGCTGGAGGCGCAGATCGCGGCGCACCCGGATTCGGCGCAGACTTACGACGCGGCCTTCAACGCCGCTGCGGCCGCGCTGCTGGCGAAGCTCTTCGCGGCGCACCCGCGCACCGGCTTCTACCACTGGGACGCCTCGCTTTCGCTCGCCGCCGCCACGCCGCTCTTCACGCGCGCGGAGATCATGACCGGCCTGCGGGCGCTCGCGCCGTTCCGCGAATCGACGCTGCTCGTGACCAACCTCCGCCCCGCGCTCATCCCGCCGACGCGCCGCGCGACCCCGCGCCGCAAGCGCGACTACGAGGAGGCGCTCGCCTTCATCCGCGACCTCGCCGCCGCCCGCACCGTGCGCGGTTCGAATCTTCAGCTGCTGTTTTTGTGAAACCACGAAACACACGAAAGACACGAAAACCGAACAGCCGAAGAAACGTGATCTTCATTTCGTGTGTTTCGTGTATTTCGTGGTGATCACTTCTTCCCCATGTTCAAAACGATCTTCCAACGCATCATCGACCGCGAGATTCCCGCCAAGATTGAGCACGAGGATGAGCACTGCGTCGTGCTGCACGACATCCAGCCGCAGGCGCCGGTTCATCTGCTCGTCATCCCGAAGAAACTCATCCCACGCGTGGGCGAGGCCGTCCCCGCCGATCAAGCGGTGCTCGGTCACTTGCTGCTCGTCGCGGGGCAGGTCGCGAAGAAACTGAATCTCGCGCACGGCTTCCGCCTCGTGGTGAACAACGGCCCGCACGCCTGCGAGTCCGTGCCCCACCTGCACATCCATCTGCTCGCGCAGCGGCAGATGACGTGGCCGCCGGGTTAGGGTGACAAATAGGTAGGGCGAACCGTCCGCGTTGAGCCGCGGCTTGGCGGGACGCCTCGCCCTACGGTGTCACTTTAGGTGTCGCGCGAGCCACGCGTGCACCTCGCCATACCAAAACTTCGAGTTCTCGCCCTTGAGGATGTGGTGGTTCTCGTCGGGGAACACGAGGAGCTTGCCCGGCACGCGCAGGCGCTGGAGATAAGTCCACATCTCGTAGGCGTTGTTGGCGGGCACGCGGAAATCCTGCTCGCCGACGGTCACCAACATCGGCGTCTTCCAACCCGTGCCCTTGGCATTGTTGCCCGCGTAGGTGGTCGGGCTCTGCTCGCGCCAAATCGGGTTCTGTTCCCAGACCGGGCCGCCGTTGGTGACCTCGCGGGGATAGACACTGTCGCTCGTGGACCACTGCGTGGAAAGCGTCGCGAGGCCGGCGTGCGAGACGAGGGCCTTGTAGCGGGTGGTCGTCGCCTGCAGCCAGTTGGCGAGGTGGCCGCCGTAGCTCGCGCCCGCCGCGGCCTGCCGCGAGCCGTCGATGAACGGGAATCGTTTGATCGCTTCGTCGGCGCCTTGGTTGATTTCCTCGGCCGGGGTGCGCAGCGGATCGAACTGGATGCCTTGGGCGAACGCCTCGGTGTAGCCGGTGGACCCGGAATAGTTGGTGAGCACAAGCACATAGCCGGGTGCGGCGAGCAGGTGGTAGTTCCAGCGCAGCACCCACTGATCCTTGAACTGCGGCGTGGGGCCGCCGTGCAGGAGGACGAGCAGCGGGTATTTTTTCGCGGCGTCGAAACCGGCGGGTTTAACGAGCAGGTTCGCGATTGGCCGGCCTTTGGCGCTCGTGAACGTGAAACGCTCGACGGGCGGCAGGTCGAGCCCGGCCAGCGCCTCGTCGTTGAAGTGCGTCAAGGCGTGATACGACTTGGCGGCGACATCTAGGCGCACGACCTCAGGCGGACGGCCGGCGCTGTCGAAGTTGGCGATGAGTGTGTTTCGGCCGCGAGCGAGGCCGGTGAGGCAGCCGGCAGTGGGCAAATCGTGTGCCGTGGCGGCGCCACCGCTGGCCGGCACGGAGAACAGCTTCGTCTGCTCGCCGGCCTCGGCGGTGAAGTAGACCGTGCGGCTGTCGGCCCCGGGCACGTATTTCACCACGGAGAGATCGAGGCTCGCGGTGAGCGTGGCGCGCTTTGTGGCGTCGAACGGCCACGGGAACGACACGATGCGCGTGTGGTGGTAGGACTTGCCGTCGCCGCCGGCGACGTGCGTGGCGTGCAACGTGCGGCCATCGGGCGCGAAGGCCGGCTCGTCGAAGCTGCCCTTGTCATCGGTGAGTTGCACCGGTTCACCGCCGGCGGTCGCGATGGAGAAGAGCTGCGTGGGGGTGCTCGCATAAGCCGCGCGGTTGCGCGTGGTGCGCGCGACGAAAACGATCGATTTGCCGTCCGGCGACCATGCGGCGGGAAGGTTTTCCGAAGTCTCGCCTTCTTTGCCGCCGAAGCCCGGCAGCGCCGCGAGCTTCGTGCCGGCGAGGAGGTCGCGGGCCTTGGCCCCGGCCTTGTTCTCCTGCACAAACAGGTGGGCTCTCTTTTCGCTGAGCCAGCGATCCCAATACTTGATTGGGAAACCGTCGTAGACGCGGGCGGAGTATTTGCGGTCCTTCACGGTTTTGGCGGCCTTCTTGTTGGCCTCGTCGTCAGCAGCGCCGGGATACACCTCGCTGACGAAGAGCAGCTGCTTGCCGTCGGGGCTCCACTGCGGGTTGCGCGCGCCGGTGGAAAGTGCAGTCACGCGCTCGGCCTCCCCGCCTCGCACGACATCAATGACATAGATCTGAGCGGCATCGTCGCCGTCCCGTCTGGCGGAGAAGGCCACGCGCTGGCTGTCGGGGCTCCAGTCGGGCCCCGTTTCGGCGCCCTTGCTGTGGGTGAGTTGGCGCGGCGCAGCGCTGCCATCGATCGGCACGAGCCAAAGATCCGACGATTGATCCTTCGCTTCGTAGGCGGGCACGGTCACCGAGAAGACGGCCCACTTCCCGTCGGGGCTCGGGACGGGCGCGCCGACGCGCTTGAGCAGCCAAAGGTCGGCGTGGGTGATGGCGCGCTTGGCAGGGGCGGCAAGGACGGCCGAGGCGGAAGCAAGAAGACTGAGGACAAAGAGGAATTTCTTCATGGCGAGTGATGAATGGTGCGGAAAAAACGATTTGAACAGTAAGAGCGGGAAGATCGAGAAGGTGCTTCCCGAAGCTCCCGGCCCTCCGGTTCAGGATTTCATGGTGGACTCAGCTTCGCGCTTCGAAGGACCCATCGGCCCGCTTGGCGATGAGGCGCTTCAGTTCGAGCATCATGAGGGTGGCGGAGAGCGGAGCGGCCGCGAGGCCGGTGGCGGTGGCGAGCGCATCGGGTGCAATAATCGCACCACCGCGGAAACACTCGAAGACGCGCGCCTCGTCGGGTGTGAGGTTGGCGGGCTTGCCGGCGGCGATATCCGCCGGCTTCTCAGCGACGGGCGCGGGCCGCAGGCCCTCGAGGTAGTTCAGCTCACCGAGGATGTC
>JAEUHB010000029.1 GCA_016794665.1 Opitutaceae bacterium
CACGGAGTGCGTCGCACATGCGCCGCGCCGCTCCCGCATCCTGCGAGGCATAGCTCAGAAAGACGGCGCGATGCGGGGCGAGATCGGCGGACACAGCCCCACGTTTGCGTCGCACGCACGGTGCGTCCAGCGCGGAAAGCACAGGGCGGATGTGGCCCACCTTGCGCCAACTTCGCCGCCTCGACGCCGTGACGCACCGCGCATTTTTCCGCTCGCGCGCGGCGCCGGCTTTGCTGCACGCTCGCTGCTTTCGTCTCCGTCGTCATTCCCGTTTTTCACCGCATGAACACCACCATCACCGCCATCAACGCCCGCGAGATCATCGACTCACGCGGCAATCCGACCGTCGAGGTCGACGTGCGCCTCGCTTCCGGCGCGCTCGGTCGCGCCGCCGTGCCTTCGGGCGCATCCACCGGCGAGCACGAGGCCATCGAGCTGCGCGATGGCGACAAGGCCCGCTACCTCGGCAAGGGCACCCTCAAGGCCGTCGCCAACGTGAAGGGCAAGATCGCCCCCGCCCTCATCGGCGCCGACGCCTGCGATCAGGTCGGCATCGACCGCGCGATGCTCAAGCTCGATGGCACGCCCACCAAGTCAAAGCTCGGCGCCAACGCCATCCTCGGCGTCTCGCTCGCCACCGCGCACGCCGCCGCCGCCGCCCTCGGCCAGCCGCTCTACAAGTATCTCGGCGGGCCGAACGCCAAGGTGCTGCCCGTCCCCATGATGAACATCATGAACGGCGGCGCGCACTCGGACGCCCCGATCGATTTCCAGGAGTTCATGGTGATGCCCACCGGCGCGAAGACCTTCTCCGAGGGCCTGCGCATGGGCTGCGAGGTTTTCCATTCGCTGAAAAAGGTGCTGAAGGAAAAGGGCCTCGCCACCGCGGTCGGCGATGAGGGCGGCTTCGCGCCCAAGCTCGAGTCGGCCGAGGCCGCGCTCGACGCCATCGCCCTCGCCGTGAAGAACGCCGGCTACAAGCTCGGCAAGGACATCAACCTCGCCCTCGATGTCGCCTCCTCCGAGTTCTACGTGAAGGAGAAGAACCGCTACGTCTTCAAGAAGTCCACGGGCCAGGTCCTCACCGGCGACGAGCTCGTCGCGTTCTACAAGAAGCTCACGAGCAAATACCCGATCATCTCGATCGAGGACGGCTGCGCCGAGGGCGACTGGGTCACTTGGAAGAAGCTCACCGACGCCATCGGCGACCGCGTGCAGCTCGTGGGCGACGATCTCTTCGTGACCAACACGGCCTTCCTCAAGAAGGGCATCGAGACGAAAACTGCGAACTCGATTCTCGTGAAGGTGAACCAAATCGGCTCGCTGACCGAGACGTTCGACGCCGTCGAGATGGCCAAGGAGGCCAATTACACCGCCGTCATCTCGCACCGCTCGGGCGAGACCGAGGACGTCACGATCGCCGACATCGCCGTCGCGACGAACGCCGGCCAGATCAAGACGGGCTCGCTCTGCCGCACGGACCGCGTGGCGAAATACAACCAGCTCCTCCGCATCGAGGAAGAGCTCGGCGCCAGCGCGATCTACGGCGGCAAGATGAAGGGGCTGTAAGCCTCGGCGGCGATCGTTCAACTTCTCCGCGGGCCGGTCATTTTTGACCGGCCCTTTTTTTGCGGGCCGAGGTCTTCGCGGGCGCGATCGGTTCCGCGCCTTCGCATCGAGGACTTGGTTGGGACACTTGCGCGTTGCACCCGCCCCGAACTCAGCTCAAACGGAAGGCGACAGTTCCCCCGTTTCGGGCCGCTCGACCGGCCGAAGCCCACTCCCCCACGGAAACGACCATGCACTCGATTCAATTGTCGCCTTCGGCACTGCGGCGCCGCGTCCGCGTGGCGCTAGCTCCCTTTGCGATTGTCCTGTTTGCGCTTTGCGCCGCCGCCCAGAGTCCCACGGCCTCCGGTCAACGCCTGCGCGAAATCGACACCGAGATCGGCCGTGTTGCCTCCCAAGCCGCGACCCTAGCAGAGAAGATCCAGGATGCGCCGGCGGCCGATCGGGCCCGCTTGATTCAGCAGCTCAAGGACCTGCAGCGACACGACACGGCGCTCCGCGTGGAACAGGCTCAGTTGCGCCGCGCCAGTGGTGCGGGCACGGCCGGTTCCAATCCGTCCCTCCCGTCTGGAGGCCCTCCCCTCTATACCAGCGTGCTGCCGCCAAGCCCGGTGTTGTCGGTCACGCCGCCCCCAACGCCTGCTGCTGTGCCTGACGGTGCCCCCGCCGCCGCCGGAACACAGTCGGCAAAGGCGCCCGACACACCGCAGCCAAGCAAACGGCCGGCCTTTCTTCCGCCCGCGCGGCGCCAGCCGGACGCCGAACTGACTCCCGACGCCAAGCACGCCCTCGCGGCTGAGAAATTCGTCACGCTGGAAAAATTGCGCTCTCGGGCGCCCGCGGTCCGAGCGCGGCTCGCCCTCTTGGAGGACATGCTGGCCTTCGATCCCGCGACCGGCCGTCCCGCCATCGGCACGGCGCGCACCGGCATGCTGGCCGACATCGCCCAGCTCAAGGAGGAGCAGACCCAGATCGGAAACCAGATTTCCCTACTTGAGGAATCCATCGAGTCGCTCGGCTGCGATCCGGCCACGGGCAAACCAAAGCCCGCCGCGCCAGCCAAGCCTGCCGTCGCCGATCCTCGTGCGCCGACCTTCGATTTCAGTGGCACCTGGCTGCTCCGCAATGCCGGTGGCACGATCGGCAAGATGACCGTCGAATACACCGACTCGCCTCCCGGCATCATCGATTGCAACGATACCTCGGGCGCCACCGCCCACTCCGCGGACCGCCGTTTCATTCGTGGGCGCATCGAGTTCGCCAGTGAGCGGACCGCATTTCATGTCCTCTATTATTCGACGGGCTACGGCCGCTGGAAGCCCATCCCCGGCAGCGGGGGCACGCCGCTCCCCGGCGTCTTTGTCGGATGTGTCACCGCCGACGGTGCGGAGATTTGGCTGCACCCTGAGAATGGCAACACCCCGGACTGCCGCCTGAGGATCAAAGGCGACGGTGGCGATAAATCCCGCGCCCGGATTGACGGGCAAAGCCTTGCACGCAGCTACACCGAGACCAGCACCTATCGTTGGTGGGACATGAAGAAGCAGTGAAGTGAGCCCCGGCCGGCGCTGCTCGTCCGACCGGCCGGCGCCGCACTGCCGGTGCGGCGGCGTCAGGGCTGGGCGTGAGATTGCCTGATCTCGGGAACAACGGCTCCTCGCGCCCGTCAGGTTGGCTCGGGCCCCTTCGTCTGTGCCCTCGACAGGGTGCGCTCACTGCCTACCGTCCACCCGCCCTTGACCATGAACCTCCGCTTCTTCCTTGCCTTGACGTTTGCCGCTGCGCTCCGCGCGGCCGACGAGCCGGAGGCGCCGCGCCCCAGCGCCCGCGAATTGCTGCGCGCGCGCGTGGCGGAGGATGCGAAGAAGAAAGCGGCCGTGCCTCTCGCCAAGTCGGCCGCGCCTGCCACGGCCGCGCAAAAAACGGAGCCGACACCCGCCGCTCCTGAGGCCGCGAAACCCGCCGAGCCTGTCGCCACCCCCGCCGCCAAGACGGCGGTCGGCAAGGAAGCCGCGACCGTGCTGCCCAGGGTCGAGGTGCGGAAGGAGCGGCTCACCGTGCTCGATGTAGAAATCGCGAGACAGGAGGAGGCCATCGCGCGCGAGAAAAAGAACCTGAAGCCCAGCGAGACCGATCTGGCGCTCAACGACATCAAGATTGCCAAGCCCCTCGCGATTTTTGGCGGCGAGTCGGCGCAGTTCCGGAAGCGCGTCGCGGCCGAGCGCGTCGAGCTGATGGAGGCTGAGAAGGACATCCTCGAGGCGATGAAGCGTGCACGCACCCGCGAGGAAAAGGCCGAGCTGCAAAAGCAGCTCGACGAGATCCGCGTCGCGCGCCGCGAGCTCGACAAGACAGCGCGCTGAAGGTGCCCGGCGTATCGTTATTCGGTCTCGTCCTCGTCCAGCGACTCAATCAGCTCGCGCAACTCGATCAGCACCGCGGGGCGGGAGCTATGCTTGAGGATGTAGCCGGAGGCGCCGAGTGCGGCGGCCTGCTTCGCTGTCTCCATCGAATTCTGCGCCGTGACCATCACGACAGGAACCTCCGGATGGGCGGCGAGGATTTGTTCGAGCACCTGCAACCCGTTTTTTCCGGGCAGGTTCACGTCGAGCAGCACGATCCCGGGCGCGTTCGCCGCCACGAGCGGCATGACTTCATCGCCATGGGCCGCCTCCCAGAAAGTCGTGAGGCCAAGTTCCTGGAGCAGGGTGCGCACATAAGCCCGCACGTGGGGCTCGTCGTCGACGATGAGGGCGGTGGTGGGTCGCGGCATGGTCGTGCCACATTGCGGCCTGCCCGCGGCAGTTCAAGGCCTGTCGGGCAGTGCAGGACGCCAGCGTCCGTGTCTGCGCGTCGCGCTCAAAGATTTCGGCGCAACTCCTCGATTCGTTGCCGCGCCTTGGTGGCCCAGTCGCTCGTCGCATCGGCCTGCAAATAGCGGCCAAAGCTCTCGATCGCCTTGGCCCGCTCTCCGAGCCGCGCCTGGCACTCGGCTAGATAATAGTGCGCGCCCGTGCCCCGCGGATCCAGCAGCAGCGCGGCGGTGAATTCGGCCGCAGCGCGCTTGGCTTGGTTTTGACTCAGCAGCGCCACGCCGTGCTTGAAGCGCAGCGCCGTCACCTCGCGATCGAGCGAGGCTGCGCGCTTCATGGAGGCGCTCGCCTGCTCGAGTTCACCGCCGTCGTGCTGGACCGTGCCGAGCCACGACCACGCCAGCGCCGAGCCCGGCCGCAACTTCACCTCGGTTTCGAGCCATTGCCGCGCCGAGCGAGCGTTGCCGCGCGCGAGAAACACCTCGGCAATCGCGACCTGAAGGTTGGGCGTGTCCGGCGCGAGCCGGGCGACGTTGAGGTAAGACGACATCGCCACACCCAAGTCACCCGCCAGGCTCGCGCTATCACCGAGCCCGAGTGCCGCCTCCGCCGACTGCGGATCGCGCTGGGCTGCCGCGGCGAACGCCGTGCGCGCCTCGGCCACGCGGCCCTCTGCCAGCGCCGCACGGGCCGCCGTGAGATCGTCGGGCACTGGCGTGCTGGACGTGGCCGGCGGCCGGCCAAGCGGCGGGACAGGCGGAGTCCTGACCGTAGACGGAGTCTTCGGCGGAATCGCGACCACCGGAGAATCGTCCGGCGGAAACGTAATCGTGGTCACCGAACCGGTCGCGTCGGTCGGAAGCGTGGCGACGGTGGCTGAAGAGGCTGGCCGCGTGGCGGGCGGTGCCGGAATCTCGGGCGAAACCACGGGCGGCGGGTGCGGCGGCATAGTGGCGGCGCCGGTTGATTTCGTGGGCGGGATTACCGCGGGCGTAGTCGGGCGTGGCGTGACAGGCGGAGCAACCGTCGGAGGCGTGGGTGGACTCGCGGTTGACGAGGCGGACGTGGCCGCCACAGCCAGCGCGCGGATGCTCCCATCCTTGAAAATTGCCAGCACCTCGGTCTCGCCTGGCAGTGGCGCTTTTTCCCGCACGACCATGTCCTTCACCCCGGCGAGGGCCTCGACCGTGTAGTCGCTGCGCGCATCAAGTTCGGCGCGCGGTGGCACCACCTCCTTGCTGCCGGGCCGCAGCAACGAGGCCGGGCCGTCGAGGAGGCTTTCGTCGACGAGCGCGGAGAGTTTCTCCGGCACCTTGCCCGGGTTGAGCATGGCGTAGGCATTAATTGCGCCGCGAAGCCGCTTGAGGTGATCGCGGCGCGGGCCGTCGTTTTCGAGCGCGGACAGCGGGGTGGCGACGAGCACCACGAGTAGGACAAATCCGATCACGTTCGGTATTTTCATGCGGCAAGCTTCTGCTCCATGACAAAAGGCAGCAGTTCGCCGCCGCGGCGCGGCGAAACTGCGTTGGGCGGGCGTCCGCGCGAGGCACGGCGCGGCGAAGTGATGCCCGCCGGCAAGGGGATGCCATTGCGATCGTTGAGCGTCTTCATGGCCTCAATGGTGGCGGGCAGCCGCTCATCCATCGCATTAAGCGTGTCCTCGGCCATGCGGTTTAGCAGGAGATCGACCTGCTCGGGCGTCTGGCCGGCGAAGCGTGGGTTGTCCTTGTGCAGGCGGCCAAACGCGGCGCGCAGCCGCTCCTTGGTCGTGGCGCGCATCTCGGGATTCCCGAGCAGGTGCTTCACCTTGGCGATTCCGCGCTCGGCGGCCTGGTAGGTAAGCGACAGTTCCGAAAGCAGGATTTTCTGGTAGGTGGCGGCGAGCTCGGGGTCGTCCAGACGCATATACGCAGTCACATACCAGTGGTCGTTGCCGGCGATGCCGCCGATGGTGGCCGGATGCGTGTTGGGGCCCCACTCCATGGCCCGCAGGGCCATGATGTCGGCTTGCCCGCCATCGAGCGCATAGACCACGCCGTTGAAAATTTTGTAGTTGTCCGGCTTGCGGTCGTAGTCTCCGAGGAGCGTTGCCAGCACGCGATGCTCTGCCAATTGATCGCGCAAGTGAAAGAGGTCGGCGGGCTCGATCAGGTCTACCCGGTCGCCGGGGACGTAGCGATAGATCAACGAGGCCGACTGCATCTCGGGCCGGCCGTCCGCGCCGATGATCCACTTTGCCTTCACATTCGTGCCGGGGGTGGCCTGGCCGAGGATGGCGTTGAGCTCCGCGGCGATCACTTCGCCCTGAATCATGCGCTCAAGTTCCTTGGGGCCGGGCGTCAGCTTCCCGCCTAGCAACACTTCCTTGATGATGAATTGGTTTCCTTCCGTCGGCGCGATCGAGCCGGCGGCGCCGGGTGGCGGGCCGTCGCCGCGGGGCATGGCGAGGATCGCGTCCACCTCCGAGTCGGGAATGGCCCGCATGATTCCGGCGGTGGCGGCGCGGTCGACTTGAGGCGGAGGCCGGGTCATGAGCTGGCGGGCTTGCTCCAGCCGGTGCTTGATCATCACGGGTGGCAGCGCCGAGGGGCCGAGTGGCTTGCCGGCGTGGGCGTCGCGGGCGAATTCCACGAGCATCTGCGCGTAAAGCCGCTCGGCCTCGGCGTAGTCGCCGCCGAAGAGCGCACGCTCGGCCGCGAGCCAGGTCTCGTTGAGGTGGCTTGGCTGTGGTGGCAGTCGCTGGCCGCCCTCGGCGTTCGGGAGAAACCGGCCCGTGCCCGGCGGACGGTCGGGCAGGGGCCCTGAGGGCGGGGCGTTGGCGAGCTTCGCAGCCAACCGGCGCGCCTGTTCCTGCTTCGCGGCAAGTTCCTCCGCCTCCTTCAGGATGTCTGCCTCGATTTTTTTCGACGCGGCGATGGCACCGTTGT
Source organism: Opitutaceae bacterium (assembly GCA_016794665.1). Lineage (GTDB taxonomy): Bacteria > Verrucomicrobiota > Verrucomicrobiia > Opitutales > Opitutaceae > ER46. Next base: position 7,310 of record JAEUHB010000029.1, read on the forward strand.
CGCTCCCTTGCTCCAAGCCATCCTCCGCCGCCTCGAGCAAGATGCGGCTGTCGTTGCCCGGCTGGCCGTTGGGGATGCGCGGGCCTGGCGGTTCCAAATTCGCCGCGCCGATGGGAGCCGGGGGGGTGACGGGGCCCTTTGGCGTCGCGCCCTTCACGGGGGGCGTCTTGAGGGGCGGACGCGGCGCGATCTGCGGTGGTGGCGTGGGTGGCGGCGTAATCTCCGGCGGCGGCGTGCGCCGAAAGGGCGGCGATTGCTTCCCTTGCATTCGCTGCTCGAGCTGATGTTGCAGCTCCACCATGCGGAGCTGGATGCGGCGCAACTCGGCCTGCTGGTGCTCCGAGGTCTGCACAAAGCGATCGAGCGCGAGGCGGGCCGTCTGGCGCGAGATGCGCGCACCGTCGAGAAACTTGACCAGCAGATCGGTGTCGCCGCCGAAGAGCAGCAGGGCCTCGACGAGGAGAGCGGCGCGCGGCCCTCCGAGCTGCTCCGCCTCGTAGACCATCAGCCCCTGCAGCGCCATCACCGAGACCATCTTGCCGAGCGTCCAGCCCGCCTGGCCGAAGAGCCCGAGCGATTCCTGATACTGCTGGCTGCGTTCAAGGAGCTTGATGAGTTTCGCGCCCGACTGGGTGCCACCGATCGCGCCGAGCGCGCGATCCATCTGGAGCATCCGAGCGACCACCATCGTGCCAGTGTCCGCGTAGCCCGTGCGCGTCGCACCTTGGACAAACGCCGCCTCAGCGCGCGTCCAATATGCGATGCCCGCGCCCTGCCCGCCGACGCTTCCGATCGACATCGGCATGAGCATCATCACGAGGTTCTTCGGGCTCGTGAGGTCCCCCACCCACTCGGCCCAGGTGTTGCCGACGTCGCGCTCGTTCCAGTAGCTGCTGGCAAGCCCCTTGCGCAGGGCCTGCGCGTCCTCGCTCATCAGCGCGGCGAGCTCGGGCAGGAGGAACGCTTGGTGAATGGCGAGGCCGAGTTCCTGCGCCCGTTCGCGCTTCATCGCCGGGGCGTTGGCCGCTCCCCGCGTGATCTCCTCCTGGATTTGCGAGGTCGTGAGCGACTTGATCTCCTCGAGCGTGTGGCCACGCATCCGCAGGCGCAGGATCGTATGGGCACCGAGGAAGGCCACCGTCATGTCGCGCTCGGTAGCGTCGAGTGCGCGGGCCTCCTGGTCGGCGCGGCCCAGCAGGCCGGACACCGCGCCCGTGACGCCCGTCGTGAAAACCGCCCAGGCCGACTCCGAGTCGTATCTTGCCAAGCCCGGAGCGCGGACGTCGGCCACCCATTGGCCGTTGTCCACGCCGTGGAGGTGATCCACGAGGGGGCTGCGGACCATCACCGTGCGGACCGGCGTCGCGTGGTCCCGCTCGCCGAAGCCACGCTCCTCAAGGTAGCCGTAAAAATGCCTCCGCGCCTGCGCGATTGCGCCCTGCGACTTGTCGAGCGCCACCTTGATGAGCGTGCACTCGATGTCACGCAGCCGCCGGCGCGCGTCCTCGTTTTCCGGGTCCTGCCGGACGGCGCTCCGCAGCGCCTGAATCGCGCCCATCGTGTCGCCGTTCTCGATTTGCAACTGCGCCATCGCCACGAGCGCCGCGGGCTGGAGGGAGTCCGGCTGGAGATTGGCCCGCGCCATCGCCGCCTGAAACAGGCCGGGGTCGCCGGTGCCGAGGGCGTTCTTGAAATCCGAGGCCTCGAGCAAGGCGCGCTGGTGCCGCTTGTAGAGCGTGAGCTCAGGATGCCGATCGATGAAGCGGAGAAAGACGCGATCAATCTCCGCGAGGATCGCCTCGTGCGCCTGGCGAATCCTGGCGATGCGATCGCGGATTCCGGTGAGGTGCGCGAAGGCGGCCGCGTTGGCCTTGCCCGCGGCCCGACCGAGTCGCGCGATCATCGCCTCGGAAAACTCCGCCTTCGTATGGCTCGAGGCAAACCAGTCGGACCAGCTGCCGGGATTCTGCGCAGTTTGGTAGGCGGCGAGCAGCACGCGGGCCGTGCGGCGCTCCTGCTGCCACAGCTCGCGCTCGATGGCGATCTCGGTCTCCAATTTGCCGACCTCGCCCAGCTTTTCGCGCAGGAGCTGCGAGTAATTCGGAAACCACTCCCAAAACTCGTCCTTCTCATTGGTGATTGTCGCTGGTCCGGCAACGGGCGCGCCTGTGACCAAGCGGGCCGGATCCTTTTTGCGCCGGTAGTGGGCCTCAATGCGCCACGGGCCGGCGTCGAGGGTGAACAGTGGCTGCGGCCCTAAATCCTTGTAGAGCATCGGGAGCCACGCACGGTTGTGGGCGTTGACGAACGACGGGCTGATCGGGCGGGCGATCAGCGTGAAGCGCGTGCTCTGTCCTGGCCCGGGCAGCTCGCCGCCTTTTGCCAGGTGCCAGAACTTCGCGCCATCGGGATCGCCAAGGCGTGCACCCCACGTGGAAAGAAACTCCGCCTTGGCCGACGGATCGTAGTTGCGGACCACCTCCAGCAGCGAACCCACCCCGGCCGGGTCCTTGGTGGGCGGAAAGATCCACTGCGGCAGGAAATCCTCGTGGAACGACGCGGGGCTGCGATTTTGGAACAGGACGTCCCCGCCGGTCTTCGTGAGCCCGCCGCGGGCCTCGATCAGGGCGGCGCCGCCGTCCATGATCTCCGCCGGAAATGTGATGTCCCAGGTCATCGTGGCAGTCCGCGACGGCGTCGGCGGGAAGGCCGCGGAGCGGTCGCGGCGCTCGAAGATGCTGCTGGTGTAGGTGGCCGTCATGCCGCGCGACGAAGGCTGGGCGCTGGCCTTGACGACGGCATTGGCGTAGTCGCCCGCATTGAGCTTCTTCTCGAGGTAATCGTTCGCGGGGTTCGCGCGCTTGATCTCGGCGCGGTCGAAGACCCAGCCGTCGCGCCGCAGCACCAGGGGAATCTCGACGGTGTGCGCGCGGACCAGGTTCGGATCGATCGCGCGGGTCGCCGGCGCGGTCGCGCCCTCCCACAGCCAGGCCAGATCGGGACGCGTGAAGTAGCCGCCCGTGCCGTTGAGGCGCTCGCGGCGCGCGACCATATAGTGAACGATGAGACGGGCTCGCAGCGTGTCGTCGGACCGAAGCTGCTCGGGTGGCCACCACGATATCTCCGGGTTCAGCGTGAACCAGAGCGCATACCAACCTGGCGCCGCTGGCCGCAGCACGATCGGGCGATCCAGCATGAAGCCGTCGTGTTCATTGTTGCGATCTGTGAAGGGCCGGCGGGGCTTGGGCGTGCTGACCAGACTGGAAACGTCAAGGCGCGTGGGCCGGTCACCATTGGATGCCGCCGTGGGCAGTGCGCCGCTGAGCATGAGCGGGAACGGGGCGTCCGCCTGCCACAACAGTGGCGGCGCACCGGAGCCGCCGCTCTCCTCCCAGACCACGCTGCCAGCGGCAATTGGGGCGCCGTCCATACGGTAGATGCCCTGTTGGTGGAAGTTCCAGTTGCGCGAGCCGGGCTGGAGCCACGGTTGCAGCGGACGTCCTGGGTTCGTGACCTGCGCGGCCTGCTCGGGCTCGTCCCACACGATGTTCACGTCGAAAAACACGCGCACCGCGCCGCCATCAAAGGGAACCTCGAACGGGATGTTGACCGCGAAGGGCAAGTCGTAGAACGGGGCCTCGGTCTTGTTCTTCGTCGGGTAGACGAGCTGCCGCGACATCGCACTGTATTTCGGAAAATCCCATGCCACCGCCTCGGTCAGGAACGGCGCCGGGCCCGAGCGCGGGGCTGCGGGGCGTTCGAATCCCGGGCGCGTCGCCGCGGCGTGCGCCGACGGCGCGAAACCAGCGATCGCGGCAAGCGCAGCGAGGTAACTGAAAGCAAAGGACAACGCGAAACGAAGCCGCGGGAGAATTCTCGGACGAAACCCGGTTGGCGTGGACATGAGCGGCGGGGGGGAAGCCGCACCGG
>JAEUHB010000151.1 GCA_016794665.1 Opitutaceae bacterium
AACGTGGCCGCCCCAGCCCAGCGCGCAGCGGTGGCATGATTTCCCCGGCCGGCATTTTTTCCCGCCGCTCATGGCTGGCCGCCGTGCTCGCGGTCGCGGCGACGTATTTCTATTTCCTCATCTTCGCGGAATTCGCGTTCCTTGAAATCGCCGCGAAGGCCGCCGGTAGCGATCGCGTTCGGCTGGTGCTCGCGGCTTTGGGCGGCGGCGGTGTCCTCGGCGCATGGCTCGCAGCGTGGCGGTTTTCCCTGCCGACCGCGGCAGCTCAGGTCGCCGGCGGGTTCATGGGCTGCGCCGTCGCGGCCACCTTGAGCTTGATGGCGCGGGGCCCGGTGGGGCTGCTCCTCGCCGCTGGCGCGGCGGGCTTGTCGCTCGGCTGGCTCACGGTCGGGCTGGCCAGCGTGCTCGGCGCCGCGACCGGTGGGCGGCGACTGGGTCTCTGCATCGGACTTGGGACCGGCGTAGCCTATGGAGCGTGCAACTTGCCCGCGATGTTTCGCGCTGCCTCCGAAACTCAGACGATCTGGGCGACGGCGGTTGCGTGCCTCGCCGCCTTCGTTCCGCGCTGGTTCACGCTCACCGCTCCGCCTCCGTCGGCCCCGGTCGACCACGATTGTCGGGCGATCACGCGTTGGATCGTGGTTTTGTTGGCGCTCGTGTGGATGGATTCCGCGGCGTTCTACATCATCCAGCACAACGCCACGCTGCGCACCGCCACGTGGCATTCCACCTCGGGCCTGTTGGCCAACGCCGGCCTGCACGCCAGCGCCTCGGTGGTCGCGGGCCTGCTGCTGGACCGGCGGCAGCGTGCGCTCGTGGCGCTGCTGGCTTTGGCCGCACTGGGCGTCGCCTGTGTCTTGCTGCGCGGCGAGGCGACGTCGGGTGCATGGGCGGGCCCGGCTTATGCCGCCGGCGTATCCCTCTACTCGACCCTCCTCGTGGAGATTCCCGCGCGACGCGGCCTGCCGTCCGCCGCGGCCGCCACCTATTGTCTGGCCGGCTGGGTCGGCTCCGCGCTGGGCATCGGCATGGCCCAGGATCTCGCGGAAATACCGCTGGGCTTCGTCGGCGCGGCCACGTTGGCCGTGATCGGCATGCTGGCATGGCGCCGCGTGGTGCTGCGCACGGCCGCTTTCGGCCTCGTGCTCCTTGCGTGCGGAATCGATCCCGCGCGCGCGTCGGAAAACAACTCCCTCGTGGCCCACGGCCGGGAGGTTTACATCGCGGAGGGTTGCATCCACTGCCATTCCCAGTTTGTCCGTTCGAAGGCCGCGGACGACATCGAGCGCTGGGGCCCGGCGACACGGGTCACTTCCAGCCTGGCGAATCAGCCGCCTCTTTTCGGCACCCGCCGTCAGGGCCCCGACCTCGCCAACGTGGGCAACCGCCGGTCTCCGGAGTGGAACCGCCTCCACTTGATTGCACCCCGCGCGGTGTCGCCGGGCTCGCGCATGCCGTCCTATGCGCATCTCTTTTCCGGCGACGCCACACGAGGCGATGCCCTGCTCGCTTACCTCGCCTCGCTCGGCGCCGACACGCTCGAAGAACGCTACACCCAGATTGCCGCATGGGTGCCCTCTCCCACAAAGGTGACCTCACCGGCGGACTCTCGCACGTTGTTCCTGAAACTCTGCGCGCAGTGCCACGGCCCCAGCGGCCGGGCCGACGGCCCGCTCACTCCGCGGCTCAGTATTCGCCCGCCCGACTGGTCGCGCGAACCATGGCGGCGCGTGACGCCGGGCGCGCCTGCGACCGAGGAACCGCAAATCGCGCGCATCGTGAAATTCGGCCTCCCGGGCCTCGCGATGGCCGGCCACGAATACTTGCCCGATGCCGACGTGGTTGGGCTCGCGCGTCACGTCCGCAGCCTGCACAACGAGCCCGCTGGCGGTCCTTCCGCCGCGACCCAGCCATGAAAATCCTAATTGTCGAGGACGAGGCCCGCGTGGGACGGTTCATCGAGCGCGCGCTCGGCGAACAGGCCTACACCACGCGGCTGGTCACGACCTGCGCCGCGGCTCGCGACGCCCTTGCCGATTCACCGTATGACGCCATCGTGCTCGATCTGGGCCTGCCCGATGGCGATGGCTTTGACCTCCTGCGCGAGTGGCGAGCCAGCGGCTTCAACGAACCGGTCCTCGTGCTCAGTGCCCGCGATGCCGTGAACGATCGCATCCTCGGCCTCAATCTCGGGGCGGATGACTACCTGCCCAAGCCCTTCAGCATCGAGGAACTCGTCGCCCGCCTGCGCTCGCTCCTGCGGCGGCAAAGCACGGCCCCTCGCGCGACCACGTTGGAACACCGCGGCGTCCGCCTCGATTTGCTCGCGCGGGTCGCGACCGTCGAGGGCCGCGCCGTCGATCTCACGGCGCGCGAGTTCGCCCTCCTGGAGCTTTTCCTGCAAAATCCGCGCCGCGTCCTCAACCGCACGCTCATCGCCGAGAAAATCTGGGACGCCTCCTACGATCTCGAGACCAACCTCATCGAGGTCTACGTGCGTCGCCTCCGCCAGAAACTCGACCAGCCCGGGGCCGAGCCCTTCATCCGCACGGTTCGCGGCGCCGGCTACCAACTCGCGTGAAGTCCTTCACCCTCCGCCTCACCCTGCAGTTTGCGGGACTTGTGACGGCCACGACCGCGATCGTTCTCACCGTGGGCGGCTTCTTGCTCGACCGCGAGGTGGAGCGCAGCCTCGAGCTGCTCCACGAGGTCGAGGCGCGCGAGCTCTTTGAGCTGGTGGGCAACGACAGCTCGCTCACCGCCGCCGCCATCGCCGACCGGATCCGGCACGATGCCGACAGCGACGCGGCGCTGTTCGTGATTCAGGTCGCCAAGACCGGCGGCGAGGTCGTTTTCCGGTCGAACAACCTGGGCGAAACCATTCTGCCGGTGGACGGCTCGGCCCCACGCCACTGGACCACCACGATTCCCTACTTCGGCCGCGTCCATGTCTCCGCCAGCCGCCATGGGCCGTGGCTCCTGCAAATCGGCAGCCCGCTGGAACCCTCGGAGCGCCTGATCGAAGACTATATCCGAATCAGCATTTTCCTGCTGATTGGCTCCGCCCTGCTCAGCCTCGTCCTCGGCTACGGGTTCAGCCGCGCCACGCTCCGGCCCCTGCGCGCGATCGAGGAAACGGCCGAGCGCATCGGCGCCGATCACCTGACCGAGCGCATTCCCACGCCGGCCGGACGCGACGAGCTCGCCTCCCTGACCAACTTGCTCAACCGCATGCTCGATCGCCTCCATGGCTCGTTCGAGCAAGTCCGCCGGTTCACCGCCGATGCCTCGCACGAGCTCAAGACCCCGCTGGCCCTGATCCAACTCAACGCCGAGAAGCTCCGCGCCAAGGCGCGCCACGATCCGGACTGCGCCGCCACCGTCACCGACATCCTGGAGGAAATCTCCCGGCTCCAGCAGATGATCGATCGGCTCCTGTTTCTCGCCCACGCGGACAGCGGCGCGCTCACGACCGCCTTCCGCCACCTGGAGACCCAGGCGCTGCTCGCGACGCTGGCTGACGACGCGATCGCGCTCGCCGAGGATCGCCACGCCCGCTTTGCGATCGGCCGCAACGAACCCGGGACCCTGCGCGGCGAGTTTGATCTGCTCCGCCAGCTGCTGCTCAACGTGGTGGGCAACGCCGTCAACGCCGCGCCCCCCGGCAGCGGAATCACCCTCGAGTCGCACGCCGAGGGCCCGCGCTGGGTTCTCTCCGTGCTCGACGAGGGCCCGGGCATGACGCCCGCGCAGCTCGAGCGGGCCTTTGATCGCTTCGTGCGGTTTGCTCCTCCCGCCGGCGCCGCCCCGGGCCCGCGCGGGCACGGGCTCGGCCTCGCCATCTGCAAGGGCATCGTCGAGCTCCACGGCGGCACCATCCGGCTCGAGAACCGCCGCGACCGTTCCGGGCTGCGGGTGCGCATCGAGCTGCCGCGGGTGGAATCGTAGTCCGCGCCCCGCGTTCATCGCAGCCGGCAGGCGGTTCGTCTCATTCGCCGGGGCCATCAGGTAACCGCGCCGGTCTCCGCCGGTTTGTCCGGGCATACCTTTTGCCTCATGTCGCCACGCTTCCTCGCTCCCGTTGTCCTTGCGGCTGCCTCCACGCTGTCTCCAGCGCAGCCGCCCGGCGCGTCAGCCCGCGATCTTGTGCCTTTCGAAGCGCTGGCGATGCGCGCGCCCACCGCCGCCTCCGTGCTCGCGCGCTACGGCCCGCCGTCGCAGCGCGTCGGCGCGGACCTCTGGATCTACTGGAGTTTCCCGCGCGCCGGCGTCGCCGCACTGCGCGCCGGCTACGATACGCTCGTGGTCCACGTCGTCGGCGACGACGTGCGCGCAATCCGCCTCGTGAACGGCGACGCCCTGCGCGCGCTCCTGCGTTCCGTCGGCGAGGCCAATCGTGCCGCGGCGACTCCGGGCACGGCGGGGTCCTGAAAGAATGTTCCTGCGCCGGAACCGCTTTTGTGCTCCGTTGGCCCGATGGCCGACTTCCTCACCGACAAACCCGCCAAGCTTGAGCGCGCCTTCCTGGTGGGCGTGCAGACCGCCGACATGCAGGAGGGCGAGGCGGCCGAGCTGCTCGGGGAGCTGAAGGAACTCGTCGAGAATCTCCGCATCGCCGTCACGCGCACCGAGCTCGTCAACCTCCGCCGCGCCACGCCCGCGCTCCTCCTCGGCAGCGGCAAGGCCCAGGAAATCGTCGATCTCGCGAAGGCCGACGGCGCCGACGTGATCATCTTCGACGAGGCGCTCTCGCCGGCGCAGCAGCGCAACTGGGAGGAGCTGTCCGGCCTCGCCGTCATCGACCGGCAGGAGGTCATCCTCGAGATTTTCTCCGACCGCGCGCACACGCGCGAGGCCACGCTCCAGGTCGCGCTCGCCCGCATGGAGTATTCGCTGCCGCGCCTCACGCGCGCGTGGACGCACTTGTCCCGCCAGCGCGGCAAGGGCGCGATGGGCGGCGAGGGCGAGACCCAGCTCGAGCAGGACCGCCGCATCGTGCGCGACCGCATCGTGCACCTGAAGCAGGAGCTCGCCACCGTGGTGAAGCAGCGCGACGTGCAGCGCCGCAAGCGCCAGCGCGTGCCCGTGCCCACCTGCGCGATCGTCGGCTACACCAACGCCGGCAAATCCACGCTCCTCAACACCCTCACCGGCGCGCAGGTGCTCGCCGCCGACAAGCTCTTCGCCACCCTCGATCCCACCACGCGGCAGCTCGTCCTGCGCGGCAACCAGAAGCTGCTCGTGACCGACACCGTCGGCTTCATCCGCCGCCTGCCGCACGGGCTCGTCGAGGCCTTCAAGGCCACGCTCGAGGAGGTGATCGTCGCGGACTTCCTCGTCCACGTGCTCGATGTCACCAACCCCAACGTCGAGCAGCACCACGCCACCACGCTCGCCGTGCTCGCCGAGCTCGGCGCCGCCGACCAGACGATCATCACGGTCTTCAACAAGACCGACGCCGCCACCGCCACGATGCGCCGCAATGCCCGCCGGCTCGCGCCCGACGCGCTGTTCGTGAGCGCGCTCACGCGCGAGGGCCTAGACGCGCTCGAAGCCCGCTGCCTTGAGCTCATCGCCGAGGCCCACGCCGCCATCGAGCTGCTCGTGCCGCACGCGCGCTACGACGTAATCGCGCGCCTCCACGCCACCGGCCATGTGCAGAGCGAGGAGCAGCTCGACGAAGGCGTGCGCCTCATCGGCCGCTACCCACCCACGCAAGCCGCGTTCTTCGCGCCGTTCGTGCAGAAACCCTGAGCCAAAGAACCAACCGTTGAACCACTGATTTTCACTGATGAACACTGACGCAATCCCCGTTTCTGGACTGCGCCAGCCCACCCAATTGCGATGCGCGAGCCAAGGGCAACGGAGCCTGGGCCATTTTCATCAGTGCCTATCAGTGCTCATTAGTGGTTAACTCTTCGGTCGAAAACAGGCTGAACATTTTCCGCTGCCCCGCATGCGCCGCACTCCCGCGCCGTGTGTTTCGATTTCCCCCTCCATCCATGAAAACATCCCTACGCCTCCTCGCCCTCGCCCTCGCTTGTTGCGCACAAAGCGCCCTCCTCCGCGCCGCCGATGATCGCGTCGCCGCCTGGCGCGCCGCCGACGACGCCCGCATCGCCGCCATGATCTCCGCCGATCGCGCGAAGCTCGACGCCGCGTTTTCCGACGACCTCCTCTACGTCCACTCCAACGGCAAGCCTGACACCAAGGCCTCGTTCATCCCCGCGATCGCCGAGGGCCGGTCCGTCTACCGCAAGGTCACCTACGAGCAGCGCGATTTCCGCGAGGTCGCGCCCGGCCTCGTCCACATGACCGCCCGCTGCCGCGTGCAGCTCGGCAAGACGGAGCCCTACAACGAACTCTACCTGAGCGTCCTCGCCGCCTATCGTTTCGAAAAAGGCGCGTGGCGCTTCCTCGCGTGGCAGTCGGCCAAGCTCGACCCCGCGCC
>JAEUHB010000169.1 GCA_016794665.1 Opitutaceae bacterium
ACGCCCGAGCAGCTGTGGTCGCGCTACGCGCGCTTCCTCGACGACGTGTTGCCGACGGCGGAAAAAGCCGGCGTTCGCCTCGCGCTCCACCCCGACGATCCACCGATGCCCACGATCCGCGGCCAGCCGCGGCTCGTTTACCAACCTGATCTCTACCAGCGCGCGCTCGACCTCAACGCTAGCCCGTCGCACGCGTTGGAGTTTTGCGTTGGATCGATCGCCGAGATGACGGAGGGCGACGTCTACACCGCGGTCGATCGCTACAGCCGCCAGCAGAAGATCGGCTACGTCCATCTGCGCAACGTCCGCGGCAAGGTGCCGACCTACAAGGAATCGTTCATCGACGACGGCGACGTGGATGTCTTCCGCGTGCTCTCAATCTTGCGACGCAACGGATTCACGGGCGTCATCATCCCCGACCACGCGCCGCAGATGAGCTGCGCCGCGCCGTGGCACGCTGGCATGGCTTTCGCGCTGGGCTACCTCAGGGCCGCGCTGCAAGCCGCGCCGTAAGCCCCGGAGTTTTGCAGGGCTCGACGTTGGTCGATGCCCAGTGGCCGAACCCACCACCCACTCGACAGCGCTTCTCGCGTTCAGGCCTGACCAAGGTCAGGCCCTGCCAGCGAACGTCACAGGCCTCGCACGGCATTCTCAGCGCGCGCTGAACGGCGCCGGAAGCCCGCGCAAATGGTCAAAGCTCCACTCCGGCGGCTAGACGCCCGCAGGCGGCCAAACCCGGGCACTCACCGCCGTCGTTCCATCGCCGATGCGGCCTCAAGCGTGTAACGCGTCCACGGCAGCGCCCGTAACCGCGCCGCCGGGATTGGCTTCCCGGTCGCCTCGCACACGCCGTAGGTGCCCCGCCGAATGCGCTCGATCGCCGCCTCGATTTCTCCGAGCTCGCGCTCTTCCTCGCCCAGCTCGGCCGCAACGATTTCGCGCTCGGCTTTCTCCGAGGCCGCCTCGACCCAGTCGGCCGCGTGCCCCTTTTCCGGCTCGGCCGCGGCGACGCGATGCTCCGACCTTTCCTGCAGGATGCGCTCACGCAGCCGCCCAAGGGCACGGAAGTGCGCGGCCCATTTCCGCGGGACCTTTTCCACAGGTCCGATGCGTGGCTTTGACGGACTGGCTTTTGTTTTCATCGCCGGACTATGCCACGCGCATGCGCCGATCTCTTCGCTCAATTTGTCGAAAGCACCTCATTTTTTGGCCTCCGCGAAAATGCCGGGCAGCAACCGATGCGAGGCCTGCGGCAAGATCGTCCCGCACGGCGGCCCCGCGCGAGATCCCCTGCGCACGGCTGGAAACATGAACACCGCGGCATCGATAATCTCCTGCCGACAGCTGACCGTGGCATCGAGCTCCCATTGCGGCGGCGCCTGCGGCCGAGATTCCCGCGCGGGAAGAGCCGGGGCGCGGAGCCTTCAGCTCGACCCCGCCGCGCCATCGCCATGCGGACCAAACGCGCGCGAGGATTGGCTTCGCCAAGCGCGGCGGATCCCTTTGTGCTCGTCCACGCAACCCTACCTCCCCTCCCTCGGCCATGACTTCCCTTCATCGGTTCCTTTCTTCCGCCGTGGCGCTTGCCGTCGTCGGCGTCACCCACGCCGCGGCCGCGCCCGCCACGCCGAAATTTTCGCGCACGCAGATCACGGATGTCTTCTGGTCCGAGGGCGCGCACGTCGCGGACTTCAACCGCGACGGCAAGCCGGACTTCTGCGCGGGGCCGTATTGGTATGCCGGCCCCGACTTCAAGCAGCGGCATGAATTCACCGCGCTGCCGGCGAAGCCCTTCGACGGCGAGAAGAGCTACTCGGACTATTTCCTCACCTACGCGCACGACTTCGACGCCGACGGCTGGACCGACATCCTCGTCTTCACCTGGCCCGGCAAGGACGCCTCGTGGTATCGCAACCCCGGCAAGGGCGCGACCGGCCACTGGCAGAAGCACGTGCTGATGGACGAGGCTAACGGCGAGTCGCCCGCGCTCTTCGACATGAACGGCGACGGCAAGCCGGAGCTGCTCGCGTTTTCCGCCGGCCGGCTCGGCTTCGGCGAGGTCGATTGGAAAAACCCGACCGCCAAGGCCACCTTCCGCGCCATTTCGCCCGCGGACCCGAAGAAATACTTCCGTTACACGCATGGCTACGGCGCCGGTGACATCAATGGCGACGGCCGGCCCGACCTCCTCGACAAGGACGGCTGGTGGGAACAGCCCAAGGACTACCGCAGCGGAGCGGAGTGGAAGCAGCACAAGTTTCCGTTCTCGCCCACCGGCATGCGCGGCGGCGCGCAGATGCTGGTCTTCGACGTCAACGGCGACGGCCTCAACGACGTCGTCACCAGCTGGGACGCGCACGGCTACGGGCTCGCGTGGTATGAGCAGGCACGCACCGGTCAGGGCGACATCGGCTTCAAGGAGCACGTGCTCGTCAATTCCGAGCCGAGCCACAGCCCGCACGGCGTGAAGTTCACGCAGCCGCACGCGCTCGTCGCCGCCGACATCAACCGCGACGGCCTCATGGATTTCGTCACCGGCAAGCGTTTCTGGGCGCACGGCCCAACGAAGGATGCCGAGCCCGGCGCGCCGGCGGTCATTTATTGGTTCGAGCTGCGCCGCAAGGGACGCGAGGCGGAGTTCGTCCCGCACCTCGTCGACAGCAACAGCGGTGTCGGCACGCAAATCACCGTGGCCGACCTCAACGGCGACGGCCTGCCCGACATCCTCTCGAGCAACAAGAAGGGCATCCACACGTTCATTCAGCAGAAACGGTGAGCCCCGCCACCATGGCTCAAACGGATCGGCGGCTCCCCAGCCGCCGTTTCCATTTCCGCCGGACCGCATCTCCTCGATTCACTATGCACCGCCTTGCTCTCTGCTTCCTTCTCCTTTCTCCCTTCACCCTTCTCCGTTCGGCCGAGGCTCAGCCGCGCCCGAACGTCCTCTTCATCGCCGCCGACGACATGCGCCCGCAGCTCGGCCTCTACAGAGATCGGGTCGTCAAGTCCCCCAACCTCGACCGCCTCGCCGCCCGCGGCCTCGCGTTTGACCGCGCGTTTTGCCAGATGGCGCTCTGCTCTCCGTCGCGCATTTCCCTCCTCAGCGGCCGCCGCCCCGCGACCACGCAGGTCTACACGATCGATCCCGCGCTCACCGTCCGCACGCACCAGCCCGACGTCACGACGCTGCCGCAGCATTTCAAGAACCACGGCTACTTCACGCGCAGCATGGGAAAAATCTACCACGTCGGCATCGACGACGACGCCTCCTGGTCCGTGCCGGCCTGGCACGCCAGCCAGCTCGCCCCGCGCGGCGGCCCAATCACGCGCGCCGCGCAGGAGGCGCGCCGCGCCGAGGGCAAGCGCACCGGCAAGGCCCCGCCGCAAAAAGGCAAAGGCAACGTCGCCACCGCGGGCCCCGCCTTCGAGGCCGTCGACTGCGCCGACGACGAATTGCTCGACGGCGCATGCGCTCGTGAAGCGGCGAAGCAGCTGCGCGAGTTCGCGAAGAAACCGGAGCAGCCCTTCTTCCTCGCCGTCGGCTTCGCCAATCCGCACGTCCCGTGGATCGCGCCGAAGAAATATTTCGACCTCTACGACCCGGCGCAGCTGGCGATCCCCGCCAACAACTACCCGCCCAAGGACGCGCCCGACTTCGCCGCCACCACCGGCAACGATTTCCGCTGGTATGCCGGCGTGCCCGAGGGCCAGCTCCCCGCCGACTACGCGCGGCGTTGCCTGCAGGCCTATTTCGCCGCCATCAGCTACGTCGACGCGCAGATCGGGCGCTTGCTCGACACGCTCGACGAGACCGGCCTCGCCAAGAACACCATCGTCGTCTTCTGGAGCGACCACGGCTACTACATGGGCGAGCACGCGTGGTGGGGCGGCAAGCACAACAACTACCATGGCGCCACGCGCGTGCCGCTCATCGTCGCCACGCCCGGCCAAAAGACCGCGGGCCGCCACGCCACCGGCTTCGTCGAGCTCGTCGATCTGTTTCCATCACTCAGCGAGCTCGCCGGCCTGCCCCCGCCGCGCGACGCCGCGGGCCTCGAGGGCACGAGCTTCGCGCCGCTGCTCTCCGCCGACCCTGACCGCCCGTGGAAAAAAGCCGCATTTAGCCAATACCCCAAGGGCGGCAACCTCGGCACCGCGATGGAGACCGACCGTTGGCGCTACGTCGAATGGCGCAAGGGCGACACGCTCGTCGCCCGCGAACTCTACGACCGACGCGCCGACGCCGCCGAAAACCAAAACCTCGCGACCCGCCCCGAGCACGCCGCCACGATCGCCGAGCTGGAAAAGCAACTCGCCGCGGGCTGGCGCGGAGCGCGGCCGTAGAGCCAATAAAGGACTCGTGCATCCAGTTTTTTCAGAACTACGCGTCGTTGTCGCGCTACTAGCCTGCCTGATTGGGGGATGCGTGCTGGGTTGGCGGAGCTTTGCGAAGCCCATTCCCGCACGCTCAAGCCTGATGCAAATCGAGGGAACCGTGGGCAGCGTGTTTTCGGAATCGCGCAAAAACAGATACAGCACGGCAACTTTTCCCGCGATCCGCATCGTCGGCCGCACTGCTACTTACCGCTACTTGGATTGGTTTCCTGATCCAGATCGGATTCACCGGCTGGTGGAAGCCGGCGACAAAGTGCGATTCCTTTCCGATACGCCCGATGGCAATCGCTGGATTTGGCACCTAGAAAAAGATGGAAAAGTAATCGTCAGCTACGACGAAGTTTTCGCGGCCGTGCGTTCGAATCGCGGCATAGACCCATATCTCGCCGCAGGCCTGCTTGTCGCAGGATTGATTGGTAGCTGGTTCTATGTCCGCTCAAAGCTGCGTCGGCCTGTCTTCCCAACGACTCAGGACGACTCGATCTTGCAGAATCGGAGCACTCCCTAGTTCACCGTTTTCGTCACCATGCCCCGCCTCCTCACCCTCCTCCTTCTCCTTTCTCCCCTCTCCCTTCTCCGCTCCGCGTCCGCCGCGGAGCCCGCCCGCCCCAACTTCCTCGTCATCCTCTGCGACGATCTCGGTTACGGCGATCTCGCGGTCCAAGGGCACCCGCACATCAAGACCCCGCACCTCGACCGGCTCGCACGCGAGGGTATCCGCTTCACGAGCGCCTACTCGCCCGCGCCCGTGTGCTCGCCGTCGCGCGTCGGCCTCATGACGGGCCGCAGCCCCAACCGCGCGGGCGTCTTCGATTGGATTCCACCCGCGGCGCCCGGCGCCACCACGGCGGAGAGCCGCCATCTCACCCACCTGCGCCGCGAGGAAATCACGCTGCCGAGGCTCCTGCGCAGCGCCGGCTACGCCACGGCCCTCGCGGGGAAATGGCACTGCAACGCCGCGTTCAACTCGTCCGCGCAGCCGCAGCCCGGTGACGCGGGCTTCGATCACTGGTTCGCCACGCAAAACAACGCCGCGCCCTCGCACGAGAACCCGCGCAACTTCGTCCGCAACGGCTCGCCCGTCGGTCCGCAGGAAGGCTTCAGCTGCCAGCTCGTCGCCCGCGAGATGATCGGCTGGCTCGAGCGGCAGCGGGCCGACAAGCCCGCGCAACCGTTTTTCGGCTACGTCGCGTTCCACGAGCCGCATGAGCCGGTCGCCTCGCCCCCCGACCTCGTCGCGAGCTACCGCGGCGCCGCGCGCAACGACGACGAGGCGCAATATTTCGCCAACGTCACCAACATGGACCGCGCCGTCGGCGACCTGCTCGCCGCGCTCGATCGCCTGGGCGTCGCGCAGGACACCGTCGTCTACTTCTCCAGCGACAACGGCCCCGAGACCCTGAACCGCTACCGCGGCAGCCAGCGCTCCTACGGCACGCCCGGACCGCTGCGCGGCATGAAGCTCTGGACCACCGAGGCCGGCGTGCGCGTGCCCGGGATCCTGCGCTACCCCGCGCGCGCCAAGGCCGGGCAGGTCAACGCCGAGCCCGTGAGCTCGCTCGATCTCCTGCCGACGTTCACCGCGCTCGCCGGCGCCAAGGTCCCCGCGGACCTGAAGCTCGACGGCACCGA
>JAEUHB010000185.1 GCA_016794665.1 Opitutaceae bacterium
CGTGAAGGAGGACGTCGCCGCGCTCGACGACGCGGGGAAAAAGGAGCTCGCGCAGGCCATCCTCGCCCTCTCCGCCGAGGCGCGCCTGAAATCCCAGCGCGAGCTCGACAAAAAAGACGAGGCGCTCATCGAGTCCGGCACGAAGGCGCTCATCGGCGCGAAGCTGAGCTGCATCGACTGCCACAAGTTCCACGACGAGGGCGAGGAGCTCGGCACCGCGCCCGACCTCACCGGCTACGGTTCGCGCGACTGGGTCATCGGCATCATCTCCAATCCCGAGCACGAGCGCTTCTACGGCAAGAAGAACGACCGCATGCCCGCCTTCGGCGAGGAGAAGCAGCTCACCCCGCACGAAATCGGCCTCGTCGCCGACTGGCTGCGCGGCGAGTGGTATGAGCCGGCGGTGAAGAAGCTGTAGTGAGCGTAGCCTAGTCTATGTAGGCGGGGTGAGGGCACCCCGCCTACAACCAAAGGTAATTTCCGGCTTCCCCTTCCTTTCGTGCACAAGCCGCCCGCCACCTTCGTCACCGCCCGCCTGGCCGCGCGGCCGCCCAGCGCGGATGATGCGCCCGCGGTCTTCGCCGCCTACGCGAGCGACGCGGAGGTCACGCGCTATCTCGCCTGGCCGCCCTACACGCGGGTCGAACCCCTCGCGGGCTTTCTCCGCGACTGCGCGGCCAACTGGGAAAACAGCTCCGGCCATTTCGTCTGGCTGCTGAGCCTCAAGGGCACGACGGCGCCCATCGGCACCATCGGCCTCAAGCTCGAGCCCGGCGGCAAGACGATGTTTGGCTACGCCCTCGCGAAGCGTTGCTGGGGCCACGGCTTCGCCGCCGAGGCGCTGAAGCATCTGGTGGATTGGTCGCTCGCGCAGCCGGGCATTTTCCGCGCGTATGCGTATTGCGACGTGGAGAACCCCGCCTCCGCCCGCGTGATGGAAAAGGCCGGCATGGTGCGCGAGGGCATCCTCCGCCGCTGGCACGTCGCCCCCACGATCGGGCCCGAGCCGCGCGACTGCCTCGTCTGCGCGCGCGTGCGGTGAGGCGCGCGCCTCAGCGCGCGCGGGCCACGAGATCGGAAATCACGACGGCTCCCTCGCGCGCCGCGGCGTCGAACTCGACGCGCAGGTAGTTCACGCCGAGCTGCGCGGGGCGCTGCGCCGCCACCCTTCGCTCCGTCGTGCCGACGCGGGCGATCAGTTCGCCCGCGGTCCAGCGGAGGCTCAACGGCAGCGATCCCGCCGCCTCGACCGGCATCACGAAGACGGCGTGCGCCGCGGCCTTCCGGTCGTCGATCCGCGTGAAGTGGTCGTTGAGGCAGAGCCTCACGCCGGTCACGCCGGCGGGCACCTCCAGCCGCGCCTCGATCGCGCCCGCGGCGGCGAGGGGGAAATTCCACTGCGCGCCACCCGGCGCGCCGGGCGCCACCGGCACCGCGACGGCGCGCGCGCCCTGCACCCGGGGCGCCGCGCTGCCGTAGGCGGTCCATTGCACCGGCCCGTGCGCGAAGTCGTCGCGCGTCTCCGTCTCCTCCAGCCACCGGGGATCAAAGGCGAGGATCGCGCGCTTGCCCTCGCCCTGGCCGCTCACGACGACGATCTTGCCGGCGGAATTCTCGACGGCCGACGCATAGGCCGTGCCGCGGTCACCGCGGGTTTCGGCCAAGGGCTCGTGGAGGATCTCGCGAAACCCGCGCCAGGTCCGGCCTTCGTCGCCGCTGAGCGCGGCGTGGAGCACCTCGCGGCCGCCCATCGCGTAGCTGCGCGGGTTGGTCCAGTTCTGGCACGCATTGGTGAGGAGCAGGATCTTCCCGTCGCGCAGGCGGAGCAACGCCGCCGGCGAGTCCGACGAGATGAACGGCGAGCGTTCCAGCGCAGGCCAGCGCGCGCCGCCGTCGGCGGAGTAACTCTGCCACAGCCGGCCGCCGCGATCGCGCACGAGCATCCACAGGCGGCCGTCGCGCAGCTCGAGCAACGCGGGCTCAATCGCGCCGTAGCGCGTAGCGTTGGGGCCGTTGAGCGGGAGGCTCAGCTGATCGGGCGACTCGCGCCACGTCGCGCCGGCGTCGTCGGAGAAATAGACAAAGGTGCTGTGCCACCCGAGATCGGGGCCGGACTTCGGCGCCTCCATGCGCTCCGGGATCGCGCGCGCGACGGCGAGCACGAGCCGGCCGGACTTGAGTTGCACGAAGCCGCGGATCGATCCGATGTAGCCGGGCACGATCAGGCGCGGCTTGGTCCAGTCGCCGCCGGGCGCGCGGCGCGCGTAGTAGACCTCCCACAGGCGGCCGCGGTAGCCGCCAGGGCCCTCGCGGTAGTCGTGGACCACGGCGTGGAGCGTGCCGTCGTGCGCCTCGAGGACCTGGATGGCGTAGTAAGCCTTGGTGTTGAGCCGAAACGCCAGCGCCGGTTCCGTCCACGTGAGGCCGCCGTCGGTCGAGCGCATCACGGTCGCGGTGTCGCTCGCGGGCTTGCCGATCGCGTAGAGTTCGAGCGCGCCGTCGCGGCGGGCGACGAGGCACGTCTCGTTGGTCGGCGCCGCGCGGACGATCACGGGCGCAACGATCGCGGCGTGATCGCGCGGCGCGGGGCGGAGGCGCACGCCCACCGGCTCCGCCGCCGCGGCCCCAACGGCCGCGAGCGCGACGGCGATGAGATGACGGGGCGTCACGGCGTGGCGCTTAGAACTCCGAACGCACGCCGAGCGTCACGAGCGTGCCGAAGTTCTGGTAGGTCTGCGGCCGGGTCCACGCGGGCGCGTTGCCGCCGGCGCGCTCGGTGCGCTTGTTGGCGCCGTTCCAGTTGCGGGCCCCACCGTAGAATGTGAAGCGCTTCGCGAACCGCCAGTCGAACGACCAGTCCTGCGTGATTTGCGGGGCCACATAGCTGAACGTGCCCGCGGGAATCGTGGCGCTCGCGACATTGGCCGCGCCGCTGACCTTGTAGGCGTAGGCGACGTTCCAGCGGAAGGTAAACGTGCGGCGCGCGTAGCTCGCGCCCCAGTTGATGTTCTTGTGCGCGAAGGGCGTGAAGTCGCGCTCGTTGGGCCCGCTCACCCGCGAGATGGTGGCGTTGGCGAAGGTCGAGAAGCCCCGGGCCCACGGGAAGAGCGCGCCCCACGACTGGCGCCAGCTCAGCTCGTAGCCCTCCACGGTGGCCTCGCCGCCGTTGGTCTTGGTGTTGATCACGTATCCGAGGTAGTCGTCGTTGAGCCCAAAGCTCTCGAGCAGGGGCAGCGTCGCGGCGCTCTGCGTCTGGATGAAGAAATCCTTCAGGTCCTTCCGAAACAGGCTGGCCGCAATCGTGGCGCCCTTGAGGTTGTAGCTCTCGAGCGAGAGATCGAAATTGTCGGCGCTCCACGGCTTCAGGCCGGAATTGACGACCGTGGCGGTGGGTTGCGCGACCGTCGGATCGGAGACGGTGATGCCGGGGATGACCTCGGCGAGCGCGGGACGGCCGAGGGTCTTGGCGTAGGCCGCGCGGGCCACGAGGGCATCGCTGATGTAGTAGGTGGAGTTGAAGCTCGGGTAGTAGCCGTCGTAGTCGCGCTCGGCGCGGGCCCCGCGCGCGGTGTAGCGGAGGCGGGCGGTGGCGAGCGCGTCGGTCGTGACAGGGATCGGGCGGTTGTTGGCGTCGCGGAGCAGGTTCCCCTGCGCGTCCTGGCGGAACGTCGCGCGCAGGTCGTCGCGCGGGCCCTCGCCGATGTCCTCGGTTTTCTCGAAGCGCACGCCGGCGACGAGCCACAGCTTGTTCCCGAGAAACTTCAGGCTGCCCATCGCGTAGGCGGCGGATACGGTCTCCTGGAAGGCCCGCGAGTTGACGGCGCCCGACTGGTAGGCGCCGGCCTCGTTGAGCGTGAACCACGTGGGGTTGGCCTTGAAGAGGTCGTGGTATTTCGTGGGGCTGATCCAGCGGAGCTGCAGGGTGTCGTTGAAAAACCGCTGCTGCGAGAGCGACTCGTTGATGAGGTTGTGGTCGCGCGCGAGGCGGCTGACGCCCGCCGGCGGGGCGAAGGTCCACGTCTTCAGCTCGGTCTCGCGGTCGCGGCGCTGGCGGTTGATGACGAACCCGGTCTTGAGCGTGAGCGGCGCGGCGGTGGCGAAGCTGCGGCTGAGGTTGGCCGCGACGGAGCGCATGTCGTTGGCGATTTCCTCCGGCTGGCTCGTGGGATTCAGCAGCGTGAGGTTGCCGCCGTCGTAGGGATCGAAGGGCTGGCCCGCGCGGGTGACCCGGAGGATCGGCGCGTAACGGTTGTAGATGCCGTCGAGGCGATCCGCACGGACGATGAGGCCCGTGGCCTGGAACGTGCCGATGGTGCGGAAGAAACCGTTGTCGATGTCGTCGCGCCGATCCCAGCTGCGGGAGTAGTTGGCGCTGGCGTCGATTTTGTAGAGCGGGCCGTCGTGGATGTAGCGGAGGACGGCGGATGTCGTGCCGCGCGTGCGGTCGCCGTAGGTCGTGGTCTGCCGCACGAGATCGGTGCCGTTGGGCCCGCCTTGCGTGAAGGTGGCGCCACCGGTGTTGCCCGCGCCCCAGGCGACGGCGAAGACGTTCTGGCGCGTGGGGGTGTTGATGTTCACGTGCTCGATGTTGAGGCGGAGCGAGTCGCGGCCCGTGGGCCGCCAGTCGAGGGTCGTCGAGGCGAGCTGGCGCTCGGTCGCCTGGAGGACGTTTTGCAGCGTGCTGGTCGTCTGCACGCCGCGAATCATGTCCCACGTCGGCGAGTCGTAGTCCATGTCGTAGACCCGCGTGAGCTGGCTGAGGTTGAGCGTGAACGCGAACTGCTTGTTCACCGGGTGCGAGTAGTTGAGATCCACGCCGGGCTGGATCGCACGGGCGCTCGAGGAGGAGTCGCTGCCGAGGCGCTCGCCGAGCGAGGGCGGGCGGAGGCGGTTGTCGGAGTTGTAGGCGAGGTAGGTGTTGAGGCGGAGGAAACGGCGCGGCGAGGCGAAGCCGCTCTTGCCGACGATGTTGACGGTGCCGCCGACGGCGTTGGCCGGGCGGTCGGGCGTCGGGACCTTGGTGATCTCGATGCGGTCCACGCTGCCGGCGGCGCTCGCCGCGAGATCGAAGTTGCGATCAATCGAGGGCGTGGAGACCTCCGCGCCGTCGATCATGAACACGATGCCGCTCGCGGGCAGCCCGCGGATCGAGGCGCTGGCGGCGGTCTGCGGGCCGCTGACGATCGAGAGGCCCGGCGTGTATTTCAGGTATTCGCCGATGTTGCCGTCGCCGAGGTCTCCGACCTCATCGAGCACGACGACGTTCTTGATGTTGGGCGCCATCTTTTGCTCGTTCATCGCGGCCGCCGCGGCGCTTAGCTGCGTGGACTCGACCACGAAGCTCTCCAGTTTCACGACGCCCTGGTCGGCATCCATGTTGGTCTGGCCGCGGGCAAACGTGAGCTCGAAGTCACGGCTCGCCACGGCGCCCGCCGCGACGCTGACGGCGGCGACCTGGCTCTCGAGGCCCGTGTAGGTCACGCGCAGACGGGCGGCGCCCGCGGGCACGGCGAGGCGAAATTCGCCGTTTGCGCTGGTGAGCGTCTCGAGCGTGGTGCCCTCGACGGCGACGCGGGCGTTGTTGAGTGCGGCGCCATTGGTGGCGTTGCGCACGCGGCCCTCGATCGTGCCGCCGCCGGCCTGGGCGCCGAGCGAACGGAGCAAGAGGAGTGCGGCGGCGAAGGCGAGCAACGCGCGCATGATCGTTGAAACGCGGAAGGCTTGGGTGTGCATGGTGCGGTCGGTCGTTTGAAATTCTCTGGGTCTCACCTCAAAGCCGAGAGCGGCACCCGGCGGATGCGAAGGCGCGCGAGCCGGCTGCGGTCGGCCGTGCCGCCCGCGCAATAGGCGAGCAGCACCGCGTCCGGCGTGAAGTGAATCGCGGTGTAGCAAAAGCCCGCGTCCACCGCGGGATCGTCGCCGTCGAGCACGGTGGCGCGCGTCCACGCGCCGGTCGGGCCCTTGCCGAGCGCGAACACGAGCGGCGTGCGGTCGCCGCCGACGCGGCCCTGCGCCCGCGTCTCGTAGGCCGCGCCGGGATTCCAGACCGCGAGCACGCGGTCGGTGCCGGGGACGTGTTTCATCGAGAGCGGGGAGTTGGGCGACGTGAAGCGCGACGGCTCGGGCACGCTCCAGGTCTCGCCGCCGTCGCGCGAGAAAAACTCATACTGCCGCCCAAGATCCGTGCGCGCCCAGCCCCAGAGCTGCCCCGGCGCGAGCTCGATCACGCCGGGCTCCTGCAGGCCGCTGCGCGTGTGCGGCGAGGGCAGCGTGCAGTAGCCGGGCGCGCGCCGCCAAGTGCGGCCGTCGTCGTCCGACAGGAAAAATTCCGCGACGCCGCGCCAGTCCACCGAGGACGCCGCGTCGGGCGCCGCGATGTTGCGGTGCAGCGCCGCCGGCACGACGAGCCGGCCCGAGGCGAGGCGCACGGCGCGGTCGTTGTTCACCACGTAATAGCCGGCGACGGGCATCACGCAGACGGGCTCGCCCCACGTGCGGCCGTCGTCGGCGGAGCGGCGCAGCCACAGCCGCATGTCGCGCCAGCTGTGGCGCAGCAGGTAGAACATCCCGGCGTCGCCGTTGCCGAGGCGCACGAGCGACACGCTCATCACGTTGAGCGCCTCGCGCTCGCCGGGCGTGTCGATGAACTCGTCCGCGCCCCACGTCACACCGCCATCACTCGAGCGCCGCGCGGCGAGGCGGGCCTTGGCATGGTCGGCCGACGAGGCGCCGAGAAAGTGGCTGTAGATGAAGACGAGCCCGCCATCGCGCGTCGCGAGGAACGCGCCCTCGCTGTTGCGTGGGTTGCCGGGCACGGGCGGCAGCTCGAGCACGGAGCGCCCGCGATCGGGCGCGGGTGCCGGCGCGGCCGCGGCGAAAGCCGCCACCGCGAGCAGGGAAAACGTGAACGCGTGTTTGATCATGATCATTGCGGAGTCAGGGCCCGCACGAGCGGCGCGAGCGCCTCGGCGAGGCGCGCGGCGATTTCGGCGTTGCCGGCGACGTTGGGGTGGACGCCGTCGGTCGTCCACGCCTGCAGGCGCTGGCCCGCGGCCTGCGCCTTTTCCCACGCGCCGAAATTATCGACGAGGGGCACGCCGGTCTCGGCGGCGATCTCGCGGCAGGCGGCGACGTAGCGCGCAAGGCGGGGGTTCGGATCCTCGCCCAGGCCGTTGCGGCGGACTTCCTCGCCGAAGCGCGGCTCGGTCATCAGCACCGGCGCGATGCCGGCGGCGCGCAGGCGGCGGACGAGTTCGCGGAGATTCTGCGTGTAAACGGCGAGCGAGAGGCGCGACTCCGCCTTGCCCTCGTCCACCCAACCGTCGTTGGTGCCATACATGATCGTGACGAGGTGCGGGCGCTGCGAAATCACGTCGCGCTCCAGCCGCACCAGCGCTTGGTCGGTGCGCTCGCCGCCGATGCCGGTGTTGTGGACCTCGGCGCTCAGCCCGCGCTCGCGGAGCGCGGCTTGCACGCGGGCCGGAAACGCCTGCTGCGGCAGCACGCCGGGCCGCGCGCCCTTGGTGATGGAGTCGCCGAGGGCGATGATCCGCACCCCACCGCCAACCAGCGGCTTCGCGACCGGCGCCAAAAAATCCGCCTCATCGAGCGCCACGCGCAGCGCACCCTGCATCGTCGTGATCCAGAGTTTCCCCGGCGCGGCCTCGAACACATACGGGTAGGAAATCCAGTGGGCGCCTTCGCGCGCGCCGGCTGGCACGCGGCTGACCGCGATGGTCTGGGGCACGGTCCACGTGACGCCGTCGTTGCCGGAGAACGCCACCGAGAGTTCCTCGCGCCGCCCGGTCCGCTTCACCGGATCAGCAAAGCGGTTCCACACGAGCATCAGCCGGCCGCTGGCGAGCCGAACCGCCATCGCGGGCGAATCGCTCGCCTCGATCGTGGACGGCGCGGGCGTGCCCCACTGCGAACCATCGCGCGAATACGATTCGAAGAATGCTCCTAGCGGCGTGCGCAGCAGCAGCCGGAGGGACAGGTCGCCCGCCGCGCGCTCGTGCACGGTGCCCTCGATGAAGCCGCTGTGCGTCGTGCCCCGGATGCCCTTGAGATCCGCCGGGTAGCCGCCGGCCGCGCCGGAATCGATGCGGCTGCCCTGGCGCCACGTCCGGCCCGCGTCGTCGGAGAAATAGTTCACGGTCACGTGCCGCCCGGGATTCGCCGCCGCCTGCTGGCACACGAGGAGGAGCCGGCCGGATTTCAGCTCGAGGATCTGCCGCACGGCGCCGCACCAGCCGTCCTGCACCATCTGCGGCGCCGACCACGTGCGTCCGTCGTCGGTGCTGCGCGTCACGTAGACGGGCAGCCGGCAGCCTTCCTGCGGGCCGCCTTTCGCGTCGTCCCATTTGAAGACGAGTTCCTTGCGGTTCAGAAACGCATACACGAGCACACCGTCGCGCGTGCGCACGAGCGCGCGCTCGCCGCTGGCCTCGAACTTCGCCAAGTCGAAAATCCCCCGTTCCTCCCAGGTCGCGCCCTCGTCGCGCGAGACACTCGCGCCCTTGGGGCCGACGCCGAGGATCGCGCCGTCGCCCGTCCGGACGAACGGCCCGTGATGGGGCAACGCGAGCGCGCGCGCCTGGCCGTGCAGCTGGATCTCCGACCGGGCGGAAGTCGACGCGAGCAGGACGACGAAGGCAGAGGCGACGGCGAGTCGGATCATGGGGGGAGATGGGAATTCACGGTCCGCGGCGCGGCGCCGTCGAGCGGCGAATCGCACCAAGTTCATGCGGCGGGCGATTGGCCGCGCGCGCAACGCCGCCCAACTGGTCACATGATGTGCCAGCGATTCGCCGGTTGTGCGCCGGTCCCTCGCGGCCCTTGCTCGCATCCCGCCCCGCCGCCATGCGCCCTTCCCTCCTCCGCTCCCGTCTCCAACAGGACCTGCCCGCCCGCATCGCGTGCATGTATTACCCGACCGCGATGATGCCGGCGCACGCCGCGCGCGCGGGCTTCGACGCCATCTGGTTCGACACGGAGCACAGCACTTTCGACCGCCGCGAGGTCCAGCGCCTGATCGCGTTGCACCATCTCGCCAACATCGACTGCATCGTCCGCACCGGCAGCCGCAACGCGGCCGAGCTCTACCACCTGCTCGAGGACGGCGCGACCGGGCTGATGATCCCGCTCGTCAACACCGCGGCCGACGCCGCGGCGCTCGCCGCCGCGGTGAAGTTCCCGCCGCTCGGCCAGCGCGGCCTCGACGGCGCCGGCCTCGACAACAATTTCTACCTCGACGGCACCCTCACCTACCCCGCCGCCGCCAACGCCGACACCTTCCTCATCGTGCAGATCGAGACGCCCGAGGCCCTGGCGAACCTCGACGCCATCGCCGGGACACCCGGCATCGACGGCCTCTTCATCGGCCCCGGCGATCTTTCGCTGCGCCTCGGCTGTCCGCTCGACTGGACGAACCCGAAGATGATCGCGGCGCAGGCCGCCGTGGCCGCGTCCGCGAGGAAGCACGGCGTCGCATGGGGCCGCCCTTCCGGCTCCGCCGAGGACATCGCCGAACTCGTGCGCCAGGGCGCGCGCCTCATCGCGCACGGCAGCGATTTCGGCGCGGTGATGAAAATGCTGCCGGCCTACGCGAAGGCGTTCGAGCCGGCCGCGACCCACCGTCCGTAAGCGGCGCCTTGCGAGTCAACGCTGCTTGTCGTCCGGATCAGTGGCCTTGAGGTAGCGATCGAAGATCGCGTCAGGCGCGTTCCAGTCCGGCCGCAGCCGCACGTCCTTCGCCCCGGCCACCTCGCCCGGCGGCGCATGACCTCCCGTCGCGGACGCGGGCCGCAGCTCCCACCAGCACTGGCCGCGGTGATTGTGCTCGTGGTCGATCGTGAAGCCGGCCTCGCGCATCAGCGGCCCCACCCAGCCCATGCAGTGATCGCAGTAGTCGCCGTAGCTCTGCAGGCCGTTGCGCAGGAGAAAGCCCTTCGACGGGCAGTCGTGCATGTCGATGCGGAACACCTCCGGCCCGCGCGTGATGGCGAAGCCGAGGTCGGGCGATTCCTCCGCGAGCGTGTGGCCCCAATACTTCGCCATGCCCTCGAAGCCCTCGCGCTGGATCAACTCGCGCGCGTGGCGCTGGCTGTCGCGATAGATCGCGTCCTGCCAGTAGTCGCGCACGAGCGCAGGGCCGCCCTCGCGCTCGAGCCAGTCGAACGTCCACTCGTAGTGCGCGCAGAAGTCGTAGCACCCGATCATGCGGTGGCCTCCGCGATTTGCGCCGGATCCTGCGGCGGCAGCGCCGCGGCCGGCAGGGCATACGTGTGCACGCACGCGCCGTTGCCGCCGCGCAGCCGCATCGTGAGTCCCGCGCTCTCCGCGCGCGCGGCGCCCAGCAGGTGGCAGTGCTGGCAATACTCGCGCACGATCTCGCGGCCGCCGGCGCGCAGGTGTTTGATCGCCGGGCAGACCTTCACGTGCATCTCCACGCGGTCGGCGGACTCGCGGACCTCGGCCTCAGCGCCGGGCTCGGCCGCAAAAAAATCGCGCCAATAGCGCGCGACCGCCGGCAGCCCGCCCGCCCGCCACGCGCGGTTGACCGGCTCGAAATACCCTCGGCCCAGGTCGCCCAGGTAGCGGCGCCAGCCCTCGAGCCCGACCCGCTGAATCAGGAAGCGGAACGTGGCGTTGGTCGCGAAATAGAAATCCGCCGAGCCCTGGGGCTTGGTGTCACGATACGGAAGGGCGGAGCCGGCGGCCATGGTGCAGGGAATGAAATTCCCTTTCGCCCGGAATCCAAGGCATTCTGCTGGTCACTTCGCATGAGCAGCCGCCCCGCACCCTTGGATCTGCCGCAGCGGCTGCCGCTCTCCACGCAGACCGCCGCCGCGCTGCGGCGCGCGCTCGCGGAGCGGCGGTGGCGGGAGTTC
>JAEUHB010000238.1 GCA_016794665.1 Opitutaceae bacterium
TGCATGACGTGCTCGCCGCGATGCAGGCCGACTCCGGCATTCGGCTGAAGGAACTCCGCGTCGACGGTGGCGCCTGCGCGAACAACCTGCTCATGCAATTCCAGGCCGACGTGCTGGGCGTGCCGGTCGTGCGTCCGCGCGACGCCGAGACGACCGCGCTCGGCGCCGCCTATCTCGCCGGCCTCGCCGTCGGCTACTGGAAGGACACGAAGGAAATCGCCGCCCAATGGCAGGCCGACCGGCGCTTCACGCCGGCGATGAAGCCGGCCCAGCGCAAGCAACTGCTCGCTGGCTGGAACAAGGCCCTCGCGCGGGCGAAGCGGTGGGACGACGCGGAGTGACGGCTGTCCGTTGTTTCTGATGTAGGCGGGGTGCCCTCACCCCGCTCTTGGTTCGCAGCCGAAAACCCGCGGCGTGAGGGCACCCCGCCTACATTCCAATCACCCGTTCATCGGCCAGCCTTCGCGATACGGGCGGCTGAGCAGCTTGTTCGCGGCCTCGTCGTTCGTGATGCGGCCTTTCTTGCCGTCATACTCGAGCTTCTTGCCGGCACGGTAGGCCACGAGGCCGAGCGCCATCTGCTCCGTCATGAGCCCGTTGTAGTCAAAGTTGACCGAGGTCTTGAGGTCCGTCTTGCACGCGCGGAAGAACTCCTCCTGGAAATTCCCGAGCGGCGGCGTCACGGTCTGCGCGGTGCGCGGCTTGTAGTAAGTGAGGTCGTCGCTGTCGGCGCCGGGGATGAGCATGCGCGTGGTGAAGTCGGTCACGAGCACGCCCTTCGAACCCTTGAACATCACGCCGTGCCCAATGCCGTTGAGATCGATCCAGCGCTTGGGCGAGGTGGGCAGCGCGCCGCCCTGATACCAGCTCACGCGAATCGCGGGGCGCCAGCTGTTGGCCGGATGATCGAAGTGCGCGGTGAGCTCGACAGGAGTCACGTCAGGATTGAAGGCGTCGCCCTTGGCCTCGATCGCGGTCGGGTGGGTCGCGTCGATGGCATTCCATGCGAGGTCCATTGTGTGGGCGCCCATGTCGCCGACCTGGCCGGTGCCGAAGTCCCAATACATGTTCCACTGGAGGCAATTTGCGCCCGGGCCGCCGGAGAAATAGCCGGGGTTGTAGGGGTGCGCCGGCGAGGGCCCGAGCCAGAGGTCGTAGTGAAAGCCCTTCGGCGGCTCGCCTTGCGCGGGCAGGTAGGACGGGCGCGGGAGCTTGCGGTTGCCCCACGCAAAGACGCCGCGCAGCTCGCCGATCGCGCCGTCGCGCACGAGCTCGCGCACGCGCGCGAAGTTGGGGTTCGCGTGCCGCTGCGTGCCGGCCTGCGTGGCGATCTTGGTTCTCAGCGAGAGGTATTTCGCCCGGAGCAGGCGCGCCTCCTCGACGCTGAGACCGATGGGCTTCTCGCAATAGACGTGGAGCCCGCGGTTCATCGCCCACATCGCGCAGTGCGCGTGCGTGTGGTCGGCCGTGCAGATGACGACCGCGTCGAGGCCCTTGTGATCGAGGCATTTTCTCCAATCGACGTAGGTCTTGGCGCCGGGGAATTTCTTCAGCGCATCGGGAAAGCGCGCCTCGTTCACATCGCAGAGCGCGACGACGTTTTCGCTGGCGAGTCCGGCGTAGTGCGCGAGGCCGCGGCCCCACACGCCGATGAGGGCGATGTTGAGTTTCTTCGAGGGCGTGCCCTGGCCAAAGAGCGTCGAGTGCTTGAGCAGGAGCAGGCCCGCGCCGGTGGCGGAGGCGGAAGTGAGGAAGGAGCGGCGGCTGAGGTTCATGGTGGGGAAGAAAGTCGCGCGAGCATGGGTGGCTGGGCGACGCGGCGTCAACGCAGCGGATGCGCGCGGCCGCAGTTCAGGATTTGAACTGCGCGGCCCGGGCCTCCAGCGTGCCGGGCCTTCCCCCTCGCCCCATGTCCGCGCTCCTCGATTTTCTCCGCCAACCCTTCGAGATTGGCAGCCTCCGCTTCACGCCGCTGTCGATTCTGCTCGGCCTCGCGCTCGTCGGCGGGCTCGCGCTTTTCACCGCCGTAATCAAGCGCATCCTGCGCGACCGCGTCCTCCCGCGCGCGGGGCTCGGCCGCGGCGTGAGCGTCGCGATCGCCACGCTCATCAGCTACGGCGTCATGCTCCTCGGCGTGTTGATCATCCTCCCGGTGATGATCCCGGGCTTCAACCTCAACACCCTCTCGCTCGTCATCGGCGGCATTGGCTTCGGCATCGGTTTTGGCCTGCGCAACATCGCCGACAACTTCGTCAGCGGCGTCATCCTCCTCATCGAGCGCCCCATCAAGGTCGGCGACCACATCAAGATCGGCGAGACCTACGGTGACGTCGTCGAGATCAAGGCCCGCGCCACGACCGTGCGGACCAACGACGATGTCGACATCATCGTGCCGAACTCCGAGTTCATCTCGGGGAAGATCTTCAACATCAGCCACGGCAACAACCGCGTGCGCTATCGCTTTCCTGTCGGCGTGTCCGAACGCAGCGACGTGCATCAGGTGGCCAAGGTGCTGGTCGAGGCCGCCCTCGCCTGCCCCGACGTGATGCGCACTCCTGCGCCCGAGGCGCGGCTCGTCGAGTTCGGCGAGGCCTCGCTCAACTTCGAAGTCTGGGTCTGGACCGAGACGATGCTGAACCGCCCCACGAGCCTGCGCAGCAAGGTCAACGTCCTCATCTGGGAGCACTTCAAGCGCTCCGGCATCGTGATCCCGAATCCGCAGCGCGATATCTACATTAAGGAAATGCCAGCGAGCCCACACAGCTGAATGCCTTGAATGCCTTGTCCTGCCGGCTTCAAGACTCGTGCTCGCTTAAAAGGACGATCTGCACGCGGCTCTTCCTGCACTCGTCGAGAGTCGGAAATATCTCCCCCCATTTTGTTCCTTTTGCGGGAAAGACCACGACGTAGTCGATCTCACCGCTCGACACTCGTTCATCGAGAAACTCTCGGAGTCGATCTCGAGGAATGTGAGTGTTACCAGCAAATGCTTCGCCCCGTGTCAGGGTAATCCGAACGGCTTTTTTCGCCCGCCATGGTTCCTTGCCATCGGGCGAAGCCTCCCACCAAAGCCGCACAGGAGCCCAGTTCATTTCTTTCTCCGTTCGGTCGGCATACTGGGCAAAGGCTAACCGATCCACCTGAGGTTCGACGGCAGGTGACCGCATCAGCGCAAAACAAGCGAGCGCCACAATTCCCAAGCACACCAACAACACAGCGGAGCTTCGTTTCATCGCCAGCGTGTCTTCTTCTTAAGGAATTGAATCCTCACCTCACCCGTCCCACCCCAAACTGATCCCCCGTGCGTGTGGGCTTACCGCTGGCGAAGTGGATTTCGACGAGCTTCTCGCTCTCGGCGATGGAGCCGGTTTCGGTTTTCAGCGTCGCGACGATTTTGCGCGTCGCCACGTCGATGACTTCGCCGGTCGAGGGGTAGGCATACTTGCCGTCGAGGCTGAAGGTGATCCAGCCCGGGTCGTCGCGAACCTCTATGCTCGCGACTTGCTTCGGCGGCATCACGGTCGCGTCGAACACGTGCATGCGCTGGTTCGCGGCGTCGCAGCACCAGACTTCCTTCTCGTTCGGCGTGAGGCCCACGCCGTGGCTCGGGCAGCCGTGGCGCTTGGGCACGCCTTGCTTGAAGCCCTGCACCTCGACGCGGTGCAGCATCCGGCCGGTCGTGATGTCGCCGACCTCGAAGCCGAGCAGGCCGTTGACGTTGACGAACGCGAGCGTCTGCCGGCCGTTGACCGTGAAGGGCCGGATGCCCGAGCTGAACGGCCCGACTTTTTTCACGATGGTGTGCGTCGCGGTGTCGGCGACGTGCAGCAGCGGCGAGCCGATGCCCGCCATGTAAACCTGTTTTCCGTCGAGGCCGTAGACCGTGTTGTGCGCGCGCGGGATCGGCTCGAGGCGCTTGACGACGTCGCCCGTCATCGCGTTCACGACGTGCCAGTGCTCCTTCTCCAGCGAGGGGAGATACATGATCTTGCCGTCGGGCGACAGCGACATGCGGTCGCAGCCGCCGTCGTAGGCTTTTTCCCAGAGGATTTTGTCGGTGAGCAGATCAAAGCAGGTGACGAACCGCAGCGTGCTCACGTAGAGCCGCTGCGTGGGGGCGTTGGCGACGACGCCCTTCACGTTGAGCGGCTGGCCGTTTTCGGGATGCAGCCCGCGCGCGGGGATGCGGCGCACGAGCGCGTGGCCGCGATCGATGTCGTAAACGAGCACGCCGTGGCCGCCCCGCTCGAGGTAGTTGCGGATGCCGGGGACGGCGGCGTAGAGGAAACGACCCGACGCGGGTCGCGCCGCATCGGCGGAGGCGGCGCGGACGAGCGGCTTGGCGCAAAGCGCGGCGACGCTCGCGGCGCGGATGAACTGCCGGCGGTTGGGGTGGGACGGGGTTTTCATGGGGTGAATTTTTTCGGCGAAGCTGCTACAAATCCTCCGGGCGCAGGCCCGTGTGCCGCGCAATCCGCGCCAGCATCCGGGGCCCGATCTCCTCGCCTTCGTGAAACGCGAGAACGAAATCAGGCCAGCCCGGCCGGGCGAGAACGCGATGGGAGCCGTTCTGCCGTTTCATCGTCCAGCCGGTTTTCAGGAGCGCGCCCAGGACAATCCTCGCCTTGCGCGCGCCCCACGCACTCATGCCGCGACCGTGAAGACGTGGCTGAGTTCAGGCGCGGGCTCCCCGTGCTCGAGCTTGTCGGCCAGCGTCCGCAGCACGAGCGCCTCAACCTTCGCAACCGCCTCGGCTTTCGACGCGCCGTAGGCCATCGCGCCGGGGATGGTCGTCACCTCGGCAATCCAGCGGCCGTCGGATTCAATTTCGACTTCAACGCGCATGGGCGGACCATGGCACCCGGAAAACTCGCCGCAAGCGCGGATTGGCTGACGCGGCCACCGGCCGGGCCTACACCGGATGCTCCCAGCCCTTGCGATACTCGCGGCGGAGGAGCTTGTTCGCCGCGGCGTCGCCGACGATCTGTTCCTTGGCGGCGTCCCACTCGATCACGCGGCCGGTGCGCAGGCTGATCATCCCAAGGTAGGAGCAGACGCTCGCGCGATGACCTTCCTCGATGTCGCAGATGGGCCGGCGGCCGGTCTTGATGCAGTCGAGCAGGTCGGCCCAGAGCTCGCGGATGTTCTGGCCGTCGGGTTGGTTGAGCTTCGCGGTCTCGCTGACCGCCGGGCCGCCGTCGCTCGGATAAAACGTCCAGCCGCCCTTGTGGCCGAGCTGCATCGTGCCCTTGGTGCCGTAGAGATACGTGCCGGCCGCCTCGCCCTTCTCGGTGTGATTGCCGCCGAAGGTGCGCGACTCCCACGTCATGGTGAACTGCTCGAACGCAAACTGCGCGACCTGGTGGTCCGGCGCGTCGCCGGTCTGCTCGTTGGGCGTGAGCACGGGCGCGCCCTTGACCGGACGTCCACCAGTGGAAAACACACGGCGCGGCGCATTCTCGCCGGTGATCCACAGGACCTGATCGAACCAGTGCACGCCGATGTCACCGATGTGGCCGTTGGCGTAGTCGAGATACATGCGGAAACCGCGC
>JAEUHB010000242.1 GCA_016794665.1 Opitutaceae bacterium
GCTCGCGAGGAGCGCGTCGATTTCCTGCTCGGTGTTGTAGACGTAGAAGCTGGCGCGCGTGGTGCTCGTGAGGCCGAGCTTCCGCATGAGCGGCTGGTTGCAATGGTGGCCGCCGCGGAGCGCGATGCCGTCCTCGTCGGCGAAGGTCACGACGTCGTGCGCATGCACGCCTTCGAAAGCGAAGCTCACCAGCCCGCTGCGCACGCCGCCGCGGCCGGGGCCGATGAGGCGGATGCCGGGCAGCGCGGAGAGTTTCTCGTAGGCCAGCGCGGCGAGTGCCTGATCGTGGCGCGTGATCTCGGCGCGATCGAGGGCGTCGAGGTAGTCGCACGCGGCGCCGAGCGCGATGGCGTCGGCGACGTTGGGGGTGCCGGCCTCGAAGCGCTCGGGCGAGGGTTTCCATTTCGCGCCGGCGTAGTCGACGGTCACAACCATGCCGCCGCCGGTCTCGTCGGGCGCGAGCGCATCGAGCAGCGCGCGGCGGCCGTAGAGCACGCCAATCCCGGTGGGGCCGCACCTCTTGTGGCCGGAGAACGCGACGTAGTCCGCACCGATCGCGCGCACGTCGAGCGGGCCGTGGCCGACTGACTGCGCGGCGTCGATCACGCTGAGCGCACCGACGGCGCGCGCGCGGCGGCAGAGATCGGCGACGGGATTGATGCCGCCGAGGGTGTTGGAAATGTGCGTGAACGCGAAGACCTTCACCTGCGGAGTCAGCAGGGTGTCGAGCGCGCCGAGATCGAGGCCGCCTTCGGCGTCGGCGCCGAGCACGGGCAGGAACTTGAGCGTGGCCCCGCTGGCGCGCGCGGCCTGCTGCCATGGCACGAGGTTGGAGTGATGCTCCATCTCAGTGCAGAGGATCACGTCGCCGGGCTTGAGCGTGGCAGCGACGCTGCGGGCGACGATGTTGATGCCCTCGGTCGTGCCGCGCGTGAAGATGATCTCGGCGGGGTCGGCGGCGTTGATGAACTTGGCGACGCGGGCGCGCGCGCCCTCGTAGGCGTCGGTCGCGCGCATGGAGAGCGCGTGGAGGCCGCGGTGGACGTTGCTGTTGTCGCGCTCGTAGAAGCGCACGAGCGCGTCGATCACGGCGCGGGGCTTCTGCGCGGTGGCGGCGTTGTCGAGATAGACGAGCGGTTTGCCGTGGACCTGCTGGTTCAGGATCGGGAAATCGGCGCGGAGGTTTTTCCAGGCGGCGTTCATGCGCGGGTCAGTCGGTGTGCTTCTCCGTGGTGGCGGGCGTGGGATCGCCTTTGAGGGCGTTGCGCGCCGCATGCCAGCCGAGAGTCGCGCACTTGATGCGCGCGGGGAAGGTGTGGACGCCGGCGAAGGCCGCGAGGTCGCTGATCTCTTCCGGCGTCTCGCCGGTCGTCACGATGTGGTGGAACTGCTCGTAGAGTTTTTCGACCTCGGCGGCGGTCTTGCCTTTCACCTGCGTGGTCATGAGCGAGGCGCTGGCCTGCGAGATGGCGCAGCCGGAGCCGTCGAAGGAAATATCGCCGATGCGTTCGGGATGCCCCGGCTCGCCAGCGTCGAGGCGCAGGTAAACGCTGCACTGGTCACCGCATGAAGGATTGTCGCCGTGCGCGACGCGGTTGGCCGTGGGCAACTTGCCGCGGTTCCGCGGGCGCTTGTTGTGGTCGAGGATGACCTGCTGGTAGAGTTCGGTGAGATCGCCGGACATGGAAAAGGGTGGGACCATCGGGCGGCACGTTGCGAATGGCAACTCACGAGCGCACTCCTCGCTCGCCAGCGCCCGGCTCGCGCCTACGTTGGCGCTCCCATGAACCCGCCCCTGTTCCGCCTCCTCCGTGTGTTCACTGTGCTCGCCGGTGTCGCGTCCGGCGCCCTCTTCGCCGCCGCGCAGCGACCCAACGTCGTCCTCATCTACGCCGACGATCTCGGCTACGGCGATGTCGGTTGCTACGGCGCCAAGGACATCAAGACCCCGCACATTGACCGGCTCGCGGCGGAGGGCACGCGCTTCACGAGCTTCTACGTGTCGCAGGCGGTGTGCACGGCGTCGCGCGCGGCGCTCTTCACCGGCAGCTACGCCAACCGCGTGAGCATGAGCGGCGCGCTCAATCACACGAGTACCGCGGGTCTCCACCAGCGGGAGAGGCTGCTGTCGCAGACTTTCAAGGACCAAGGCTACGCGACCGCGATGTTCGGAAAATGGCACCTCGGGCACCAGCCGCCGTTCGTGCCGACGCGTCGTGGCTTCGACGAGTTCCTCGGCATCCCCTACTCAAACGACAACGGCCCGCTCCACCCCGTGACCAAGGGCATCCCGTCGCTCCCGCTCTACAAGAACGAGGACGTGATCGAGATCGATCCGGATCAGGCGCACTTCACCCGTCGCTTCACGGAGGGCGCGGTGTCGTTCATCGAGCGCAACAAGGACAAGCCGTTT
>JAEUHB010000263.1 GCA_016794665.1 Opitutaceae bacterium
GGCTCCGATCTGCGCGACACGCGCATCCGGATACGCGGCCTCAGCGCGAGCACCGCGCTCGATTTCTTCGAGACCGGCATCCCGATCGACACCTACAACACCGAGCGCCTCGAGCTCTCCAGCGGCCCCAACTCCATCCTCTTCGGCTTCGGCTCGCCCGGCGGCCTCGTCAACGTGATGACCAAGCGAGCCCAGCTCACGCGCCCGCGCACCGCGCTCCGCACGCAGGCCGGCCAGTGGGGCTACCTTCGCGCGGAGCTCGACCACAACCAGGTGCTCGTCACCGGCCGCCTCGCGCTGCGCGTCAACGGCCTCTGGCAAAACTCCGGCGGCTGGCGCACCTATGATTACAACGACGCCACGCGCGGCGCGCTCTCCGTGCGCGCGCAGCCCTTTCCGCACACCGCTGTCACGTTGAATTTCGAGAACGGCCAGGTGCTCTCCCACGCCTCGCGCCCGATCAATGCGTTCGACAATCTCTCGCTCTGGCTCGCCCGCGGCGCGCCCACCAAGAGCGATGCCGCGTGGGTCGCGGCGCCCGACCGCGCGCTCGGCCTCAACCGCAACACCACGGCGCGCGCCCTGCACGTCACCTCCGCCAACGGCGGCGCGCCCTTCACGCTCACGCTCAGCAACGCCGCCAACTTCCGCCTGCTCGAGAGCACCTACGAGGATCTCAACCTTCCCGCCGCGGATCGTGCGGGGCTCACGTTGCTGCCGCGCGACCAGCTCACCTATCACGTGAGCACCTACGGCCCCGGCTCGATGCGGGATCATAATTTCCACCGCGTCGTCGCCACCGTCGAGCAGCGGCTCGCGCGCGGGCTCACCGGCGAACTCGCGTTCAACCGCGACCGCTCCACGCAGCTCGTGCGCACCATCCAGGGCAACCAGCTCACCTTCGCCGGCGATCCCAACACCGTCATCCCCAATCCCGACGGCTCCGCCACGCCCATCGCGAATCCGAACCTCGGCGGCCGTTACCTCGAGGCCCGCTGGGTCTCCGACTTCGGCGAGACGGGCAACGATGTCATCCGCGGCTCGCTCGCGTGGGAGCGCGACCTCGGCCGCTGGGGCCGCCACCAGATCGCCGGGCTCGCCGAGCACGGCACGCTGCGCGCCTACCGCTACCCGCAGGCGCAGATTCTCGTGGACGAGCGTGGCGTGCCTTTCGCCAACGCCGCCCTCCCGGAAAACGCCGCCAACTTCGTCTGGCGCCGACACTACGTCGCGCCCGGCCGCCCCGACACCTACTACGGCGGCAACGGCCAGGACACCTTCACCGTCGTCCGCAACGGCCGCACGTTTCGCCCGGTGTGGGTCAACGCCAGCACCGCCGGCGGCGACATCCGCCGCACCATGCGCACGCTGCTCGCCGCCACGCAGAGCACGTTCTGGAGCGGACGCGTCGTCGTCACCGCCGGCGTGCGCTGGGACCGCATCGCGTTCGATCAGCACGGCGAGGAGCGCTACGCCGCCACGCACCCCGACGTCGTCGCCGGCCGCGCCATCGCGAACACCTTCCGCTTCACCTCCGCCGTGGACGACACCACGCGCTACGAGCCCGTCACGAGCACGCAGGGCGTGGTGTTCCATGCGACGAAGGTCTTTTCCGTTTTCTACAATCGCGCCAACAACAACGCCCAGCCCGCGCTCAACGCCCGCGTGCTGCCCGACGAGCGCCTGCCCCCGCCCTTCGAAGGCCGCACGCAGGATGCCGGCTTCATGCTCTCGCTGCTCGATGGCCGCGCGTTCCTCCGCGCCACCGCCTATCGCACGACGCAGGACAAGGCCAGCGGCGGCACCTTCGCCATCGGGCTCAACTCCGGCGAAAACAACCTCGTCGCCCCGAGCACCCGGATCCTCGATACACTGCTCGCCGCCGGCCGCATCTCCGCCGCGCAGCACACCGCGCACCTCATCGGCGACGAGGCCAACCTCACCGGCACCTCGGATGTGCGCAACCGCGGCTTCGAGCTCTCGTCCTGGCTCAACCTCTCGAAGAATCTCACCGCCGTCCTCAACGCCTCCTACACCACGTCCGACCGCTCGAGCATCGTCCCCGAGTTCGAGGGCTGGCTCGCGCGCGAGCAGGCGTTCTGGACCGCGACCCCCGGCGCCGCCGCGCTCGTCAACGCCACCTCCGGCTCCAGCATCGCCCAGGAGATCGAGGCGTTGAAGCGCGTGATGGTGGGCGTGCGCGAATTCTATGGCTTCGGCTACGGTGAGCGCCCCTACAAGATCAACGCGAGCGGCCGCTACGCCTTCACCGAGGGCCGGCTGCGCGGCGCCTTCGTGGGCGGCGGCGCGCGGTGGTCGAGCGAACCCAAGCTCGGCCGCCGCCTCGTCGGCCGCACGCCCGACGGCCTGCGCATCCTCGGCGACACGCTCACCGGCCCCGTCGACTTCAAGCTCGACGCCTTCGTCGGCCTGCGGCGCAAGGTCGCGCTCCGCAGCCGCGGCGCCGAGCTCACGCTGCAGCTCAACGTCACCAACCTCACCGACGAGGACGAGCTGATGCCCCTCCGCTACAACCCCAACCTCTCCGGCTACGCCCGCGCCCTCCTGCTTGAGCCGCGCAAATTCCGTTTCACGGCCGGGCTCGCTTTCTGACCCCACAAATCCTGCCGCGCCTCGCCAAAGCCTCGGCGATGGCGAGCCTTCTTTCCGATGCATCGTCTCCCGCTTGCCTTAGTCCTCGCCCTCCTCGCGCCGCTGGCCTCTGCGCAGCCCGACCGCGTCGCAGGGCGCCCCTTCGCCACGCGCTCGCCTGTGCTCGCGCAGCACGGCATGGTCGCCACCAGCCATCCGCTCGCCTCGCAGATCGGCCTCGATGTGCTGAAGGCCGGCGGCTCCGCCGTCGACGCCGCGATCGCCGTCAACGCCGCGCTCGGCCTCATGGAGCCCACCGGCTGCGGCATCGGCGGCGACCTCTTTGCGATCGTCTGGGACGCGAAGACGAAAAAACTCCACGGCCTCAACGCCTCCGGCCGCTCACCGCTCGGGCTTTCCGCCGCGCAGCTGCAAGCCGAGCTCGCGAAGCTCAACCGCACCACCCTCCCCATCCGCGGCCTGCTTTCGATTTCGACGCCCGGCTGCGTCGACGGCTGGTTCGAGCTGCACGGCAAGTTCGGCAAGCTCCCGATGCTCGACGTGCTCGCGCCCACGATCCGCTACGCGACCGAGGGCTTCCCCCTCTCCCAATCGATCGCCGCCGTCTGGGCCGCCGAGATCGAGGCTTCGCGTGCGGTCGAGTTGCCCGGCGCGTTTCGCGAGGTGTTCGCGCCTGGCGGACGTGCGCCCCGCGAGGGCGAGATCTTCCGGAACCCCGGGCTCGCGCGCACGCTGCGCCTGATCGCCGAGGGCGGCCGCGCGGCCTTCTACCGCGGCGAGGTCGCCGAGAAGACCGACGCCTTCATGCGCGCCCACGGCGGCTGGTTGCGGAACACCGATTTCGAGCACCACACCTCCACCTGGGTCGATCCCGTGTCGGTCAACTACCGCGGCTTCGAGGTGTTCGAGCTGCCGCCCAACACCCAGGGCATCGCCGCACTGCAGATGCTCACCGTCCTCGAGGGCTACGACCTCGCGAAGCTCGGCCCCCAATCGCCCGACACGCTGCACCTCATGATCGAGGCCAAGAAGCTCGCCTTCGAGGACCGCGCGAAATTCTACGCCGATCCCGCGTTCGCCAAGATCCCCCTCGCCGGCCTGCTCTCAAAGGACTACGCCGCCGCGCGCCGCAAGCTGATCGATCCCGCGCGCGCCGCCGCGACGGTGGACGCCGGCAACCCCGCGCTCCGCGCCGGCGACACCGTCTACCTCTGCACGGCCGACGCCGAGGGCAACATGGTCTCGCTCATCCAAAGCAACTACATGAACCTCGGGTCGTTCATCACGGTGCCCGGCCTCGGCTTCTGCTTTCAGAATCGCAACGTGATGTTCGTCACGCACGACGCCGCGCACG
The DNA here is from genome assembly GCA_016794665.1 of Opitutaceae bacterium. Classification (GTDB taxonomy): domain Bacteria; phylum Verrucomicrobiota; class Verrucomicrobiia; order Opitutales; family Opitutaceae; genus ER46. Next base: position 3,968 of record JAEUHB010000263.1, read on the forward strand.
CCAACGCCTACGCGCCCGGCAAGCGCCCCTTCCACACGATCATCCCCGGCTTTGTGCTCAAGGACCGGCAACCGTGGCTGGCGTTCGGCGTGATGGGCGGGTCCATCCAGCCGCAGGCGCACGTGCAGGTGCTCGTCAACCTGATCGATTTCGGGATGAACGTGCAGGAGGCCGGCGACGCCGCGCGCTGGCGCCACGATGGTTCGTCGAACTACGACTTTCCGAAAATGACCGACGGCGGCATCGTGGCGGTGGAGAACGGAATACCCGCCGCCAGCGTGCGCGCCCTCGCCGCCCGCGGCCACCGCGTGCGCCCCGTCGCCGTCGACCACGGCTTCGGCGGCTACCAGGCGATCCGCTGGGACCCCGTGAACAAGGTCTATTGGGGCGCGAGCGAGAGCCGGAAGGACGGCGCCGCGATGGGGTATTGAGCGAGCGCCGCCCCGCATCCGTAGCCCGACAACATTTTTGTGCAAATCCATCGCCCACCGGCAGAGGAGAGATGCATGAACCCCGATGCTGCCAACGACGCACCCCCGTTCCTTTCGCATGAGCAATTCATGCGACTCTCCCTCCGCGCCGAGCGGGAGCTGCTGCGCTACCTCGTCCCGCGCATGGGCGATATTTGGCACATGAAGGAGCAACACGTGTTCTCCACCAAGTCGCCCGACAAGCGCCGCGATAGTTTCGCCGGGCACTTTGCGGACAAGGTGCAGCTCGTCCTCGCGCAGCGCTTGGAGATTCCCGTCCCATGAACACCCACCGATCCGACGCTCCTGCCAAATCCTCGCCCGCCGCCGACGCATGATCAGGCGGGCCGAAATCCTTTGTTGGCCGCGGCCGCTCCGCATCGGGCTTTTTCTTCTCCTGTCGACCACCGCCGCGGCGAAAACTTGGTTTGTCGCCGCGACGGCTACGCCCGGCGGCGACGGCACCGCGTGGGACCGTGCGTTCCCGGCGCTGGCGTCCGCAATTGCCGCCGCGCGTCCGGGCGACGCCATCTGGGTGCGAGCCGGCACGCTGGGCCTCGCCGACACCGCGCGCCTCCCCTCGGGGATCTCGCTCTACGGCGGCTTCGCCGGCACCGAGTCGTCGCCCGACGACCGCCGCGCGATCAATTTCGCCAATGAAACCGTGCTCCGGCTCCGGCGTCCCGGCGCGTGCGTGGTCGAAATCTCCGACGGCCGCGACGTGCGCCTCGATGGTTTCACGCTCACCGGCACGGACGGTCGCGCCGCGCTGCTCCTGCGCCGCTGCGCCGACACCGTCGTGCTCGCGCATCTCCGGATCACCGGCAACGTCGCGGGCGAGCCCGGCGCCGGCGTGCGCGTGACCGAAGGCAGCACCCCACGCGTCTTCAACTGCCAGATCGCGGACAACGTCGCGGCCGGCGACGGCGGCGGACTTTACATCGACGCCACCTCGGGCGGCGAGTGGTCGTGGTGCATCATCAACGGCAACACGGCGCGCGGTGCCCACGGCGGCGGGGCGCTGATCTCGCCGGGCGCGACACCGCGGTTCACGCGCTGCGATTTCTATTTCAACACCGCCGGCGCCGCCGGCAGCGCACTGGCCTGCGGCGGCGGCGTGACCCTGCGCGACTGCGTGATCTCCTCGAACCTTGCCGCCGGCGACGACGGCGCAGGCGCGGCCGTCCGCGTGCACGGCGGCACCGCGCCCCTCGTGCTGGCCGGCCAAAGCTACATCGTCGGCAACGTCCGCCGCCGCGCCGCGCCCGACTACGCGCCGGGCCTCGACGACGAGACCCGCGCCGAGATCCGCGACGCGGCGATCGTCTCCAAGAGCGAGCGCGGCCCGGCCGATCCCGATCTGCTGGGCCGGCGCGACGACGTGCACACGGTGATGCACGATGTCTTTGCCCCGCCGCTCACCGCCGGCCCGCCCGCTCCCGGGAAGTGGGTGAAGCAGACCCTGCCCGATCGCGCCGGCACGGCGGCCTACCATTGCGTGTTCCTGCCGCTCGACTGGCAGCCGGGGAAAAAATTCCCGCTGCTCGTCGGCTTTCCCGGCAACGGACCCTATCGCAATCGCTTCGGCGACCGCAGCGGCGGCCTGCCCGAGGACAATCCGATGGGCATCGGCGTCACGGGCGGGCGCGGCGCGATCGTGCTCGGACTCGGTTACCTGGAGTCGCGGAAGAACCTCGCGCCCACCGGCACCTGGTGGGGCGACGTGCCGGCGACGCTCGCCTACACCAAGGACGCCGTGCGCCACGCCTGCGAACACCTCGGCGCCGACCCCGCGCGCGTGGTGCTCTTCGGGTTTTCCCGCTCCGCGATCGGCGCGAGCTTCATCGGGCTGCACGACGACACCATCGCGCCGCTCTGGCGCGCGTTTCTCTGCTACGACGGCTGGGAGTCGCAGGCCGACATGACGCGCAACTGGTATCGCCACGACCAGAGCAGCCACGGCTACGACCCGAAGGACTTCGACGGCACCGGGGTCGCGCGGCGTTTCCAGCGGCTCGCCGGCCGGCCGCTCTTCATTTTGGGCGGCCGCGGCGAAGTGGAGAAGCTCAACGCCACGCTCCGCTGGCCCGTCGAACTGCTCGCCAAACCGCACCGCAACCACCACGTCTCCTGGGCGCTGCGCGACACCCCCGAGCGCGCCGCCGTCCGCGCGTGGCTCGCGCACGTGCTCGCTGCTCCCGACCGCTGAATCCCGCATGACGCTTCCCCGCTTGCTCCTCCTCGCCCTCGGGGCGGGCGCATTCCCGACCTTCGCCGCCGAACCCTCCGTCGCCGGACCCGCCGGCCGGCTCACGCTCGCGCCGGCCGGCGACGTCGTCGTCGCCTTGGGCGACGGCGGGAGCGCGACGTTTGCCCCGGTGGTCACCGTGCTCTCCGCCCGCGACGATCCGAAACTCGAGCTGCGCTGGGGGCGGTTCCCGGTGCCGGAGATGAAGCTGAGCGACACGGGCTCGATCTACAATGTGCTCACGTGGGCCCGGAAGGCCGCCGGCGCCGCGGACGGCTTCGATCCCGCGGTCGACCGCGGCTATGGCGTGGGCCGCACCGCCGATCTGTTTTCCGCGGGACAGCCCACGACGCTGCGGGCGAACGCCGCCCGCGTCGACGGCGGCGCAATCGTGTGGACGTTTCCTGCGGGCACCGC
>JAEUHB010000269.1 GCA_016794665.1 Opitutaceae bacterium
CTTCAGGGTCAGGCTCGTGGCGTCGTCGCGCGCGATCATGCCCGTGTAGGCGTTGCCGTCGCGCGTCGCGACGTCGAAAGCGATGTATTGCGGCGCGACCTCCGCGTGCGGGTCGAGGATGGCGGCGAGCAGGGCGTCGCGCCCTTTCGTCTTCACCGTGATGAGGTCGGGGCCGAGTTCCATGCCGGCGCCGTCGGCGCGGTGGCAGATCATGCAGCGGCCGAGGTAGAGGGCCTTGCCGCGCGCGGCGTCGCCCTTGAGGCTGGCGGCGGGCGCGAATTTGGCCGCGACCTCGGCGCGCGACGGCGGGATGACGGCGGCGAGGGCGGACTTGGCGAGGATGGCGACCTTGGCGGTCTTGTGGTTGGCGAGCGCCTGCACCTGCGCGGCGCTGAGATCGGCCGCGGGGACTTTGCCGGCGGCGATGGCCTCGAGGAGCGCGACCGCGCGGTCGTCGCGGGTGGTGAGGGCGGCGAGCGCGGCGTCCTTGGCCTTGGGGGCGTAGTGCGGCCAGGCCTTGAGCAACGTGGACGTGACCTCCCCGGCGGTCTGCGCGGCGAGCGTGCGGACGGCGGCGGCCTGTTCCGCCTCGGGTTGGCCGGCGGCGAGCACGCCGGAGAGGGCGGCGCGTGACTGCGCGGGCGAGGCCACGCCGAGCAGCTCGATGGCCTCGAGCCGCGCGGGCGTCGCGGCGGTCGTGTCGGCCAGCGTGGCGGCGGCGCGGGAAAGGACGGCTGCGAGTTTCTTGCCGGTGTCGGCCTGCTCGATGGTCGAGCCGGAACGGCGGAGGCCGTCGCCGAGCGCACGCAGCCATGACGGAGGAGTATTCGGGCGTGTGAGAAATTCGATGATCATGGAATTCGTTGATTCCTGATTGGCAGCGGCAAGCACCTCGATCAGTTTGGAGACAAAGGCGGGGGATTTACGCGCGATGTTGGCGAAGCGCTCCGGCTCAAGATCGAACAAGAAAGCCGGTAGTGACGGCGGCCCGCTGAGCAACGCCGCCGAAATCCACTTATCTGCGGCGTCGCGTTCGGCCAGTTTCGTGTAGGCGTTCAGCAGCGAATAGGTGCCCGCTTCGACCGCTTCGGCTCGATCAAAATTGAGTGACTGCGCAAGCGCGGCAAGGCTTGTCAGCGCTACTTGAAAGCGCACGCGTGGCGTTGGATCATCGGCAAGGGCGGCCAATTTCTCGGCGAGCTTGGCTGACGCCCGCCCGAGGAACTTCTCCGCCAGCAACGCCGCGCGCTCGCGGACATGTTCGTTTGTGTCGGCAAAAGCCGTGATAAGGTGGCCTTGATCGAGCGCGCCCAGCCCCTCGAGGGCGCCGAGCGCATGGTGCCGCGCGCGCGCGGAGGCGGACTCGCGCGCGAGCTGCGCGAGCGCGGGGACGGCGGCCTTGTCCTGGCGTTCGTAGAGGAGGCGCGAGGCGGTGTCGCGATGCCAGCCGTTGGGATGCTCGAGCGTGGCGACGAGCTCGGCCGTGGTCGCGCGATCGAGCGCGACGGCGCCGCGGCGTTTCCATGACGGAGCGGTGGGCACGATGCGGTAGATGCGGCCGCGGTCGTTGCCATTGTTGAGGTCGAGGTGCCGCTTTATCTCCTCCGGGATGCTCCACGGATGCTCGACGACCTCGCGATACATGTCGCAGACGTGGAGCGTGCCATCGGGGGCGTTGGCGAGGTTGACGACGCGCACCCAGGTGTCGGTGCTCGCGGCAAACTCGAAACCCTGCTCGTCGGCGGGCCGGCGGCCGACGAGGCTCGCTCCGTCGGCGGAGATGATCTTGCGGTGCACGAGCTGGCCGCCGGCATCGCCGGTGAAGGTGTTGTTGACGAAGTCCGGCCCGTAGGCGTCGCCGCGGAAGACGACCGTGCCGGTCGCGCCCGTGAAGTAGCCGCTCACGCGCCCGCCGCCCTCGACCGCGCCGCGCACGACACCGCTGATGCGCCAGCGCGTGCGGATGATGCGCCACGGCTCGTCGGGGCTGATGCGAAACACCTCGGCGGCGCCGCCGTCGGCCGCGATGCTCTGGCGCGCGGGCGGCATCGTGAAGAACGGGTTCCGCGTGGCGTAGCGGTCGTCGTAGACCCAGAGCTGCAGGTGGTCGGAATTGGAGCACCCGAATTTGCGGCCCCAGTCGTCGAAGCTCATGCCGTATTGCGCGCCGCCGGCCTCGAAGCCGAACTCATGCGTGCGCGGGTCGAACCAGAAGTCGCGCGCCGCGAGCTCTTGCGCCGGGAGGTCCGGACGCTTGGGGCTGCTGACCTTGCCGCGGTTGCCGGTGCCGCTCTGCACGTGCACGCGGTTGTCCTGCCCCCACACGAAGCTGTTGAGCAGCGCCTGCACGTTGAGGCGCGCGAGGCCGGTGCCGAAGCCCGTGAAGGCCTTTTCGCGCACCTCCGCGCGCCCGTCGCCGTCTCGGTCCTCGAAACGCCAGATGTCGGGCGTGGCGCCGACGTAGAGGGCGCCGTTGGCCCAGATGAGGCCGGTGGGCCAGGGGAGATTGTCGGCAAAGACGGTGCTCTTGTCGTAGCGGCCGTCGCCATCGGTGTCCTCGAGCACGGAGACGCGGCCGAGGTGCGGGTTGCGCTCCCGCTCCTCGGAGTAGTCGATCATTTCGCAGGCAAACATCCGGCCGCGCTCATCGAACGCGATGGCGATGGGGTCGCGCACGAGCGGCTCGGCGGCGGCGAGCTCGAGCTTGAAGCCGGGCTTCACCTTCCACGTCGCGATTGCATCCTTGGGCTCGACGGCGGGGTAGCGCGGGAGCTCCTTGGCGACATCGAGGGTGACGGCCTTGGTGTCGCCGTAAGCGTCGCGGTAGTTGACGCGCGTGGTGGGCACATCGGCGGCTGGGGCGCTGGCGAGAAGGAGGAGGGCGGCGGCGGGATGGATCTTCATTGCTCGGCGGGGACTGGATTTTTGCCGGCCCCGTCCGGACGCGTCAACCACTCGGCTCCGCGCATAAACACTCGCATCGCGATTCGCGGCGACTTCACTCCCGCCATGCGCCCGCCCCTCCGCCTTGCCGCCGTCGCATTGCTCGCCGCGATCTCTTGGAAAAGCCCCGCCGCGCCCGCCGCCGCCGATCTCTGGTCGCGCGACAACCTCGCCGCCTGGTGCATCGTGCCCTACGACGCCGCCAAGCGCGGCCCTGAGGCGCGCGCCGACATGCTCGCCGGCCTCGGCCTGCGCAAGTTCGCCTACGACTGGCGGGCCGCGCACGTGCCGACCTTCGACGCCGAGGTCGCCGCGATGAAGGCCCGCCGCATCGAGATCGTGGCGTGGTGGTTTCCCCAAAAACTCGATGCCAGTGCCCGCACGATCCTCGACGTGATCGCGCGCCACGGCATCCGCCCGCAGCTCTGGGTGACGGGCGGCGGCGCGCCGACCAAGGACGCCGCGCAACAGGAGGCGCGCATCAAGGCCGAGGTGGAGCGGCTGCAGCCGATCGTCGCCGCGGCCGCGAATCTCGGGTGCCGCGTCGGCCTCTACAACCACGGCGGCTGGTTCGGTGAGCCCGAGAACCAGCTCGCCGTGCTAGAGCGCCTGCGCGCCGACGGCGCGACGAACGTCGGGCTCGTCTACAATTTTCACCACGGCCACGACCACCTCGACCGCTTCGCGGAGTTCTGGCCGAAGATTCAGCGCCACGTGCTCGCCGTGAACGTCAACGGCATGATCGCCGGCGGCGACAAGTCCGGGAAAAAACTCCTCTACGTCGGCGAAGGCGACCGCGAGCTGGGCCTGCTCCGCGTGATCGACGCAAGCGGCTGGCGCGGACTCGTCGGCGTGCTCAACCACCGCACCGACGTCGATGCGGAGGTCGGGCTGCGGGAGAATTTGATCGGGTTGGAGAGACTCGTTGGAAAGATTCACTCAGTGCGGTAAGCGTTGGCGTTTTCACTCGACCCACTTAGTCAGGACCAACTCTATTACCAACACCGATGGCATTGTTCGAAGGATATTCAGGCGATGACCTTAATCGTGTCCTAAACTTCTCTCGATGGACACTTGGCATTCTTGCTCTCTTTACCGCAGCTGCGGGTGTTTTCAATCAATGGGTCACGGAACGAATTGCAGACTTGCAACGAGCCGAGAAGACCAAGGCGCATGAGCGCCTAAAGGCCTCCGAAGAGGAGCTTGCAGCTACAAAGGCCAGAACTGCTGAAGTAGCAGGACAGCTTGAAAGACTTACTGTCCCGCGCCGGTTGACTGAGGTGCAGCGTGCCATATTGCGAAAAAACCTTCCAACCGGTCCACGTGGAAAGGTCATTGTTACCTTTCTCAGCGTGGAGCGCGATGCACAGAAATACGCTGATGAGATTGGGGAGATTCTTAAGGAAACCGGCTTTGATGTAGTCTCATCAAATTATCTTTGGCTCCAATTGGCCTTTGAGGGCCTCTACATAAATGGACGCGAAGCTGGGAAAATCCCAAGTCATGCGATCCACCTACAGAAATGTTTCAGCGAAGCAGGTCTTCGAGTTAAAGGTGCCTACGACCAAAAAATGATGAACGATCTTCAAGCACCAGAAGATGCGATCGCATTTGTGGTGAGCAATCGTTGAGGTCCATGCAGCAGACGCTGTCTGCGCTCAGTCAACAAACGCCACCTCGTTGCTCAGCAGGAGCACCTGGGAAAGCTCCTCCCAGCGGGTGAGCGGCGGGGTGGGGGCCTTCGGCGCCGGCGGCGGGGTGTTCTTGGTATTTTTCTTTTTCGCCTTCTCGGGCTCCATCTTTGGGGCGGGGGGCGCGGCAGGCTGGGGCTCCGGCGCCGGCTCGGGGCGGGACGCGGCGATGAAGGCGGTGGCGAGTTTCTGCTCGTCGGCGGTGGGTGCGCGCTGAAGGACGAGGCGGTGGAGCGTGCGGATTTTTTCCGCGTCGGATTTCGCGGCCTGCACCTCCGGGCGGCGCATGAGCGCGCGGGCCTGCTCTTGCACGAACGGGCTGTTGAGCATGAAGAGCGCCTGCTGCGGCACGGTGGTGGCGAAGCGCTGCGCGCTGCTCACGTCGGGATTGGGAAAGTCGAACGTGCGGAACACGCCGGGCAGGTTCTGCCGGTCGATGAAACCATAGATCGTGCGGCGCACGGGAAAAGGCTCCTTCACGAGGTCGTCGGAGAGTCCCCCGGCGCGGAGATCGAGCGTGCCGGAGGTCGCGAGCAGCGTGTCGCGCAGGGCCTCGAACTCGAGGCGCCGGCGGTTGAAGCGGTAAATGAGATGGTTGTCCGGATCGGCGGCGGCGGCGTTGGCATGGCCGACGGCGGACTGGCGGTAGGTGGCGGAGAGGACGATCGTGCGATGCAGCTGCTTCACG
>JAEUHB010000276.1 GCA_016794665.1 Opitutaceae bacterium
GAAGAGCCGCGTGCGCTTGTCGAGCTGGTAGCTCGATTCCCAGTTGAGCGACTCGTAGGCGCCGAAGTAGTCGTCGAAGAATTCATTGGCATCGAGACCCTCGAGAAAGTCCGAGCGGTAGGTGTAGCTGAGGCGGGCGCGGAAGCCGGCGTGCGAGTATTCGAGGGCGGCATTGTAGATTTTGTCGCTGAAGCCGTAGGTGGGCAGGTCCTCGCTGAGGCGGCCGGGGTAGTTGCCGTCGCTTTTGGTGAGGGTCGCGGAAAGCGCGACGCCGAGGCCGTTGAAGGGCTTGGGCAGGAAAAGGAGTTTCTGGCGGGCGATCAGTTCGAGGCCGTAGTTGGTGGCGCCGAGGGCGTTGTCCGTCGAGGTGTAGATGCGGGCTCCGCTGGGATCGGGAATGGGGTAGCCGTTGGCGTCGGTGTTGGTGAAGCGCAAGGTGCTGCTGTAGTAGAAGCCCTTCAGCTTTTTGTAGAAAATCCCCGCGGAGTAGAGCCCGCCCTTGGGCGTGTAGTATTCGAGCTGCACATCGAAGTTGTGCGCCGTGGTGGGTTGCAGGTTCGGGTTGCCGCCGGAGATGTTGCCGGTGGTGGTGTCGAGATTGAGCCCGGCGACGAGGGCGTTGACGTCGGGGCGGCTGTAGCTGCGGTTGTAGCTTTCGCGGAGGATGAGGTTGGGGGCGAGGGCGTGGCGCAGGTGCAGGCCGGGGAGCCACATCGTGTAGTCGCGGCGGGCGTTGACGGTGGTGGGGGTGGCGGGCGCGTTGCTGTTGTAGCGGTAGGTGCGCGACTCGAACTCGTTTTTCTCCATGCGCAGGCCGGTGATGAGCGTGGTGCGTCCGAAGCGCGCGGTGCCCATGGCATAGGCGGCGGTGACATCCTCCTGCGCGCGGTAGTCGTTGATTACGTCGTTGAGGAGGGCGGTGTTGGTCTGGAGCGCGAAGAGCGCGGGGTTGGCGCGGAGGAGCGCCTCGGTGCGATTGAGATCCGGATACTGGTAGAGCGGGAGCGCGCCGAAGGTCTTGTAATCGGTGCGCGTGAGGAGGCTGGCGTAGGGAAAGCCGCTGGCGTTGGTGCCGGTCTGGTAGACGATGGAGGCCTGGTCCTGCTCCTTGACGTTGGAGCGGAACTTGGCACCGAACTTGAGCGCGCCGCTGAGCGCCTCGCCGGCGAACTTGCGCTCGATGTCGACCTTGGCGCTCGAGGCCTTCTCGGCAGCGTCGCGCGGCGCGAGCGTGAGATCGCCGCGGTTGATGGAGGTGACGTCGAGGGGATCCTTGCCGTTGAGGACCGTGTAGACGGGTTTCCAGCGGACGGTCTGGTCGTAGCCGAACTGGTAGCCTTGGTTGCGGATCACGTAGGCGAGCGAGCGGTCGCGGTTCGAGTCGTTGTTGGAGCGGAAGAGATCGAATGTGATCGTGGTGCGGTCGAGCTCGTGGCGGCCGCCGAACGAGGCACCGTAGACATCGTTGTCCGAGGAGCTGAGGTCGTTCTGGTAGCGCAGCTCGGTGAGCACGGCGGGCAGGCTGCGGCCCGTGTTGTAGGTCGCGGCGGCGATGCTCTTGGTGCCGGTGGCGGCGTTGAAGTTGTGGTTGGCGTTGACGTAGTAGCGGGCGCGGGGTTTCTCCGCGTCGGTGGTCTGGTGGCGGTAGAATGGCCGCAGGTAGACCGAGGTCGCGGCGCTGAGGCGGTAGTCGAGGGAGAGGTTGGCGCTGCGGGCGGTGGTCTCGCGGTAGTTGGTCTGCGGGGCGGCGTTGGTGTGGAAATAGAGCGGGGCAGTGAGGCCGAGGGCCGGCTCGAATTCGGGCCGCAGGACTGCGTAGTCTTTGTCGAGGTTGTCGTAGTCGCGCGACGTCTCGGACCACGCGAGATTGAGGCCGACGCCGAGGTTCTTTTCGCGGCCGCCGACCGAGAAGATGTCGAGGTAGTTGAGCGCGGCGTTGTAGTTCCACTTCTCGCGCTTGTCGTAGTAGAGGCCGCCGGCGCTGAACTCGACGGTGCGGCCGTCGCGCTGAAACGCGGAGCGCGAGACGACATTGATGATGCCGCCGAGGGCGTCGCCGTCACGGTCGGGTGTGGCCGCCTTGATGACCTCGATGTTGCTGACGGCGTCGGCGTTGAGCTGGCCGATGGAGAAGGCGCGGGAGTTGCCGGAGGCAGGCATGCGGTTGCCGTCCATCTGCACGGAATTGTATTTCGCCTCGAGGCCGCGGATGTTGACGCCGGAGGGCTCGCCATCCTCGCCCTCATCCACGCTGAGGCCGGGGAGTTGCTGGAGGGTAAAGCCGATGTTGCCGCCGAGGTTGGTGCTGAAAGTCTCCTCCGAGACAATGTTCACCAGGCCGCTCGCCGTCTTCTGCTGGTTGATCGCCAAGGCCTGGCCGCGGACCGATTCGGAGACGGTGAAAGCCTCGAGCTTCAGGGTCTTGCTCTCAAGCGCGGCGTCCACGGTGTTGGCGCGGCCGGCGGCGACTGTCACGTCGCGCACCAGCGGGTCGAGGCCGACGTAGTCAATCTCGACCCGTTGAAGGCCGGGCGGGATTCCCGCGAGGTTGTAACGGCCGTCGGAGTCGGTGTAGTCGATTGCCTTGGAGCCGACGACGCGGACGATCGCGCCTTGGAGGGATTTGCCGGTGGCGGCGTCGGAGACGCGGCCGGAGATCGACGCGGTGGCCTGGGCGAACAGCGCCGCGGGCAGCAGCGCGAGGAACAAGGGGACGACTCGGCGGAGGGAAGCGAGGAGGTGCATGGCGTGAGGGAAAGCCGCCACTCTGCGCGCGCTGCGTGTCAGGTTCGCGGAGACGAGGTGACGTTGCCGTGACAACAGCCGCGGCCGAATTCGCGCAATCGTAACGCCCCCGCCACGGGTTTGACACGCGGGCCACCGACAGTGAGGCGCGCCTACGTGAAACTCGCCCTCGTCACCGAAACCTTTCCGCCGGAAATCAACGGCGTGGCGATGACGTTTGGCGTGATTGCGCGCGAGCTGGGGCGGCGCGGCCATGCCGTCGCGGTCTATCGCCCGCGGCGCGACGATCTGCCGGCGGGCGACACCCACCCGGAGTTCGCCGAGGTGCCGATGCCGGGGTTGCCCATCCCGCGCTATCCGCAGCTGCGGATGGGACTGCCGGCCAGCGGTCGCTTGCGTCGCGCGTGGGCGGAGGCGCGGCCGGATCTGGTGCATGTCGCGACGGAGGGTCCGCTGGGGGCCTCGGCGGTCAGCGCGGCGCGGGTGCTCGGCATCCCCGTGACTTCGAGCTTCCACACCAATTTCCACGCCTACACGCGGCACTATGGCTTCGGGCTCTTTCACCGGCCGGTGCTCGCGTGGCTGCGGCACGTGCACAATCGGACGCGGCGCACCTTCGCGCCAACAGCCGAGCTGTGCGCGGAGCTGGAGGCGCTCGGGTTCCGCGGCACGGCGCTGCTCTCGCGCGGGGTGGACACGTGGCTCTTTCACCCGGCGCGCCGCGCCGAGCCGCTCCGCCAGAGCTGGGGTGCCGAGCCCGCAGATACGGTCGTGATTCACGCGGGACGGATGGCAGCGGAGAAAAACTATGCGCTCCTGTTCCGCGCCTACGCCGCGATGCGCGCGGCCAACCCCCGCTGCCGTTTTGTGCTGGTGGGCGACGGGCCGCTGCGCATGCGCCTGCAGCGCGAGCACCCCGAGTGTGTTTTCACCGGCTTTGTGCCGCGCACGGAACTCGCCCGGCACTATGCGTCCGCCGACATCTACGTGCACGCGAGCTTGACCGAAACGTTTGGCAACGTGCTCACCGAGGCGATGGCCAGTGGACTGGCGGTGGCGGGCTTCGATTATGCGGCCGCGCGGCAGTTTGTCATCCATGGCAAGAACGGCCTCGCCGTTCCCTGCGATCAGCCGGAGGCGCTCGTGGGCGCGGCGGCCCTGCTCGCTACGGACGATCTGCTGCGGGCGCAGCTCCGCGTCGCGGCGCGGACCGCCGTCGAGGCGCAGTCGTGGGAGACCGTGATCGCGCGATTCGAGGCGGATTTGATGCAGGCCGCGGAGATGGGGGAGGCACCGGCCGTGGCCGCGCTTGCATGAAGCCACGGCTCCTCGTCCTCACGGCGGGTTACGGCGAGGGCCATAACGCGGCCGCTCGGGCGCTTTCCCAGGCCCACGAGGCGCGCCACGGGGCCGGGACGGCGCCAATCGCGGACGTGTTTGCGCTGGCCTCGCCGCGCCTCAACGCCGTCGTGCGCCGCAGCTACCTCGGCCTCATCAACCGAGCACCGCGCCTGTGGAGCGCGGTCTACGGGTGGCTTGATCGGTCGTCGCTCGCCCCGCGCTTGATGCGCAGCCTCCGCCGCGAGACGCGCACGCTCGCTGCGGTGATCCAGCGCGAGCAACCTGATGCGATCTGCGCGACCTATCCGGCCTACGCGTTCATGCTGGCGGCGCTGCGGGATCGTGGCCGGTTGCATGCGCCGTGCTTCAGCGTCGTCACCGACTCGATCAGCATCAACTCGCTCTGGTGGCGGGCCGGGGCGGAGGGCTGGTTTGTGCCCAACGAGGACTCCGCCGAGGTCATGCGCCGCGCTGCGGTGGACTCGAGCCGCCTGCATGTGCTCGGGTTTCCCGTGCCGCCGTTCTTCGCGGCGCACGCGGGCCGGCTGGCCCCGCCGAGCCTCGCGCTCGGCGCCGCGCCGCGCGTGCTAGATCGGAAGAGCACACGTCTGAACTCCAGTCACGTCCTG
>JAEUHB010000295.1 GCA_016794665.1 Opitutaceae bacterium
CGCCGTCGCTGCCGCCTACGGCTGGCCCGCCGACCTGCGCGACGAACAAATCCTCGAACGCCTGCTCGCGCTCAATCTCCAGCGCGCCGCCGCGGAGGCCAAGTCCACCGCCGCGCCGAAGTCCCGCAAGGCCCAGCGCGAGAAGCACGCCGACGAGCTTATCTAGCCCGCGTGATTAAGCGCGCCACCCCATGAAACCCGCCCTCGCCACGCCCGACTACGCCGCCTTTCTCGCCGGACTGAAGGGTCGCATCCAATCGGCCCACCTCGGGGCCGCGCGCGCGGTGAACCGCGAGTTGATCCTGCTCTATTGGGATATCGGTCGCGCCATCGTGGAAAAACAGCGGACGGCCGGCTGGGGAGATGCGGTGATCGACCAAATATCCCGCGATCTCCAAGACGCCTTTCCCCAATCGTCGGGTTTCTCGCCGCGAAATCTGCGCAGCATCAGGCAATTCTATTCCGCCTATTCCGATCCCTCGATTTGGCTGCAACCTGCAGCCAAATTGCCGGCCCCAAAATCCACCGATAAATTTTGGCTGCAACCTGCAGCCAAATGGGACGGACCGGATGCCTTTGCATTTCTGCAACAGCTTGTCGCAGAAATTCCGTGGGGCCACCACCTGCTCATCCTGAACAAGCTCACCGAACCCGCCGCGCGTCTCTTCTACCTCCGCGCCACGGCGCAGTTCGGCTGGAGCCGCGCAGTGCTGCTCAACCAAATCAAGGCGCAGGCCTATGAGCGGGCGAAGGCGGAGAAGAAGACCCACAACTTCGCCGTGGCGCTGCCGGAGCATTTCGCGGAGCAAGCGGACGAGATGCTGAAGAGCCGCTACAACCTGGAATTCCTCGGCATCGCGCGGCCGATGAAGGAACGGGAGCTGGAGGAGCGGCTGATCGGGCGGCTGCAACAGTTCATCCTGGAACTCGGCTACGGGTTCTGTTTCGTCGGCCGGCAATACCGGCTGGCACTCGGACAGAAGGAATACTTCGTCGACCTGCTGTTCTACCACCGCTTCCTGAAGGCACTGGTGGCGTTTGACCTGAAGGTCGTGGCCTTCGAGCCGGAGTTTGCGGGGAAGATGGATTTCTACCTGAACCTGCTGAACGAAAAGGAACGCGCACCGGACGACCGCCCCTCCATCGGGATCATCCTCTGCGCGGAAAAGGACGATGTGGAGGTGGAGTTTGCCCTGAAGTCGAAGGGCAACCCCATCGGCGTCGCGCAGTATGAGCTGCAGTCGAAGCTGCCGGCGGAGTTCAAGGGCAAGCTCCCGACGGCGAAGCAGCTCGCCGATGTCGTCCGCGAAATCCTGCCTGCCTCCGCCAAAGCCTGACGGCGGGCTGCGCCATCAGCCGGGGCTTCGGCCGCGTTCAGATGGTTCGGAAAAAGAGCTCCTCCGAAGCAATCTTGCCCTTCTCCACCGGGTAAACGCAGAACTCGCCGATCTTCCTCAGACCCATGCCGGTGATGATCATGGGGATCGTGATTGCGCGGATCACGAGGGGCCGTGAAAGACCCTGCGACCGCGCGCCCCGCGCATGCCGGAAAAAATTCTCGCGAGGGCGAGCGGGTTTGCGAGCCTCCGCATGCTCATGGAAAAAATCCCGGCTTCCTGGAGTCAGGCGTGGCTTCGCAGCGCGATTTGGTTGTCGGCTGGGTTGCTGTTCGCGTGGGCTTGGGGCGTCCTGGCTTTTTCCGGCCACGCCAGCGATCTTCGCCGCGGGGCCGTCGGCCTGTCGGGCGGGGCCTTGCTCGTCCTGGTGTGGTGGGGGCGACGCCCTGGCGCGACGCCACTGCGGGCGCTGCTGATCGCCGCGCTCGCTGCGACGTGCGCCGCCTTCCTGATCCGGCCAATCAACGAGCGCGAGTGGGCCTTTGACCTCGCCGAAACGCCGTGGTCGGAGGTGCACGGCGACATCGTCACGCTGCACAACGTCCGCAATTTCGAGTGGCGCTCCGCGACCGAGGCCACTCCCCGGTGGGAGACACGGACCTTTCCGCTCTCGGCCCTGCGCCACGTCGATTTCATCATGACCTACTGGGGCTCGCCCCACATCTGCCACACGATGGTCAGCTTCGACTTCGGCACTCACGGGCGAGTGTGCGCGTCGATCGAGGCGCGTCGGCTGGCGGGGGAGGACTACTCGCCGCTCGCCGGCGTGTTCCGGCGCTACGAGTTGAACTATGTCTTCGGCGACGAGCGCGATGTCCTCCGCGTGCGCACCAATTTCCGCGCCCACAACGACGTCTTCCTCTACCGCCTGACCGCCACGCCGGAGGCGGCGCGCGTCCAATTCCTCGAATACCTGCGGGCCGCCAACGCGCTCCGCAACCAGCCGGCGTGGTATAATTCCCTGACCGGCAATTGCACCACGCTCATCCGCGAGCACGCGCGCGCCCTGGGCATCACTTTGCCCTGGGACTGGCGGCTGCATGCCAACGGCCATGCCCACGAGTATCTCCATCGGCTGGGCTACATTTCGCGGGATCTGCCCGTCGAGGAACTGAAGCGGCGCAGCCATGTGACGCCCGCCGCGCGGCTCGCTTCCCTGGAAAATTTCTCCGAGGAAATCCGCCGCGGCCGGCCCGGTTTCTAGCGCGTGGGCCGCGATCGCACGAACCCGATCCGCCGGGCACGCGCCACCCTCGCCGCGAAAATTCTGGCCCGTCTTTTGCATCACGACAGTAGTCGTAGCTCCGTGGCACCTCACCCCCGCTTCTCCGCCCGGTCCGCGCTTTCGGCCGCGCTCGCCCTGCTTTGCGCGGGCTGCACGTCCCTCAGCGTGTCGCCGCCCGTGCCGAAGCCCGCGATGCTCTCCGCGAGCATCCCGGGGTTTCCCGGCGTGCGCTATGGCTATGACCAAACCGAAGCCGACTTCATCGCCGACTATCATTCGGCGATGAGCGCGGCGCAGCCCGACCCGAAGGGCGTCTCGGTTTTGGCGCTCTCGGGTGGCGGGCCCAACGGGGCTTTTGGCGCCGGGCTGCTCGTCGGCTGGACGCAGCGGGGCGATCGGCCGGAGTTCCGGGTTGTCACGGGCGTGAGCACGGGCGCGCTCGCCGCACCCTTCGCGTTTCTCGGCCCTGCCTACGACGACCGCCTCGTGCGCGCCTACACCAAGACCCACGACTCCGACATCTTCATTCCCCACCTCGCCCGCAGCTTTTTCCGCCTGCTGCGGGTCGAGGCACTCACCGACACTTCGCCGCTCCACCAGATGCTGGCCAAGCTGGTGGACCAGCCGCTGGTTGATGCCGTGGCCGCCGAACACCGCCGGGGCCGCCGCCTCTACGTCTGCACCCATGAGATCGTCACCGGCCGCGCCGTCTTCTGGAATCTCTCGGCCATCGCTGCCAGCGGCCGGCCGGAATCCCTCGCCCTGTTTCGCAAGGTGCTCGTCGCCTCCGCCGCCGTGCCGATCGCGTTTCCGCCGCAGCATTTCGAAGTGGAAACGCCCGCCGGCCGCTTCCGGGAAACGCACGTCGACGGCGGCCTCAGCCGGCAGGTGTTCCTGCATCTCAATGGCGCCCGCTCCGCGCTGCGTTCACCGCCGGAGGGTCCGCTGACTCCCCTCACCGCCTACATCATTCGCAACGGCCGCACGCGCCTCGACTACGACGCGATCACGCCGACGCTCGTCCCGATCGCGCTCCGCACGATCGAGGCCCTGATCAGCTCGGAAGGCGTCGGCGATCTACACCGCATCCACGCCCAGACTGTGGCGGAACAAGCCGCCTACCGGCTGGCGGTCATCCCCGACTCATTTGATTTGAGACACGAGGGGATGTTCGAGCCCACCTACATGCGGCGGCTTTTCGATCTCGGCCGCGAGCGCATGCTCAGCGGGATCGCGTGGCAGGACTCGCCACCGATGTCGGGCACTCCCCAAGCCCGACCCGGGTCGACCCTGGCCCCGGTCGCTCCGGCGCCGCCTGCACCGGCTCCGCGCGCGAACGACCAGTGACTCGCGGGGCAGGGCCCGCCCACCCTTCGCGGCTCCGATCCGCACGCCGCACGGGTCGGCTCACTTCATGCCCGCACGCAGGTCGATCAGCACTTGATCGAAGCCGTCGAGGCGCATGAGACCGCGCCGCGGATATTCCAGGTCCACGGTCACGTAGAGCGTCAGGATCATCGCGCCCAGAAAGCAGCCGATGTGCAGCCAATTTCTGCGTTCGCCGCCCGCCATGCCATGACCGGCGAGCATGGCGGCGATCATCATGACCGTCAGCAAGAGCAGGAACACGACCTGCGGGGTGTGGCTCAGCACGGCCTGGTAGCGCGCGGTCGCGACATCGGTCATCGCATTCACCGCCGGCAGGAGGCTCTGGGAAATCCGTCCGTCCGGCGCCGCTTGGGCCGCCGCGACAGACGCGCGCCAGATCGCCCGCTGCGCGCCGTCGATTTCCGCGCTGGGCCTCGCTTCGTCGGCGCGGGTCGCGGCAAGCCGCAGGTCGACATAACGTCGGAAGGAGTCCCGCAACGGCTCGGCCGTCGTCGCCGGCAGCAAGTCCAGCAACATCCACGCGGACCCGATGGCGTTCGCCTCCCGCACGATCAAATCGCGCCGGGCGTCGAACCTCGTCCATGCGCCGGAAAACGTAAACGCCATGAGCAGGCCCAGCAGCGCCAGCAACATCCCTTCGATCGAACCCACCACGCTGTTGTCCCACTTGGGATCGGTTTGCAGCCGCTTGCGGCCGATGCGCCAACCACCTCCAGCAGGCCCAACAGGACGCCCGCCAGGATCACGAATCCCGTCCAGTGATTGAGCAGCACCAGCATTTTTCAGCGGCCAGGATCGCCGGCATCGCCGGCACGCCACCACGTCGCGGCAGCAGCCGGCGCGGCCAAGCCTCAGAAGAAAAACTGCTCCGACACGATCTTGCCCTTCTTCACCTGATAGACGCAGAGCTCGCTCATTTTCATCCGGCCCATGCCTTTCATCGTGACATCCATCGCCATCGTGCAGGCGAACGAGCTGTCGGCC
>JAEUHB010000315.1 GCA_016794665.1 Opitutaceae bacterium
TCACCGAGAAGGCCGCGATGATCACGATGAAGAGCAGCAGGAACGAGTTGATCGTTTTCTCCAGGTTCAGGACCCAGAGGAAGCTCTCCCAGCTCTGCATCCACGAAAACGCCTGGAGGTCGCGCGGGAGCACGGCGTTGATTTTGGCCACCGCCTCCAGCTCACTCCGTCCGGGCTGCAAGCGGACGTTGACGCCGTGGATATTGCGGCCGAGGCCGTAAAGCTCCTGGGCCGCCCGGATCGTGCCGTAGATCGTCGAGCTGTCCAGGTGCTGGTGACCGATCTCGAAAAGGCCGACCACGCGGAAGCGGCGCGGCAGGAACACTTCGTCGCTGTTCAGTTTCTCGAGCAGCAACGGCGAGGCGATCGTGATCGCGTCGCCCATGCGCACGCCGAGCTGCTGCGCCACCTCGGCGCTGAGGATCACCGAGTCGTCATCCAGCTCGCTGAGCAGCCCGACCCGCACGAAGCGCTGGAGGTTCGCGACCTGCTCGACGCTCGCGAGGTCGACGCCGCGGAAAATCGGATAGGCCGGCCGCCCCTCGGCCAGCACGCCCACCACGCCGGCGACATACGGGGTCGCCCCGATCACGCCCGGCACGGCGCGGACTTTCTCCAGCAGCGCGCCGGCGCCGGCGATCGGGGCGCGCGACTTCACCTGCACTTCGCCCTCGGTCTGGACGATCATCTTGCGCAGCTCGTGGCCGAAGCCGCCCATCACGCTCGTCACGATGACCAGCACCATCACGCCCAGCGCGACGCCCGTCATCGAGATCAGCGTGAAGAACGGGAACCGCCGCCCGGTCGGGAAAAGCTGCTTCAGGGCGAGATAAAAATACCAGGGCATGGCTTAACCACAGATGGACACAGACAGACACAGATGGTCTCGGACAAACACCAATTTGGGTTCATCCGCGTTCATCGGTGGTTTCTCAACTTCCACCCGGCCGCAACTGCGGAAACAGAATCACGTCGCGGATGCTCTCGGCGCCGGTGAGCAGGATGCAGAGCCGGTCGATGCCGACGCCCATGCCGCCGGCGGGCGGCATGCCGTGCTCGAGCGCGAGCAGGAAGTCGTGGTCGATGTTCTGCTTCTCCTCGCCGGCCTGCGCCTCGAACATCTGGCGCTGCACGTCGGGATCGTTCTGCTCCGAGTAGGCGGGCGCCACCTCCATCCCGCCGATCGTGAGCTCGAAGACGTCGATCGTCGTCGGGTCGTCGGCGGTGATCTTGGCCAGCGGGCACAGCTCCTTGGGCAGGTGCGTGACAAAGGTCGGCTGGATTAGCGTGGGCTCGATCTGCTTGGAGAAAATCTCGTTCGTGATCTCGAATTCCTCCCACGCGGGGTTGATGCCGAGGCCCATGGCCTCGGCCTTCGCAATCTTGTCGGCCTTGCTGCGGGCGAACCAGTCGGCGTCGCCGGTGGCGGTGCGGATGAGGTCCTTGTATTTCACCTCGCGCCACTCGCCGCCGAAGTCGATGTCCTGCCCGCTGGCGGCGTGCTTGATCTTGAGCGAGCCGTCGGCGGGCTTGATCACGTCGCGGACGAGCGTCGTGAGCAGGTCGCGGATGAGCGTCATCATGCCGCGGTAGTCGCTGTAGGCCTGGTAGACCTCGAGCATGGTGAACTCGGGGTTGTGCCGGCGCGAGACCCCCTCATTGCGGAAGATGCGGCCGATCTCGAACACACGGTCGAAGCCACCCACGAGCATGCGTTTCAGGCGCAGCTCCGTGGCGATGCGCAGGACGAAGTCGGCGTTGAGCGCGTTGTGGTGCGTCTTGAAGGGCCGCGCCGCGGCGCCTCCGGCCGTCGCCTCGAGCACCGGCGTCTCGACCTCGATGAAGCTCTGCGCCTCGAGGAATCGCCGGATGTGCGACACGATGCGCGAACGCGTCATGAGCCGCGCGCGCGACTCGGCGTTCATGATCACGTCGAGGTAGCGCTGGCGGTAGATGATCTCGGGGTCGCTGAGGCCGTGGAATTTCTCGGGCAGCGGGCGCAGGGCCTTGCTGACGAGCGTGAAGGCATCCACCCGCACCGTGATCTCGCCGGTCTTGGTTTTGAACAGCGCGCCGCTGGCGCCGATGATGTCACCGAGATCGAGGGACTTCTTGAAGGCGCCGTAACGCTCCTCGCCGAGGACATCCTTGCGGAAGTAGAGCTGGATGGGCCCCTGCTGGTCCTGGATTTTCACGAACGAGCTGCCGCCCTGCACGCGGAAGGTGACGAGGCGGCCGGCGACGGTTACGGTCGGCCCGAATTCGGTGCCATCGACATAGAGCGCCTTGGCGTCGGCCGAGAAGTGCGTGGTCGCGACGTTGGCGCGAAACGGATCGAAGCCCGCGGCGCGCATCTCGGCGAGTTTCTGCCGGCGCACCGCGTGTTGATCGTGGGAGATGTCGGAATGGAGGTCGCTCATGGGACGGACCGGTCACCGTGGCGTCCGGCGCGGCGCGGCGCAAACGGAAACTCGGGCCGGGGATTGGCCCACGTGCCAGCGGACGGTCAGCGCGGTGACTCGGGCGGCGGCGCCATCCGGCTGTTGCGCACATCGCCACCGGCGGCCGCGGGATTGGGAGCGCCCTGCGGCGGGCCGCCGCGTCCGCCCCGGCCGCCGCGGCCAAATGTCGGGAACTCCTCGGGCGGGGGCACCTCGGTCGGAAGCTGGTCCTTGCACAGCTCGAGGATCTCGATGGCGCTCAGGCCGCCCTGCGCGGCGCCGTTGGTGCTGATGCGCGGCGACTCGTCCACGGGGTTGAGCACGAGGTGGCCGTCGACGCGCGTCGTCGCGATTGGGCCGCCGCCGAAACGGAGCAGCGAGGCGACGGCGGGCTTGGCGAAGGCTGCGTTCTTTGTCTTCCAATACGCGTAGGCCGCGAGGCGCGGCGTGCCCTGCGAGTTGGCGCCCTGCTCGCCGAGGTAACGGGCGTCGTCACCTTCCTTGCCGGTTTCCTTGTCGCGCAGGAGGACATCGGCCGGGGCGTTCCCGAGGCGGCAGTATTGCAGCCACATCTTCTCCCAGCCGGGATGATCGAGGAATTCGTTCAACTCGAAGATCACCTGCGAGCCGCCTTGGATCGTGCTTAGGTTGTAGTTCCCGACCATGTCGGAGACCTGGAAGAGCTTCCCGGTCTTCGGATCGTAGCCGTAGACGAGGTTGCGGCCCGTCTTGATCCAGTAGGGCATCGCGTAGAGTGACTCGACACCCGCAATGATCTTGTCGCGCCACTTCGTGTTGCCGGTGCGCTCCCACTCGGTCGCCCAGTTGCCGGCGTAGGCGAACCAATCCGGGCCGGCGCGCAGGCGCGCGGGATACTTCTTCTCCGCGTCCGTGATCGGCTGCGCGAGGCGCATGGGATCGAGCGAGAGGGAGGTGTAGTCGGCGTTCACGACTTCGCGCATGAGGTCGCCGGTGCGCTCGTCGGTGCTGAGGTAGTAGTAGTAGCGCTTGAGGTGCGCCATGCTGATGCGCGCCTCCTTGGCGCCGCAGCCCCAGTGGCGGACGTTGTGGCGCGAGCCCAGGCCGGCGAGCGGGCCGAGGTGGTAGCAGTCCACCTCGCTGGTGTGCCGCGTCATCGCCTCGGCCATGCGGAAGATGTCCGCACGCCCCGTGCGGAGGAAACTCATCCAGAGCCACATGTCGGTGCCGAGCTCGGTGTTGTCCCACGCCATGCCGCCAAGATCGTAGTTCCAGACGTGGCGCTCGCGATCGTAGCTGTGCATCACGTCGCCAAAGTCCCAGAAGCCATACCAACGCTGCTGCTCGATGTGCCTTTGATAAAAGGCGAGTGTGCTCTCGAGCTGCTCCTCGACGGCCTTTTTGAACGGCGTCGATTTGTCCGGCAAACTCCACAGGCCGAGCGCGCGCACCGAGTGCAGATACTGCGGCGTCGCCACGAACAGCGGCAGCTGCTCGCCGAGCCGCGCCTGCGCGACCGTCTGCTCGCGCGTCGGCACCGCGCCGCTGGCGAAGAGCGTGAGCTCGCTCGTGCGCGCGACGCCGAGCGGCGTGCTCAAACCCGGTTGCACATCCTCATACACGGCGATGAGGCCGTGCGCGCGCGTGTCGTAGTGCCGCATGTCCATGGCGTCGGCGTCGGGCGACCAGAGCCACACGCGCAACGTCGACTCGCCGCTCGCGGCGCCGGCGACCTCGAGCGAAGCCGGGTGCGACTGCCAGAAATTCTTCAGGCTCACCCCGAGCCCGCCGCTCGCGTCGCCCACGAACACGAGCCCCGACGCGCGCCGGCCCGCGCCGCACGGAATCCACGCGCTCTGCGGGTTGGTGCGCTTCACGATCGAGAAACCGTCGGCGTTGGGCTGCGTGAGCTTGAAAGAGTCCCAGATCGCCCAGTCGGCGAGCCAACCTTGGCTGCGCTCGCTGAGCTCGGCCTTGTTGGGCAGCCGTTTTCCCTGGAGCTGATCGGGGTAGACGTTGCCGCCGCCCTGAGTCGGGTAGTTCACGATCGCGTTGCCACGGCCCACGGCGGGCTGAATCGGCTCGGCCCAGAGGCCGCCGTTCTCGCCGGAGAAGCGCACGTGGCGGTTGTGCATCTCCTCGCGCATCGGCACGCCGAACTCGAGGCCGAGCCCGCGGATGAAGTCCTTCTGATCATCGCCGTCGTAGATGATCGTGTGGACGAGGCGCACGCTCTCCTGCCCCGCCGAGAAATACAGCCGCACGACAAACGGCAGCCACTCGCGCGAACCGGCCGTGTCCTTGTGCATGCCCTCGACTTTCAGCACCGCGCGCACGGGGCCGCTCTGCTCGACCGTCACGTTGTTGATCTTGCCGGCGAATTTCTCGCGGCGTGGCGTCTCCTCGGCGGCGCCGCTCGGGCCATTTTGCAAAATGCACACGAGCCGGCCGTGGCGCGCGACTTCGCGGCCATCGACGACGAGCGAGTCGATCAGGTTCGAGCCCCACTGCGTGAGGCGCGCGCGAAGTTTTCCCGTGTCGACTTCGATCCCGGTGTCGCTGCGGCGCACCCGCACGGTGGCGCCGGCCGGAGCCGGAGCGGACTCGACCGCGCTAAGTTTCAATGCTCCCGCGACCGTCGGTCCCGCGACCGTCGCGAAGCCGCTCCACTTCAGCGAGCCATCCGGCCAGTAGGCGAGCGGCCACGTCTGGAGCGGCAGAGCGGTGCCATCAGCCGCGGTGAGGGCGAACGATTGCGTCTTCGGCACGGCGCCGCGCGGCCACGGCACGCCCCAGCTCACGCCGGTCGCGGCCGGGGCCGGCGTGCCGCCGAGCCAGTTCAGTTCCACGGGCGCCGGCGCGGCCTTCCCCGGCGCGGGAACCGAGAGGCAGCCAAGGACGAGGATTCGCAGGGGGAAGGTTTTCATGGGGACAGATTCGGCGACCACCGATTGCGCGGGCCAGACGAATCGCCCCAAGCGAAGTTGCCGCGCGAGGGCGCGGACAGTCCACGGCGCGCCCGCGCTCGCAGCAGGCGCCCGGACTGTCAGTGCCCGAGCGATCGCGACGGCGCATCGACAATCGCTTTCACTCGTCGTTCTCCCACACCCCCACACTGCACCATGACCTCAACCCTGCGTCACCTCGCTACCCGCGCCCTGCTCATCGGTCTGACACCCGCCGCGCTGCTCGCGCAGTCCGCCCCGGCGCCCACCGCTGATCCCGCTGCGCTCGCGAAATACGATCGCAACCGCGACGGCCGGCTCGACGCCACCGAACTCGCCGCAATGGAAGCCGATGCCCGGCGCGCCAACCAAGCCGCCGCCCGCGCCAAATCCGCCTCGGGCCCGGCCGGCGCCGCGGGCGGCGACGTCGTTGCGCTGTCACCCTTCGAGGTCGCCGCCGGCAGCGAGAAGGGCTACTTCGCCGCCAACACCCTCTCGGGCACTCGCATCAACTCGAAACTCGAGGACCTCGGCGCCTCCATCACCGTCGTCACGAAGCAGCAGATGCAGGACTTCGCGATGCTCGATCTGAACGACGTGTTCCTCTACGAGGCGAACACCGAGGGCACCGGCAACTACACCGACCTCTTCATCGACCGCAACGGCGTCGCCCAGGACAACGTCGCCCGCGATCCGAACAACGCCAACCGCGTGCGCGGCATCGGGCCCGCCAACCAGGCCTTTGGCAATTTCCAGACGGGCGTCCCGATCGATCCCGCGATGGTCGACGGCCTCGAGATCAGCCGCGGGCCCAATTCCAACATCTGGGGCCTCGGCAACGGCTCCGGCACCGTCAACGCCATCCCCTCCGCCGCCAACCTCCAGCGGCAGATGTCGCGGCTCGAGCTGCGCACCGACAGCCTCGGCGGCTTCCGCACGGTCCTCGACCTCAACCGCCCGCTGCTGAAGAACAAGCTCGCGGTGCGCGGCATGGTGATCCACCAGGCCGACGAGTATGTGCGGCAGCCGTCGTTCAGCCGCACCAACCGCTACGCGGGCATGGTCACCTACAAGCCGTTTCGCAGCACGACGCTGCGCGCCGCCGTCGAGCACTACGACAATTACGCGCGCCGTCCCAACGCGATCCTCCCGCGCGACGGCATCAGCTACTGGCAGCAGAATGGCCGGCCCACGTGGGACGCCTCGACGTGGACGCTCACGCGCCAAGGCGTGCGCACAGTCGTGCCCTACTCGACGACCGTCGCGACGGAAAACGCGCTCTTCGGCAACGGCGTGGCCTCCGCCGGCACCGAGCTCGCACGCGCGATCATCTTCGTCGATCGCGGCGCGGTCGACTATTGGACCACCGGCTACATCAGCGGCATCAGCGCCAACGGCCTCCCGTCGCCCGACTTTCACCCGGCCAACGGCCACCAGCGCTTCATCGAGACCGCCCCGCCGCCGCGCGTCGGCCCGCTCGCGCCCACCACGGTGAGCATCACCGACCGCTCCCTCTACGACTGGTCCGAGGTCAACATCTCCGCCGCCAACTGGAGCCACGACAAGACCAAGAGCTACCAGGCGCAGCTCGAGCACTTCTTCATCAACACCCCGCGCCACGTGCTCGCGATGCAGCTCGGCTTCCGCCGCGAGGAGTCACGCCGGCAGTCGCGCTCGTTCATCGGCACCAGCGGAGAGTCGCCGATGCTCGTCTACATGGACGTGACACAGGTCCTGCCCGATGGCCGGCCCAATCCCTATTTCCTCCGCCCCTACGTCGACGCGCTCGAGCCGAGCAGCTCGCGCGGCAGCCCGGTGCGTGACGAATACAAGAGCCAGGTCGTCTACAAGCTCGACTTCTCGCGCGAGCAAAGCCGCCTGCGCTGGATCGGCGATCACGCCTTCAGCGGCTATCACGAATACAAGCGCGCGTTGAACATGAGCTACCCGTTCCGCGACGTCATTGTATCGAATCACGCGTGGCTCCCCGCCGGCTCCGCCCGCGCCAACGGCGCCACCATCGCGCGCGCCAACTACCGCTACTACCTCGGCGACAACAAGGGCGACAACATCGACTTCGGCTCGCCCGCCTGGGACAAGCTCAACGGCGTCCGCAATTTCACCTGGTTCAACGCCCAGCTCGGCCGCTGGGTCGACGAGCCCACCACGATCGGCGAGGCGTTCGTGCCCGGCAACCGCGTCTCGGCCAACGTCATCAAGACCGGCGGCGGCGTGATGCAGAACCACCTCCTCGGCGATCGGCTCGTGACGACCTTTGGCCGGCGCAAGGACTCCAACTTCAATCGCAACGCCGCGCAGACCACGCTGCTGCCCGACGGCATCACGCCCAACTACAACGCCGACGACGTGTGGCCCACCAACTGGTTCCAGCGCGAGGGCAAGACCAAGACCACCGGCGCCGTCGCGCGCCCGTTCCGCGGCTGGGGCTGGCTCGACCGCCACGCGCGCGAGGGCTCCGGCGTGCAGCGGTTCGCCGCTGATTTCGTCCGCTCGCTCAACTTCCACTACAACACCGCCAACAGCTTCGTGCCCCAGACCATCGCGCAAAACCTGAACCTGAAGCAGCTGCCCAACCCCACCTCCGAGACCAAGGACTACGGCGTCTCCTTCGGCCTCGCCGGCAAGCTCTACGTCAAGGTCAACGTCTACGAGACCAAGCAGGTCAACTCGCGCACGGGCGACGCCGGCGTCATCGCCACGCGCGCCGGCCGCATCGACTTCGCGTTCGGCGGCAACAACGACCAGTTCAACCTCCAGCGCCAGGCCGCCGCGTGGATCGGCTCCGCCAACCCGACGTTCACGCAGGACCAGCTCAACGCCGAGGTCGCCAAGGTCATGGAGGTCCCCGTGGACCGACTCGCGCAGATGAACGCGTTTCCCATCGCCGAGACCTCCGATGTCGTTTCCAAGGGCAAGGAGATCGAGGTCACGTGGAACCCGACGAGCTTCTGGACCGCCAAGGCCACCATCACGCAGCAATCCGTCGTCGAGGCCAACGTCACGCCCGGCATCCAGGACTACATCGACGGCCGCCTCCCCATCTGGCGGCGGATCATCGACCCGCGCACCAACACGCCTTGGTTCACCACGCGCTACGGCTCTGCGGGCACGCCCAGCGACTTCCTCGATGGGGTTGTGCTCGCGCCCTACAAGCTCCTCCGCGCCACGGAGGGCAAGCGCCGGCCGCAGCAGCGCGAGTGGCGCTTCAACGCGCTGACAAACTACCGCCTCGCCGGTCTCGGCCTCGAGAGCAAGTGGCTCAAACGCGTCGCCGTCAGCGCCGCCGCGCGCTGGGAGGACAAGGGCGGCATCGGCTACTACACCCAGCAGAACGATCCCAACGCCTACGATCCCAACCGCATCATCTTCGACAAAAGCCACCTCTACGTCGACCTGGGCGCCAGCTACAACACCCGCGTCTTCCGCGACCGCGTGGGCCTGAGCGTGCAGCTCAATATCCGCAATGCCGGCGAGAACGGCCGCATCCAGCCCGTCGGCGCCCTGCCCAACGGCCAGCCGCACAGCTTCCGCATCATCGACCCGCAGCTGTTCATCCTCACCGCGACGTTCAGCATGTGAGGTGTCGGCGGGGTGCCCTCACCCCGGCTCGGCCGGACGACCTGTCATCCCGCGGGTTGACGGCGCGCGTCTGCAACGCCCGCGCGCGCCTTCGTCTTGGACTGTCAGCCCGCAGCCACACTCGCGCCGCGCAACGCCCGCGGCCCTGATGCGACGTGATACCCATGCACCTCGCCACCCCACCCCGCCTGCTCGCGTTCGCCGTCGCCGCCTTGCTCGCGCTCGCCGTCCCCGCAGCCTCGTTCGCCGCGTCCACCGGCACGATCAGCGGCACCGTGGCCAACGGTTCCACGCGCCAGTTCCTCGCGTCCGCCGAGGTTCGCCTCGCCGGCACCGCGCGCAGCGCGCTCACGGATCGCGACGGCTCGTTTGCCCTGCGCGATCTCGCGCCGGGGAGCTACGAGATCGAGGTGAGCTACGCCGGCCTCGACACCGAGAAGCGCACCGTCGCCGTCTCGGCGGGCCAGACCGTCCGCGCCGAGTTCAACCTCACCGCCGGCATCTACAAGCTTGCCGCGTTCACCGTCGCCGCGGAGGTCGAGGGCAATGCCGCCGCCGTCAACCAGCAGAAGAAATCCGACTTTTTCGTGCAGGCGATCTCGGCCGACACGCTCGGCAACGTCAACGAGGGCAACATCGGCGAATTCCTCCGCTACGTGCCCGGCATCCAGGTCAACTTCACCAACGCCGACGCCTCCACCGTCTCGATGCGCGGCCAGGACCCCGAGTCCACGCTGTTCACCTTCGACGGACAGGTGCCCGCCGCGGCCGGCACGCCGCCGCGCTCGAGCACGGGCAGCACCGACGCCTCGTCGCGCGCCTTCGAGTTTTCCCAGGCCAGCATCGCCAACATCGACACCATCGAGGTCTTCAAGGCCCCGCCGCCGTGGATGGCGCCCTCGACCGGCGGCGTGATCAACGCCGTCACGCGCAATGCGTTTCAGCAAAAGGGCCGCCGCTTCTCCACCACCCTCACCATGTCCGCCAACAGCGAGATGATGCGCTGGAAGATCGACGGCCCCGGCTCCCGCGCCACGCACCGCTTCAAGCCCGGCGGCAGCGTGAACTACTCGGAGGCGTTCCTCAACAACACCCTCGGCCTCACGTTCTCCTACTTCGAGAGCAACTCGATCAACCCGTCGCAAAACTACGCGATGACCTACTCGCCGTTTGTCGCCGGCACCGTCGCCAACCCCGTCACGGAAAACTCCCGCTTCAACGTCAACACCTTCACCCTCGTCGACGGCCCGCAGGTGAAAAACCGCCGCTCCCTCAGCCTCGGCGGCGACTACAAGCTCGGGGCGCACACTGTGCTCAAGTTCAAGGCCTCCGGGAACCACTACCTCAGCCAGAACCGCAGCCACACGTTCCGCGTCCGCCCCGGCACGATCGACGCCGCGTCCACGACCACCGACGCCACGGTCCGCAACGCCCTCGTCGATGTCTTCAACGACTATTCCGACTCCGTGTCCGCCAATTACGGGTTCATCGGCGCGGTCGAGCACCG
>JAEUHB010000350.1 GCA_016794665.1 Opitutaceae bacterium
CGTAGCGGAGGTTGCGGAGGGAATTGCGGAAATGCGCGAAGCCGCCGAGGTCGGCCACCGCAAGCAGGGTGACGAGCGCCGCCAGAAAAACATCGGCGCGCGCGGCGGGCAGGCCGGGGATGCGCTGGCGTTCGGCGAGGGACAGCGCGCCGAGCCAGTCGAGCAGCTCGCGCATTTGCAGGACCGAGATCACGGGGTCGACTTGGTCGAGAGGGTGGCCGACCCGGGCGCCGAGGATGGCGCGGGCGGTGGCGACGGTGCCGCCGGTGCCGATGGCTTCCGCCTGCGGAACAAAACTAAAGCCGACGCGCGCAAACTCCGCGCGCGTGTGCGCGGCGATGCCGTCGCGGGCGGCGGACAGGAGAGGCTGCGCGGGATCGGCCACGAATTTCTCAGTGAGTCGCACGCAGCCCAGCGGCAAGCTGACAGCCTGGGTGATGCTTCGTTCGCGAAACACCAGGCACTCGAGGCTGCCGCCGCCGAGATCGAAGACGTGGAAGTCACGCAGGTCGCGCAGCGCGGGGTCGGTCGTGAGCCCGCGGCCGATGAGGTTGGCCTCCTCGTCGCCCGTCAGGATGCGGATCGCGTGGCCGGTGGCGGTCTGGACGCGCGCGCGGAAATCGGCGCCGTTGCGGGCGTCGCGCACCGCGCTGGTGGCGACGAGGATGATCTTTTCGGCCGAGAAACGGTCGGCGTCGGCCAGGAGCGAGCGGATCGCCTCGAGGCCGCGCGCCATGCCTTCGTCGCTCAGGCGCGGCTCGGCCCGGCTGAGGCCCGCGCTGATGCGGGCGTCGAGCGAGCGCGTGTGCAGCGGGAAGACCCCGCCATCGGTGCCGCGCAGGGCGACGAGCACCTTGATCGAGTTGCTGCCGATATCGATGACGGCGACGGGGCCGGACATTTTACAGGAAGTAACGGAGGGAACGGAGCACGGGAGGTCCCATCTCTGTTCTCTCGGTTGCCTCCTGTAAACAGGATCGTTTCAGAGCGTGAAATCCTGCGGAGCGATCAGCAGGACGAACTCGCCCTTGAGGCTGGCCTTGGCGAGCGCGGCCTGGACCGCGGCGGCGGGGCCGACCCAGAAGGTCTCGTGCAGCTTCGTGACTTCCTTGGCCACGCAGATCACGCGCGCGGGGCCGAGGGTGGTGACGATTTCGTCGACGGCCTTGTCGATGCGGTGGCAGCTCTCGAAGAGCGCGATCGTGTAGCCGAAGTCGCGGTGTTTTTCGAAAAACGCGATGCGCGCGGCACTCTTCGGCGGAAGAAAGCCCACGTAAAGGAAGCCGTTGCTCGGCAGCCCGCTCGCGCTGAGCACGGCGGTGAGCGCGCTCGCGCCCGGCACGGGCACGACGGGCAGCCCGCGGCGGCGGCACGCACGCACGACGCGGAAACCGGGATCGCTGAGTGCGGGCGTGCCGGCGTCGCTCACCACGGCGACGGATTTTCCCGCGGCCACGAGGTCGGCGAGTTTTTCCGCGGCCTCGGTTTCGTTGTGCTCGTGATAGGCGGTGAGGTCCTTGCGCAGGCCGAGCCGCGTGAGCAGGCCGCCGGTCGTGCGCGTGTCCTCGCACGCCACCAGATCAACGCCGCCGAGGATGGCGCGCGCGCGGTCGGTGAGGTCGGCCAGGTTGCCGATGGGGGTGGCGACGACGTAGAGATGGCCGGGGAGCGGCGTGAGGGAGGCGTTTTCCAAATTGCGATGGCGGATTTCGGATGGCGGAGATTAAGGGTTGAGCACCGGCCAAAGAAAAAATCCGGCGTGGTAGCCGGATTTCGAGTGGAAAGTCTGGCGGCTTCGGTGCGGCGCCATCCGCCAACCGAACTCCGCGATCCGCAACTCAGCTCAGCGGCCCGTGGGCTGGCCCATGCCGGGGATCTGGCCTTCCCATGCCTGCGGGCGGCTCCACGGAATCGAGGTCTGCTTGGGCGAGTTGGTGCTGCATCCGGCGAGGATGGCGCCGATCGAAAAAAGCAGGATCGCGAGGAGGGGGCGGTGGAGCGAGTTCATGGTGTGCGAATCAATAGGGCGGAATCGCCTTTCTGCAAGACTCCGCGCAAAGTCTCCGGCAGGACCTGCGCGACCGAAAAGTTTTCCCGGAGGTCGCTGATCTGCACCGTCGCCACGACGTTGGGGCCCTGGCTGATGGTCAGCCGGTGGCCGAGTTGCGCGCCGCGGGCGGCGCCGAAGTTGAGCACCACGAACGCGCCCTCCGGCCCGACCGTGAGCACGGTGGCCCGGCCGGCGCGGCTGGCGAAGACGGCGGTGGAGGCGCCGGCGGTGGCGGGCGCCGCGGCGCCGTTCCGCGCGGTGGCGAGCTGGCGCTCGAGCTCGGCGATTGCGCCCTTGTAGGCGGCGACGGCCTCGGGCGAGGCGTTTGACGCCCGGCTTTCCGCGAGGTCCTTTTGGAGTGCCGCCACCTCTCCGGACAGGGCTGCGGCGGTGGACTCGTAGAACGCGAGCACGGCGCGCGTCTGGCCGAGGTCGCGACCGAGCTGAGCGCTGCGGGTTTCGGCGGCGGCGAGCTCCGTGCGGGCCGTGTCGAGGCGCCCGCGCGCTGCGGCCAGCTCCGCGTCGAGCTGCGCGGTGCGGGCGGTGAGAGAGCCCGCGCGTTCGTTGGCCGCGGCGAGATCGGCGTCGAGCTTGCCGGCGCGGGCGGTGGAATCGGCGAGGCGCTGCTCGAGAATCTGCTTCGAATTGCCGATGCGGAAAAACAGCACCGCCGACACGCCTGAGCCGAGGAGGGCGAGGACGCAAAGGACGAGCGGGAGACGGTGCATGGGGCAAGTAGGGCGGGGGTTTCCTGATGGCCCTCGATTTGGACTCACGCGGTCCCGCTTCTCACGATGCGGGCTACCCGGATCGAGTAGCCCGCATCGTGAGAGCCGGGACTGAGATTCAGGTTGCGCGATAGGTCGAGGCGGTGACGTCGGCCTTCGCGCGCTTCTTCACCCCGCTGCCCTTGTTGGCGGCGAGGTGCTCCAGAATCTTGAAGGCTAGCTCGGCCTTGTCGGGCGCGCCGGCATTTTCCGCCAGCTGCTCCGCGGTGAACGATTTGCCGGGCGCGGCCTTGAGCGCGGCAACGAGCTTCAGTTTCAACGCGATCACGCCGCCGGCGGCCTTCTTGCCGGCCTCGACGCCGGGCTGGTGGTAGGCGTTGATGCCCACGAGCGAGGCGTAGAGCCCGGTCACACGCTCGTAGAGCGCGATCAACATGCCGAGCGTGCGCGGCGAGACGTCGGGGAGCGTGAGCGTGATCGAGTGGCGGTCCTTTTCGGTGAGCGCGTCGCGGGTGCCGAGGAGGAAGCCTTGCAGGTAATCGCCGGCGGTGATGCCGGGCTCGACCTCGAGCGAGGCCTTGGCGTCGCGGTCCTTGAGCACCTCGATGAAGGTCACGAAGAAATTGTTCACGCCCTCGCGCAGCTGCTGCACGTAGGCGTGCTGGTCGGTTGAGCCTTTGTTGCCGTAGACGGCGATGCCTTGGTTCACGACCTTGCCGTCGAGATCAAACTCCTTGCCGATCGACTCCATCACGAGCTGCTGGAGGTAGCGCGAGAACAGCAGCAGGCGATCCTTGTAGGGCAGCACGACCATGTCCTTGGCGCCGCGGCCGTCGGTCGCGAAGTGCCACGCGAGCGCCATGAGCGCGGCGGGGTTCCGCGCCGTGACGGGCTGACGGGTGACCTCGTCCATCGCGGCGGCGCCATCGAGCATCGCCTGGACGTCGATGCCCTGCAGCGCGGCGGGCAGCAGGCCCACGGCGCCGAGTTCGCTCGTGCGGCCGCCGACCCAGTCCCACATCGGGAAGCGCGCGATCCAGCCCTCGGCCTTGGCGACCTGATCGAGTTTCGAGTCGACGCCGGTGACGGCGACAAAGTGCCTCGCGTGATCCAAGCCCGCGGCCTTGAACGCGGCGATGGCCTCGAGCATGCCGTTGCGCGTCTCGGCGGTGCCGCCGGACTTCGAGATGACGACGGCGAGCGTCTTCGCGAGCTGCCCGCGCAGCGCGTTGAGCACGTAGTCGATGCCGTCGGGATCGGTGTTGTCGAAAAAGTGGACGGCCAGCTTGTCCTTGCGCGGCTGGCCGAGGGCGTGGGCGACGAGCTGCGGCCCGAGCGCGGACCCGCCGATGCCGATCACGAGGAGGTTTTTGAACTTCCCCTTCGGCCCCGCAATCGTGCCGGCGTGGATTTTGGCGGTGAACTCCTTGATCGCGGCGAGCGTGGTCACGATCTCGTTGGAGAGGTCGAGCGACGGCGCGAGCTCGGGTTTGCGCAGCCAGTAGTGGCCGACCATGCGATTCTCGTCGGGGTTGGCGATGGCGCCGCCCTCGAGGTGCTTCATCGCGGCGAACGCGTCCTGCATGCGCGGCTCCATCGCAGCGAGCCAGCCGTCCGGGATCGGCAGCCGCGAGAGGTCGAGGGAGACGCCGAGCGCGGCGTCGTGGAAGAGGTGGGCTTTGAAGCGGGACCAAGTGCTCATGATGCGTGGGAGACCGGCCGGAGTGACGGCGCAACGGCGGCGAAGGTCAACCGCGCCCTTGCCAAGCGCGCGGGTGACGATCGAACGTCAGCCTGATGGTCACGCCCCGGATCGCCGTTGTTTTCGCCGCCCTTGCGCTCGCGCGCCTGGCGGCGGCGCCTGCGCCTGATCCCCTGGCGCACGCCGCGATCGCGGCCGCGCTGGCCGAGCACGCGCCGGGCGTCGGCCTGCGCACCGTCGCGCTCGATGGCGAGCGGCTGATCGTGGACCTCGGCGGCGAGGCGCGCGCGCTGATTCCGGGCTCGGCGATGTTCGCCTTGCTGACGAAGCACGTGCAATTCGCCGCGGGCGAAGCGCTGCGCGAGCGGTTATCGGCCATTGAGTTTGAATTTCGCATCGCGGGCACGCCGCTGCCGGTGCTGATCGGGGAATTGCACGGCGGGCCCGCGCGCGCCGCGGCGGCTCCCGCGGCGCCGCGTGGCCCCGCGCCGGCGCGGGCGGCGCTCAACGGCCGGCGCATCGCACTCAGCCCGGGGCACGGCTACTACCTCAACGCCGCGGGTCGCTACGTGCTCCAACGGAGCTTTTTCTCGGGCATCGTCGAGGACGCCGTGAACCACGATTTCGTGACGCTTATCGCGGCCCAGCTCGCGGGGTGGGGCGCCGACGTTCGGCCGCTGCGCCAACTCGACCGCGAGGCCGGCGACGGCGAGTCCGGCTTTCCGCGCTGGCAGGAGGCCGCGCGCTATCATGCGAAGGCGCTCGGCGCCGCGGAGTCCGTGTGGAACGAGCCCGGCTTCACGCACCTTGATCAGGACATCCGCTGCCGGCCGCTCTTCGCCAACGCCCTCGGCGCCGAGCTCCTCGTGAGCATCCACAACAACGGCGGGGGCGGCACGGGCACCGAGACGCTCTACGACACCAACCACGTCGCCGCCGCCGAGAGCCGCCGGCTCGCTGATCTGCTCCACGCCCGCGTGATCGGCGCCATCCGCCGCGACTACGATCCCAACTGGCGGGACCGGCTCGTGAAGGGTTTCAACGGCAGCTACGGCGAGAACCGCCTCGCGACCCGTCCCGCCGTGATCATCGAGATTGCGTTCATGGATCAGCCGACTCCGGACAACGTCGCGCTGCGTGACGAGCGGTTCAAGCGCCTCGTCTCCACCGCGATCGCCGATGGTATCCGCGAGTTCGTCGAGGGCCCCGTGCCCGCGCCGCCGAGCGGGCTCGCCGCGACCAACGCGGTGGGGGGCGTCACGCTCACGTGGACGGATCACGCGACCAATGAAACCGGCTACCGGGTGCAACGCCGCGAGCCGGCGGCGGAAGCCTGGACCACGATCGCAACGCTGGCGGCCGGCACCACGACTTATCGCGACTCGACGGTCACGGGCGCCGAAGCTCACGGCTATCGCGTGCAGGCCTTCAACGCCGCCGGGGTGTCGGGGCAGTCGTCCAACGAAGTCACCTTGGGCGCGCCGACGCGCGACCTCACGCCGGGCGTCGGCGGGGACGGGCCGGCGGCGTGGCTCACCAACCTGTCGTTGCGCACTTCGCTTGAGGCGGGCCGCAACGTGATTGTCGGTTTCGTGGTGCGCCCGCCCGGCAAGCAGCTGCTCGTGCGCGCGGCGGGCCCGGCGCTGGCGGCGTTTGGCCTCACGACCGCGATGGCGGATCCGCGGATTGAATTGTTCAACGGTGCAGCGCGCCTCGCCCAAAACAACGACTGGCCGGCGGGGCTGGCGCCGGCCTTCTCGAGCCTGGGCGCGTTTTCGTTTCCCGCGGCGAGCCGCGACGCCGCCGTGCTGCAATCGATCGCGGGCGCGGGCACGGCGGTCGTGACCGGCTCCGCGGGCGGCGTGGTGCTCGTCGAGGGCTACGATGCCGGCACCGGCAGCGGGGTGCGGCTCCTCAATCTCTCCGCCCGCAATCGGGTCGGCACCGGCGCCGATGCGCTCATCGCGGGATTCGTGATCGCGGGCACGGGCACGCAGCGCGTGCTCATCCGCGCGGTCGGGCCGTCGCTCGCGACCTTCGGCGTGACGGGCGTGCTGGCCGACCCGCGCCTGGAGGTCCGCGACGGCGCGGCGCGCATCGCGGAGAACGACAATTGGGAGGCGAGCCTCGCGCCGGTGTTTGCGCAGGCAGGGGCGTTTGCCCTCGCGCCCGGCAGCCGCGACGCGGCGGTGGTGCTCACGCTGGCGGCGGGGCGCAGCTACACCGTGCAGGTGGCGGGCGCCGGTGGCGCGACTGGCGAGGCGCTGGTGGAAGTCTACGAGGTGCCTTGAGGTGATTTCATCGGAGCCAACCAAGGGAATAGTTCGGTTCTTCGCTGAAAATCCGGCGGTCGTTGGCACACTTTTCGCAACGACGGGCGTTGCCAATTCCATGAGTGGAATGACCGCCAACCTCACCCCAGCGCCGCGCCGCCCGATCTCCGTTGGGCTGACCTGCTGGCGCTGGCAGCGGCGGCGGGCGCGTGCGATCAGGCGGCTCGCGGAGCAGTGGGAAGTGACGCTGCAATTGAATCAGCGGCCGCACGGCCTGCGTCGCGACATCGAGTGCCAGGTTTCGGG
The DNA here is from genome assembly GCA_016794665.1 of Opitutaceae bacterium. Taxonomy (GTDB): domain Bacteria; phylum Verrucomicrobiota; class Verrucomicrobiia; order Opitutales; family Opitutaceae; genus ER46. The sequence continues at coordinate 7,060 of JAEUHB010000350.1, forward strand.
GAAGAATGTCGACCGTTTCATCGGGGAGTTCATGCGGCGGTGCTGATGCACTGTGCGCCGTGCGCCACGCGTGCACCGG
>JAEUHB010000397.1 GCA_016794665.1 Opitutaceae bacterium
GACTTCACGCGCGATGGCCCGAGCGATACTGGCCGCGGTCGTTGGATCCCGACCACGAGCGTCGACGAATACTCCGCCACGCTCGCGAAGTGGTTCGGCGTTAGTGCGACGAACATTCCGCAGATCTTCCCTAATATCGGCCGCTTCGCCAAGCCGGACCTCGGCTTCATGGCGCCGGCATGACCGAGCGGAGGAATCTCGTCCTCGTTCTGCTCGCGATCGCCGCCGCGATCGCCCTTTGGGTTTTCTGGCCGCGCTCGCGGCCGGTTCCGCCCGCCGTTGTTGCACCTGTCGCTGGCCCCGCCCCCGCCGCTTCGCAAGCCGCGCCGATCCCCGGACGGATGGACGCGCCGGTCGACGGCGAGAGCCGTCTTGCCGACGAGCTTAACGCCCCGGGGGGCAATATTCGCGCTGACCTGCGCATCCTGAATGAGGTTTTCGAGACCTGGCAGACCAATTTCCTGCGGGCCGGCAACCCTGTCGGCGAAAACGCCGAGATCACGGCCGCGCTCACCGGTGACAACTCTCACCGCTTCGCCTTCATTCGCCGCGGCCACCGCGCCATCAACGCCCGCGGCGAGCTCGTCGATCGCTGGGGCACTCCCTTCCGATTCCACCAAGTCAGCGGTTCGCAGATGGAAATCCGGAGCGCGGGCCCCGACCGGAAGTTCAAGACCAACGATGATGCCGTGTGGCCGCCGCCGCCCACCCCGCCGGAACCCTGACGGGAACCTTCGCCGCCCCCGGGCGTCTCGACATCCGTCCGCGCGCCGCCCACTTTTCCAGCATGAGCCCTCAACGGAATAATTCTCGCCGCGCTATGCGCGTGCGCGGTTTCTCGCTCCTCGAAATCCTCGTCGTGCTCGCCATCATCGGTCTGCTCGTCGGGCTTGGGGTCGCAAACTTGGGTGGTATCTTTGGTGGTGCTCAGGGCAGCACGGCCAAGCTCTTCGTCAGCGAGAGCATGAAAACGCCACTCACCGCGTATCGAATTGCGATGGGCGATTTTCCTTCCACGGCTGAAGGGCTTCAAGCGCTTATCACGCGTCCCGCGAACAAGGGTGAAAAATGGTTCGGCCCATACGTCGAGGCGAGCAAGCTCGCTGCCGATCCTTGGGGCGAGCCCTATCAATACGCTTATCCGGGTGCGCACAACAAGGGCGGCTACGACCTCTGGTCCAAGGGCCCCGACAAGCAGAGCGGCACCGCCGACGACATCGGCAACTGGGAATCCGCCCCCGCGGCGAAGTGATCGCGCCCAGCGGCGCCGAGATCATGCGCCCGCCCTTCACCCCCGTTTCGCGCGGCGTGCCCCGCGGCTTTACGCTGCTCGAGGTGCTTCTCACCGTTGCGCTCGTCGGTTTGCTCGCGACCGCGCTCATCACCGGCGCGGCGCCGCTCGTCGGCCAAGCATCGGCCGCGCCCAACGACATCTTCTGGCGTGCCGTGCAGGAGGCCCGCAAGACGGCGCTCAAATCCGCCGGCGAAATCCGCCTCAAGTGGGACAAGGAGAAAGCGCAATTCGTGCTCCTCGATGGCGCCGCCTCAGCCGGCCTGGCGGCCGATGGCTTCACGCGCAGCGAGACGCCGCTCAAGGCCTTTCCGCTTCCGCCTGCTTTCGCGCGTGATCTCACCGTGGATTTTCTTGGTGCAGCGGCGCGCGGCGGCGGCAACACCATCCTCGTGGGCGGAGTGCTGATCGAGGCCCGCACCATCGCGCACGCTACATTCTTCGCGGACGGCACGTGCTCACCCTTCCGGGCGCAGTTTGTTCGCCCCGCTGGCGCGAGCATCCTAGCGGTCGACCCGTGGACTTGCGCGCCTGTCCTCACCCCGCCCGATCCCAATGCGATGCCGGCCTTTTGAGTCTCGCCGCGCGTTCTCGCTGCTCGAGGTCCTCGTTGCGCTGGTGATTGTCGCGCTCGCGGTGGTCGTGCTGGGCGCTTCCTACGTCAACGTCCTCATTGGCTACGATGCCGTCGCGCGCGGGATGACGGTCGACGAGGACATCGCGTTTGCGCGCCAGCAGGTCCTGCGCGAGCCGGATCGGAAGAAACTTGAGCAGGGCGGCGAGTTCGAGACGGCCGGCGGCCGGCGCGCGCGCTGGAGCGTCGAGATCACGGCCGGGCTGCTGCCGGACGTGCACGACGTTGCTTTCACCTGCGAGGTTTCGGAGCCGTCGCGCCCCGAGCCCGACAAGGTGACGCAGCGCTTCACGCTTCTCCGACCCACGTGGTCGGCCGACGCCGGTGAGCAAGGCAAGCTCAAGGAAGACGTGAAACGCCGCATTGCCGAGCTGCAGGCGCAGCTCAAGAAACCGCAATGAGCGCGCCCCATCCCCGCCAGTCGGCGCGCCCCCTGCGCGCCTTCACCCTCCTCGAGGTCCTGCTCGCGCTCACGCTCGTCGGCCTGCTGCTCGTGGCGATGAACACGTTTGTCTTCTCGATGGGCGAGCTCTGGGGCCGGGGCACGGATGTCCGGCTCTTTGAACGGCACGTGCGTGCGGTGTCGCGCTGGCTTGAGCACGAGCTGCGGGCCGCGGCCCTGCCGCCGGCCGCGCGCGCCAACGCCGCGCCGATCGCGCCGCGGGAAATCCGCCCGCAGGCCGGCCTCACGGAAAAACTGATCACCTTCGAGCTGCCCGGCGGCGGGAGGTTTTTTTCGTGGCCCGAGCGTGCGCTCCCGGAGGTGGTGTGCTCTCTGCAGGCGCGGCCGGGCGAGGGCCTCGTCCTGCTGTGGCACTCGCGGCTCGAGAAGAATTTCGACACCGACGCGCCGCGCGAGACGCTCGTCACGCCGTTTGTCACCGGGCTCACTTACGACTACTACGACGCCGATGCGCGTCGTTGGACCACGGAGACGACGTTGAAAAACGACTCGCAGGGTCAGCCGCTCACACCCCAGCGCCTGCGTGTGAAGTTCGCCTACGGCAAGCTGGCCCGCGAAAGCGTCGTCACGCTGCCCGTGCCGGGCGAGGGGCTGCCGGTGTTCTGAGCCATGCGCGCGCAAGAACGACTTCGTCGTGGCTCGGTGCTCGTCATCGTGATGGTCACGCTGCTGTTCGCCACGGCCGCGCTCCTCGCGTTCATGGAAAAGGCCAGCGTTGATCTGCTCGTCGATCAGCGCGAGGCGGTCGCGCGCCGGCTGCGGCTCGAGGCCTACTCGGCGCTCGAGGTCACGCTCGCGGTGCTGCACGAGTTCCGCGAGGCCGGCGGCGGGCTGCGGAGCACCGCGGATGGCTGGGGCGACCCGCTTGCTTTCGCCGGCTACACGCCGGCCGACGGCCGCGTGGTCGACGTCTCCTTCGAGGACGAGAGCGGCAAGCTGTCGCTGCCGCGCGCCAACCACGCCGTGCTGACAAACCTCTTCATCCACTGGGGCCTCGCCCAGGCCGACGCCGAGGCCGTCGCGGATGCACTCGCCGGTTGGATGAAGCACGGGCACGTCTACACCTCCGCGCTCCGCCCGAGCTACGACAACGCCACGCTGCCCTACGAGGCGCCCGGCCGTCCCATCCGTTCGTTTGCCGAGCTCGCCGCCATCGATCGGGTGCGCGAGCTGTTCTACGACGAGGAAGGCCGGCCGACGGATCTGTGGAAACGCTTTGCGGCGGCCGTGTCGTTGCTCGACTTCCCGCAGCCGAGCATCAACGGCGCGCGGCCCGACACGCTCGCCGCGTTGGGCCGCTTCGATCCGCAGCAGCGGCAGCGGATCGAGGAGTATTTCAATGGCACCGGCACCTACGCGGGGCAGGGGCCGCAGACTTTCCGCAACCCGGCCGACGTGGCGCGCGTCGCCGGCCCGGGTGGCGATGCCAACAGCTTCGCGGCCACGATTAGCGCGTTGCGCGTGAATGTCACGGTGCGCGACGGCCGCACGGAATTCCGCCTTTCCGCGGTGATTGCGCCACCCGGCGGCGCTACCACGGTGCAGCAGACCGCCACCAAGCCCGTGACCACCACCGCCGCCGCCAAGGCCACCGCGCAGGAGCAAGCCCGCGCTGCCGCCAATCCCGCGGCGAAGAACGCGGCCGCCACGAGCCTGCGGTATCCGTTTACGCTCTTGGAAATTCGCGAAAATGATGAAATCCCTCCTCCGCCACCGCCGCCGGTGAGCCCTTGATTTTTCCAACCGACCATGTGCGCCTCGCCGCTGAGCTTCCTCCGTGCCAGACCGCCACCCCCCAAGGTGGTGCTCCTGCCGGATGCGCTGTTCTTCGCCCGCTCCGTGCCCATCGCGGCGGGCGCCACGGCGGCCGAGGCGACCGCGCAGGCGGAACTCGCGCTCGAGGGCCTCGCGCCGTTTCCACTCGCGCAGCTTTACCACGGCACGTTCTGGCTGCCGGGCGCGGAAAGCGCGCTCGTGTTCGCCGCCTATCGCCGTCGCTTCACGACTGAGCAAACCGCGTCGTGGGCCGACGCCGAGCTGGTGCTGCCGGCTTTTGCCGCCGTGCTCGGCGGCGCCGTCGCCCCGGGCTCAACCGTGCTGCTCACTGCACCCGATGGCGTGACCGCCGTGCAGTGGGAAAAGTCACCGGTGCCGTCGCGTGTCACCTCGCGGCCGCTCGACGCCGCGCTCCCCGACGAGGAGCGCGTGCGTTTGGTGCGTGAGTTTGCCGGCTCGCTTGCCGGCGCCGGCCGCGTGATCGAGATTGCGGCGCCGCTCGCGGCCGAGTCTGCGGGCGAGGAGGGTGCGGTTGAGTTTCGCGCGGGCGACTTTGTCTCGCGCCTTGCGGCCCCGGCCGCTGCGCCGCTCGACGTGCGCGACAAGGCCGCCCTCGCTGCACTCCGCCGCTCGCGCCAGCGCGACGTCCTGCTCTGGCGCGCCGCGCTCGGCGCCGCCGCGGCCCTGCTGCTCCTCGGCCTCGGCGAGCTGGGCCTCATCGCCGGGCGCAAGCTCTGGCACCAGCCGCGGCAGGCCCGCGTCGCCGCGCAGTCCGCGACCGTCGGCGAAATCATGAAGTCGCAGCAGCTCGCGAACCGCATCGATGAGCTCGCGACCAAGCGTCTCCTGCCCTTCGAGATGATCGCGGAGCTCACGCGAGATGATCGCAAGCCCGCCGAAATCCAGTTCGACACGGCGACCACCGATCCCAAGGCGGGTATCTACACCATCATCATCGACGCGCGCACGACCAACATGGGCCAGCTCAGCACCTACGTCGCCACGCTGCGCCGACTCCCCATGATCCAGAGTGTCGAGACCCGCGACGAGCGCACGCGCAATGACGGCGGCACCTTCCGGCTCATTGTCGTGTTCAAGCCCGACCAGTTGAAACCCGCCGACTCCATCGCCCAATGATCGCCGCCTTGAGAGTCTATTTTCTCACCCGGCGCCTGCGGGAAAAACTGCTCCTGCTCGCGTTCCTGTTGATCGGCCTCCTGTGGTGGCTCTCCGCGTTTGGCGGTCGTGCCGGTGCGTTCTGGCGCGATCAGCGGAGGGCCGGCACCGACCTTGCCGAGCAAAGATTGTGGCTCGAGCGCCGCGACGTGATTCAAAAATCCGTGCAGGCCGCGGCGGCGCAGCTCGACCCGGCCAAGACCCTCGACCGCGCCCGGTTGCTCGACGCGATCAATCAGGCGGCGCACGACGCCAATATTCGCACGGGCACCGGCTCCAGCGCGGCCACGTCGGAGCCGAGCGGCCAGTTCACGGTGCACAGCGTCGAGTATCAGGTGACGGGTTCGGATTTCGTCACCCTCCAGCAATTTTACCTCAACCTCCAGAAGCGCGCACCCTACGTGGGCATCGAGCGTTTTGGGTTGGTCGCCAGCCGTGGCAACGACAGCAAGCTCGCCCTGTCCCTCCGTGTCACCGCGGTGGAACTCCCTCGGTGATTGCTGGTCGCGTCTGGGCGTCCCGGCATGAATGATTTGTTACCTTTGGTCCGTTGCGCCGTCGCAACTGGCCAGTCCCTTGTCCCGACTTTTCTTGCTTTGCGCCTGATGACTTTCGCCTGCTCCCCGTCTGTCCGCGCCGCCGCGCTCTCCGCCCTGCTGGCGGGGCTCGCCCCGCGCGCCGTCCGCGCCGAGGAATCGGTGCGCTACAAATACCAGGACTACCGCGAGGCCGGCGGCCGGGTGACGGTCGAGGTCCACAGCGCCGCCATCGAGAAGGACTTCGGGACGGCCACGCACCTGAAAGTCGAGGGCGTCATCGACGCCATCGCGGGCGCCACGCCCAACGGCCAGCCCGCCCCCGCCGGCAGCACGCAGGTGCCGCTCTCCAAGCTGGTCGACAAACGCAAGGCTTGGAACGCCGCGCTTTCGCGCCAGTTCGCCCGCGTCAACGTCGCCCTCGGCGTCGGCAACAGCCGCGAGAGTGACTACGTGTCCGACGGCTGGTCGCTCAACACCCTCACCGATTTCAACCAGAAGAACACCACCGTGCTCCTCGGCCTCGCCGGCACGCACGACGACGTGAAGGTCTTTTTCCAGACGCCCCGCGCCCGCAAGCTCACCAACGACGTGATCGCCGGCGTCACGCAGCTGCTCGACAAGCACACGTCGCTCACGGCCAACCTCACCTGGGGCCGCCAGACCGGCTACCTCTCGGATCCTTACAAGCTCGTCGAGAAAAGCACGGAGGTCTTCACGGGCATCTTCCTGCCGCTGACGTTTCCGGAAAACCGGCCCAACGAGCGCGAAAAGTGGACCACGCTGCTCGCGCTCAACCGCTTCTTCCCGGAGGCACACGGCGCGCTCGACGCAAGCTACCGCCTCTACCGCGACAGCTTCGGCATCATCGCGCACACCACCGATCTCGCGTGGCTCCAGCGCCTCGGGGATCGCCTGATTCTTCGGCCCGGCTTGCGCTTTCACGATCAGACCGCGGCGGATTTCTACCGCTACCGCTTTGACGGCACCGCGATCACGCCGCTCCCGGGCCGGCCGCGGCCGGGCGGCCCGTTTTACTCCTCCGACTGGCGGCTTTCCGCCATGCGCACGCTCAACCTCGGCGCGAAACTGATCTGGAACGCCACCGACGCGCTCCAGATCGACGCCGCGTGGGAACGCTACGAGATGCGCGGCCGCGACGGTGTCACGCCCCAGAGCGCCTACTGCCGCGCGACGATTGTCACGCTCGGCGCGAAATTCTCCTGGTGATATGGCCTTCGTCCTCCAGCAACGCCGCGCCCCGCCGCCTGCCGCCGATGCGGTGGCCGACGGGCTGCCGTTGCGGAAGCTGGCGTTCCACGCCCTCGGCACGGCGTGCGAGGTGCAGTATGCTGCGCCCGGTGGCGACGCGCAGGCGCAGGGCTTCGAACGCGCGGCGCTCGCGTGGGTCACCGCCTTCGAGGCGAAATACTCGCGCTTCCGCCCCGATAGTCTCGTCAGCCGCATCAACGCCGCCGCCGGCCGCGAGTGGGTCGCCGTCGATGCGGAGATGGAGGGTCTGCTCAAGCTCTGCGACACGCTGCACTTCATGACGCAGGGCGTCCTCGATCCCACGGCGCTGCCGCTGCTGCGGCTCTGGGACTGGAAGGCCGCTGCGCCGCGTCTCCCTGCTGATGCCGAGATTGCCGCGGCGCGCGCGCTCGTCGGCTGGAAAAAAGTGCAGCGCGCCCCGGGAAAAGTTTTTCTCCCCGAGCCCGGCATGGCGCTCGACTTCGGCGGCTTCGGCAAGGAATACGCCGTGGATATCGTCGCCAAGATCGCCGTCGATCATGGCATCCGGAGCGCGTTGGTCGATTTCGGCCACGACTTGCGCGCGGTCGGCCGGCCGCCCGGTCGCCCTGCGTGGCACATCGGCCTCGAGGATCCGCGCCATCCGGGGCGCACCGATGGCAGCCTCGGGATCATCGGCCTCGGCGTCGCCTCGTCGGGTGACTACCTCCGCTGCTTCACGATCGGCGGCAAGCGCTACGGCCACATCGTCGACCCGCGCACGGGCTGGCCGGTCGCGCATGGCGCGATTCAGGCCACGGTGGTCGCGCCGAGCTGCCTGCAGGCCGGTGTGCTCTCGACGACGGCCTTTGTGCTCGGCGTGCCCGCGGGCCTCGACCTCATCCAGTCGCACCCGGGCGCCGAGGGCCTGATCGTGACCGACCGCACGCGCGCGCAGACGCGTGGATTTTTCCACCATGTCGCCGCGTAGCCTCCTGCTTTTCCTCGCCGCCGCCTCGCTGGCCTCCGCCGCGATCAAGGTGGGTGATCCGTTTCCGTCCCTCGCGACGCCGGGCGTCGCCGGCCTCGCTGGCGCCAAGCTCCCCGACACCACGGGCAAAATCGTGCTCGTCGATTTTTGGGCCTCGTGGTGCGCGCCGTGCAAGGCGTCGTTTCCGGTGCTCGCGAAACTCCACGCCGATTACGCCGCGCGCGGCCTCGTGATCGCGGCGGTCGGGCTCGACGAAAAGCCCGCCGCGGCGGAGGGTTTCGTGAAGAAGCTCGCGCCGCCCTTCCCCACCTTGCACGACCGGCAGCAGAAACTCGTGAAGCAGGTCGCCGTGCCCGCGATGCCCACCAGCTACCTGCTCGGGCCCGATGGCCGCGTGCGCTTTGTCCATCAAGGTTTCCACGGCGACGCCACGGAGCGCGACTTGCGCGCCCAGATCGAGCAGCTGCTCGCCGAGCTGCCCAAGCCCGCTTCGCCATGAAGACCAAATCCTGCCTGCTCGCCGCCGCCGCGGCCGGCCTGTTGTTCTCCGGCTGCTCCAGCCCGTCTCTGGTGCGCGTGCAGCCCTGGGAGCGCGCCACGCTCGCCGGCTACGAGATGCGCGCCGACCGCGATCCGTTGCAGACGGCGCTGGCGGAGCATGTCTACTTCTCGCGCGAGGCCGCGGCTGGCGGCCGCGGCGTAGGCGGGAGCGGCTGCGGCTGCAATTAATCCGTTCGCGCATGAAACGACTCCTGCCTCAGCTCACCCCGCGGCATCTGCCGTTTGCCACCTTTGCGTTGCTCGCGATTTTGCAGCGCACGCCGGCCGTGCGCGTCGCTGCTTCTGCCGGCGAGGCGCTGGTCGCGTCGCCGCTCGGCTCGTTGCTGCGCTCCGCGATCGCGGGCGTGGCATCGCTCGGCGCGGTGCACGCGCTCGCCGGCGCCACGCAGTTCACGTTCAATCGCAACCCGCCCGACACCAATGGCAACATCGGCACGCCCATCACGCCGCTGGTTTTCACGGTCACGGGTGCCACGGTGCCTCCTGGTTCGTTCCGCGTCACGGGCTTGCCGCCCGGCGTCGTCGTGACGGGCGTCAATGGCAATGGCGTGCTCAACGCCTCGAGCGGCCTCATCACCGGCACGCCCACGGTCGCAGGCACGTTCCAGGCCTCGATTCTCGCCTTCCAATTCAACAATGCCCAAGGCGACACGTATGGCCCCGCGCTGGTGACGTTTGTCATTGCCGGCGGCCCCAACGCCCCGCCCGCCTTCACCACTCAGCCGGCCAGCCAGACGGTGGAGGTTGGCGCGGCGGTCACCCTCACCGCGGCGGCGTCGGGCTCGCCTCCGCCTGCGTTTCAGTGGCAGCGCAACAACGCCAACATCCCCGGCGCGACGACGTCGTCGCTCGTGATCGCCAGCGCGCTTGCGGCTGACGCGGGCGACTACCGCGTCATCGCGACCAACCTCGCGGGCACCGCGACCAGCAACGTCGCGCGGCTGACGGTCACCTCGCCGCCTCCGCCGACCGATCCCAATGCCCGCCTCGCCAATCTTTCCGTTCGCACTTCGCTCGCCGCGGGCCAGAACCTGATCTTCGGTGTCGTTGTGGGCGGCGGTTCGCGCGACGTGCTCGTGCGCGCGGCCGGCCCCGCGTTGGCGAATTTCGGGCTCACCGGTGTCATGGCCGAT
>JAEUHB010000422.1 GCA_016794665.1 Opitutaceae bacterium
GGAAAAAGTCCTTGCGTTCGACGGAGGAACTTTGATTTTCCTCGCCCCTCGCAAGTGTGAATGGGCTCTTAGCTCAGTTGGTAGAGCGCCTCAATGGCATTGAGGAGGTCAGGAGTTCGAGCCTCCTAGGGTCCACCACTTTTCCCCGCCATAGGGCGGGGTTTTCTTTTTCCGCAGCATGACCGAAGCCGCCAAATCGCCGACCATCCTCGTCATCGATGACGATGCCGAGATTCGCTACTCGCTCTCGCGGGTCCTCACCGCGCGCGGCTATCAGGTGGCCGAGGCTGCCAATGGCCCCGATGGCATCGCCCGCGTGAAGCTGGGCCCGCCGCCCGACCTCGTCTTCCTCGATGTGCGCATGACCGGCATGGGCGGCATCGAGGCGCTCCAGCACATCCGCTCCGCCAACCCCCGCCAGCACGTCATCCTGATGACGGCCTTTGGGACGGCGCAGACGGCCATCGAGGCGATGAAATACGGCGCCTTCGACTACGTGATGAAGCCCTTCGATCCGGCGAAGGTGCTCGCGCTCGCGCAAAACGCCCTCAAGGCCCACGCGGACCTGCGCGCGGTGGGCGACTACAAGCCCACCATCAATGCCGACGACTATCGCGAGGGCATCGTCGGCAGCTCGCCCGCGATGCAGGAGGTCTTCAAGACCATCGGTCAGGTCACCGCGAGCGACGTGACCGTCATGATCACGGGCGAGAGCGGCACGGGCAAGGAACTCGTCGCGCGCGGCATTTGGAAGCACAGCCATCGCGCGACCAAGCCCTTCATCGCCGTCAACTGCGCGGCGATCCCGGACAACCTGATTGAGAGCGAGCTCTTCGGGCACGAGAAAGGATCCTTCACAGGCGCGACGGTGCAGCGCATCGGCAAATTTGAGCTCTGCGACGGCGGCACGATCTTCCTCGACGAGATTGGCGACATGGCGCTCGCGACCCAGACAAAGATTCTGCGCGTCCTCCAGCAGGGCGAGATTCAGCGCGTGGGCGGCACCGAGACCATCAAGGTCGACGTGCGCATCCTCGCCGCGACCAACAAGGATCTCGAGGAGATGGTGAAGGCAAAGACGTTCCGGGAGGACCTCTATTACCGCCTGAATGTCGTCCGCATCCGGATGCCGCCGCTGCGCGAGCGCGGCGAGGATATCCCCCAGATCGTGGATTTCTGCCTGCAGAACCTGGTGAAGCAGAAAAAGACGCGCGTCAGCAAGGTCTCGCCGGAGGCGATGGCCGTGCTGGTGCGCCACCGCTGGCCGGGCAATGTCCGCGAGCTCGAGAATGTGATCTACCGCAGCGCCGTCATCGCGCAGGGCGACGCGATCCTGGAAAAGGACTTGCCGGCGGAGATTCGGGACGCCGCCGGACCTGCCGAGGGGGACCCCGGGGCCGCGGCGTCGGCAAAAGGCCCGGCGCTCACCCTCGGCGCGGCGCTGGATTTTGTTTTCGACCAGCTGAAGACGAGCGACGAGGCCATGCTCGCGCGGGTGGAGCGCGAACTCGTGGCGCGCGCGCTTGCCGCGGACGGCGGCGACGCGGCCAAGGCGGCGAAGCGTCTCGGGCTCACGAAGGCCGAGGTGCAGAAACGGGCCAAGGAAGCGACGTGAGAATCGCGCGCCGGGCCGATGCCACCGTTTGAATTTTGCCTCGCCTCTGGCAACGCGCACAAGGTCGCCGAGCTGCAAGGCTTGGCGGCGGCGAGCGGGCTGGCGGTGCGAATCCGCTCCGCCCGTGAGTTTGGCGGCATGCCACCGGTCGACGAGGACACGGGCACCTTTGTCGGCAACGCCCGCAAGAAAGCCCTCGCGCTGCGCGCGACTCTGCCGCCGGCCGTGTGGGCGCTGGCGGACGACAGCGGCGTGTGCGTCGATGCGCTCGGCGGCGCGCCGGGCGTTGAGTCCGCCTACTACGCGGGCCCGCAGCATGACGCGGCGGCGAACCTCGCGAAACTCGTCGCCGTGATGCGGGGCGTGCCCGAGGCGAAGCGCGGCGCGCGCTTCGTGTGCGTGCTCCTTGCCCTTGGGCCGCGGGGCGAAGAGCGCATCTTCGAGGGTGAGTGCCACGGCCGGTTGCTCGGCACGCCGCGCGGCGGCGGGGGCTTCGGCTACGATCCGATATTCTTGCCCGAGGGATTCTCCGCGAGCTACGCGGAGATCAGTGACGCGGAGAAAAACCAGATCAGCCATCGCGCGCGCGCCTGGGGGCGCCTCGCGGACTGGGTGAGAGGCGGACTCAAGGACGTCTCTGCCCCTGCGCGTAGATGACGGCCGCCTCGGCGCGCCGGGAGACGTGGAGCTTGTCGAAGACGGTCGCGAGGTAGTTCTTCACCGTTTTCTCGGCCAGCCCGAGCTTCACTCCGACCTCCTTGTTCGTGTTGCCTTCGGCGATGAGCGCGAGCACGCGCTTCTCCTGCGGCGAAAGGGTTTCGAGCACGCCCTGGGGCGCGCCGCCGCTGCGCGCGAGACGCATCACGCGCGCGGTGATCGCGGGATCGAGCGTGGATTTCCCGGAGGCGACGTCGCGGATCGCCGCCACGAGGCCCCGGCCGTCGATCTCCTTGAGCAGGTAGCCGTGCGCCCCGGCGCGGATCGCGTCGTCCACGACCGCGTCGTCGAGCACGGAGGTGACGATGAGGACGCGCACTTCGGGCGTGGCCGCCAACATGCGGCGGCAGGCCTCGATGCCGGTGCCGTCGGGCAGGCGGATGTCGAGAAGGACGACATCGGGCTTGAGCTGGGCGTTGGCGGCGACGGCCGCGGCGACATTGGCGGCCTCGCCGACGATTTCCAACGAAGGCTCGAGCCCGAGCAAGGTGCGCAGGCCGGTGCGGACGACTTCGCTGTCGTCGACCAGCAGCAGGCGGAGGCGGGGGGCGGCGGGAGCGCTCATGCGGAGGTGGCGGACGGGGAGTGCGGAAAAATGAGCGAAAGCCGCGCGCCCTGGCCGGGCGTGCTCTCGACGGTGAGCGTGCCGCCGAGCCGCGCGGCGCGGGCGCGCATGTTCCCGAGGCCGTGGCCTGGACCGGCGCGCGCAGGATCGAAGCCGGCGCCGTTGTCCGCCACCTGCAGCATGCAGCGGTCGGCGTCGCGCCCGAGGCGCAGCGTGATCGCGGTGGCGCGGCCGTGGCGCAGGGCGTTGCTCACGGCCTCGCGGGCGATCTGCAGGGTCTCGATTGCCTGTTCGGGCGGGAGCTGGGCGGCGACCCCGTTGTCGACGGTGAGCTCGAGCGCGGTGTTGCGGTCGCTGGCGAGCTCCGTGATCGCGGCGCTGAGGGCCTGCGCAAAGCCCGCGCGACGGAGGTTGTCCGGCGCGAGGCCGATGATGTAGGCGCGCACGTCGCGGATGGTGGCGTTGAGGCCGGCGCGCATCTGATCGAGGCGCTGCTCGGCTTCGTCGGGGCGCGTCTTCACGAGGGCGCGCACGGTCTCCACGTTGAGGCCCGTGGCGTAGAGCGACTGGATGATGCCGTCGTGCAGATCGCGGCCGAGGTCGATCTTCTCCTCCAGCGCCTGCGCGAGGAGTTCCTGCTTGAGGCGGGCGTCCTCCTCGGCCCGGCGGCGCACGTCGCGCTCGCGCGAGAGCTCGGCGCCCTGCGCGACGTTGGACTCAGCCAGGCGGGCGAGCGCGCCGACCTCCGTGCGCGTGGACCCCGGCGAAGTGGAGGGCTCGGGCTCACGCGCGGGGCGCAGCATTTGCAGAAAAATCAGGGCCACGGCGAGGCCGAGCGCGCCGGTCGCGAGCATGAAGGCGAGGCGCTGCGAGAGTGCGCGGGCCTGCGCGGGATGGGCGGCGGGCCCGGCTTCCGCGGCGGCCGCGGGCGGGCGCGTTTCCAAGGGCGAACTCTGCCACAGCGGCACGGCCAGCAACCCGGCGAGCGCGAGCAGCACGATGAAAAGCGCCATCGCCACAAGTCGCGTCAGGGGAGTCATGCGGAGTGGCGTCATCGTGCCCGCCTCTGGCGGTGCGTCAAAACTTTCGACATTGGCCGCGGTGCGCGCTTTGTTGCACGACTCGACATGAAGTCCTTCTACATCACGACCGCCATCGACTATGTGAACGGTTCGCCTCACCTCGGCCACGCCTACGAGAAGGTGCTGACGGACGTGATCGCGCGTTTCCGGCGGCAGATGGGGGACAAGGTCCACTTCCTGACCGGCGTCGATGAGCACGGTCAAAAAGTGCAGGCGAGCGCGAAGAAGAAGGGTATACCACCCCAGCAATTTTGCGACGAAGTGTCGCAGGAGTTCCGCGCTTTGCTGCCCAAGCTCAACATCACGAACGACGACTTCATCCGCACCACCGAGGCCCGGCACAAGGCCGTCGTGCGCGCCGTGCTCCAGCAGCTCTTCGACAAGGGCGAGATCTACAAGGCCGAGTATCGCGGCTTCTACTCCACGCGGCAGGAGCAGTTTCTCCAGGAAAAGGACCGGCTGCCCGATGGCTCTTGGCCCGAGATCTTCGGCGAAGTGACCGAGATCGTGGAGTCGAACTACTTCTTCAAGCTGAAGCAGTATCAGGCGTGGCTCGTGGAGTTCTACGAGAAGAACCCGGACTTCATCTTCCCGGCTTTTCGCCAGAAGCAAGTGGTCGAGTTCCTGAAGGAACCGCTCAACGATCTCTGCATCTCGCGCCCGCGCGAGCGGCTGGAGTGGGGCATCCCGCTGCCCTTCGATGAGGGCTACGTGACCTACGTGTGGTTCGACGCGCTGCTCAACTACTATTCCGCCGTCGCGGACCGCCCCGAGATCTGGCGCGAGGCGCGTCACGTGATTGGCAAGGACATCCTCGTGCCGCCGCACGCCGTCTACTGGCCGATCATGCTCCACGCCGCAGGGCTGCCGTTGCCGCGGGGCATCATCGCGCATGGCTGGTGGTTGCAGCGCGGCGCCAAGATGTCGAAGAGCACGGGCAACGCGCTCAACCCGCTCGACCTCGTCGCCGAGTTCGGGGCCGACGCCTTCCGCTACTTCCTGATCCGCGAGATGAACGTGGGGCAGGACAGTGACTTCACGCGCGAGCAGTTCCTCGTGCGCTACAACAGCGAGCTCGCGAACAACCTCGGCAACCTCGTCAACCGCACGCTCAACATGACGACGCGTTTCGCCGCCGGCACGTTGCCCGCCGCCGACGCGACTGTGGAGGACGATCTCGAGAAGAACCTCCGCGCGCTCTGGGCCAAGACGCGCGACGAAATCGTGCCGCTGTGCGAGGGCTACCAATTCCATACCGCGCTCGAGCGCACGATGGTCTTCCTCACCGAGACCAACGCCTACATCGAGAAGCGCGCCCCGTGGAAACTCGGCAAGTCCGCGGAGCTCCGCGACCAGGTGCTGCTGCGCACGGCGCTCGCCACGATGGCCGAGGCGCTGCGCCTGGCCGTCGCGGCGCTCCAACACGTCACGCCCGCCGCCGCCGAGAAGATCAACGCGGTGCTGGGCTACGCGCCTGGCAACGACTGGCGCGGGGAGCTCGAGTGGGGAACGAGGTTGAACGGCCGCAAGGTCGAGGCCGCGCTGGTGCTTTTCCCGCGTCCGGCGCCGCCGGAAAAAGCGCCGGCCCCGGCCAAGAGCTGATGCCGCCGTTGTGACGATCCTGCCGATCAACCCCGCGGACAACGCCTCGCCGGAGGCGCTGCGGGCGTTTCTCGCGCAGTGCCGCGCGGCTGCGCAGCGGGACAGTCACGCCAAGCTCGTGAGCATCTCGCTCGCCGTCGATGCACTCGATCCGCTGGCCGTGCTCGAATCGATCTTCGAGCCGGGCGAGCCGCACTTTTACGCCGAGCGTCCGTCGCTCGCGACCGCAATTGCCGGAGCGGAGATCGCGACGGCGCGCGAGGCGAGGGGAGCCGGGCGGTTTGCGGCGGTGCAGGATTGGGTGGACGACACCCTTGCGCACACCATCGCGGTCGGCGACGTGAATGCACCCTTCGGCGGGCCGCATTTTTTTGCAGGTTTCGCGTTTCACGACGAAGCGGAGCCGGGCGAGCCATTCCCCGCCGCATATGCCTTCGTGCCGCGCTGGCAGGTGGCGCTGGCCGGGGCGACGACGACGGCCGTCGCGAACCTGCTGGTGGCCCCGGATGCGGACCTCGACGCGCTCGCGCAGCGTGTGTGGCGGGCGCACGCGAAGTTCCGGAGCTTCGATTACGCGAACGCCGATTGTGATGTAGGCGGTGTGCCCTCACCCCGCTCCTTTGCGATGCGGGGTGAGGGCACACCGCCTACATTCACAAGCACCGAGGCCGGCGATTACCGCGCGGCCGTCGCCCGCGCGCTGGAGTGCATCGCCGACGGGGAGTTCAGGAAAATCGTGCTGGCCCGGGCCCTTGATCTTGCGGCGAGCGCCCCTCTGCACCCGCTCCCGATGCTCAACGGGCTGCGGCAGCGCTTCCCGGATTGCTACGCTTTTTCCTTTGGGCAGGGCCGGGGCCCGAGCTTCATTGGCGCGAGTCCTGAGCGCCTCGTGCGCGTCAGTCAGGGTCGCCTCGAAACGGAAGCGCTGGCCGGTTCAATCCGCCGCGGTGCCAGTGCGAGCGAGGACGCCGCGCTCGCGGCCGCCCTCCTGCGCAGCGAAAAGGACGTGCGTGAGCACCGGGACGTAATCGACGACATCATCGCGCGGCTCGCACCGCTTGGGGTCACGCCCGATTTCCCGGCCCAGCCGCAGATTCGACGTTTCGCCAACGTGCATCATCTCCATACGCCCGTGCAGGCCGTGCTGCCCGAAAGCGTCCGCTTGCTCGATGTGCTCGCCGCGATGCACCCGACGCCCGCCGTCGGCGGCAGCCCGCGCGCCGCGGCGCTCGCGCGCATTCGCGACCTGGAGGGATTTCCGCGCGGCCTCTACGCGGGTGCCCTCGGCTGGCTCAATGCCCGCGGCGGGGGCGAATTCTTCGTCGGCATCCGCTCGGCGCTGATTCACGGGTCGGCTGCGCGCGCCTACGCCGGCGCCGGCATCGTCGCGGGCTCGACGCCGGAAAAGGAATTTGCCGAAACCGAGTTGAAATTCAAAGCCATGTTGGACGCTCTCGCCGGCTAAACCATGACACCCTCCGACTCCTCGATCGATTCGCGCAACCTCAACACCCTCTGGGCCAGCGTGCTTGCCGAGACGCTCGCGCGCTGCGGCGTGCGCCATGCGATCATCTGTCCGGGCTCGCGGTCGGCACCGCTGGCGGTGGCGTTTGCGGCCCACCCGGAAATCGCGGCGGAGCCGGTGCTGGACGAACGTTCGGCGGCGTTCTTCGCGCTCGGGATGGCCAAGCGCCTGGGGCAGCCGGTCGCTCTCGTCTGCACGAGCGGCACGGCGGCGGCGAATTTTTTCCCCGCCGTGATCGAGGCGCGCGAGAGCGCGACGCCGCTGATCGTCCTCACGGCTGACAGGCCGCCGGAGCTGCGCGCGTGCGGCTCGGGGCAGACCATTGATCAGCAAAAGCTCTACGGCGACCACGCGGTGCTCTTCCACGAGCTGGCGGTGCCGGAGCTGCGCGTGGAGCTGCTCCGCTACCTGCGGCAGACGGTCGCGTATGCGGTCGCGCGCACGCTCGGGCCGCTCGCGGGGGCGGTGCACCTCAACGTGCCGTTCCGCGATCCTCTGGCGCCGGAGGATGATGGCGGCGCGGCGGCGACCTTGGCGCACGACATCGACTGGCAGGCGTTTTTTTCCCAACTCGCTCCGCCGGAAAGCCGCCTGATCGCGGGCGAGCCGCCGCGCATCGTGCCGGATACACACGGTGTCATCGTCGTCGGGCCGCAGTTGCCCGGCGAGCGCGAGGCCGCGATCAACGCGGTCGCCGAGATCGCGCGGCGGCTGGGCTGGCCGGTGCTGGCCGACGGGCTTTCGCCCGTGCGCAACCGCATGATGGAGGTGGCAAATCTGGTCACGACCTACGACGCGGTGCTGCGCCATGAGGCCACGGCGGAGCGACTGAAGCCGGAGGCCGTGCTGTGCCTCGGCGGCTGGCCGACGAGCAAGGTCCTGCGCGCGTGGATCGAGCGCAGCGAGGCGCGCGTGTGGCTGGCGGCCGGGCGCGCCGACAGCCGCGACGCATTGCACGCGCGCACGATGCACCTCGGCGCTTCGCTGCCCGCGCTCGCGGCCTCGCTGCCGACCGGCGCGGAAGAGGGCAACGGTTACCAGCGCATGTGGGCGCGCGCGGAGGAGAAAGTCCGCCCGGCGATCGATCAGCGGTTTTTCAACGAAAGGACTTTCTTCGAACCAAAGGTCGCGTGGCTGCTCGCCCGGCACTTGCCGTCGCACACGCCGCTCTTTGTCGCCAACTCGATGCCCGCGCGCGACGTCGAATATGTGTGGCCGCCCAACGACCGCGCGGTCGCGATTTATTCCAACCGCGGCGCCAACGGCATCGACGGCACGCTCTCGACCGCCCTCGGGATGGCGCACGCCGCCCACCAGCCGGCGGCGCTGCTCACCGGCGATCTCGCGCTGCTGCACGACAGCAATGGGTTTTTGCTCCGGGGGCGGCTGCGCGGCTCGCTCACCGTGGTGCTGGTGAACAACCGCGGCGGCGGGATTTTCGAGCACCTGCCGATTGCGGGGTTCGAGCCGCCGTTCGAGGACTACTTCGCGACGCCGCAAGAGACCGACTTCGCCAAGCTGTGCGAGGCCCACGGCGTGGCGCACACGCTGGTGAAGGATTGGCCGCAGTTTCGCGCGCTGATCGGCGACCTGCCCTCGGAGGGCATCCGTGTGCTCGAGGTGCGCACCGACCGCAAGGCCGACGCCGCGATGCGCAAAGCGTGGTTCGCGGAACTGGCGGCGGGGCTGGGCTCGTAGCGCGGTGCTCGTTGTAGCCCGCCTCGTGAGAGGCGGGACAGATTCGTCCGCCAGCTCCCGTCGGTCCCTGCTCTCACGAGCAGGGCTACCGGAAACGGGAGGACCTCACAGCTGCAGCGGCATCCCGATCTCGATAATCTGCGAGTGGGGGAGGTGGTAGTAGTCGCGTGCTTGGCGGGCGTTGCGGCTCAGGAAGGCGTAGAAACGCTTTTGCCACTCCCACATCTTGGCGTCGCCTCCGGTGATGATCATCTCGCGGTTGAAGTAGTAGGTCGCCTCGGAGGTCTTGAGCGGCACGCCGCGCGCGCGGATTTGCTCGGCGAGCTCGGTCACGTCAGGCGACTCCATGTAGCCGTAGTTGGCGAGCGCGCGCCACACGCCCTCGCCGAGCTCACGCACCTGGAGCCGCTCCCCCTCGGGCACGTAGGGCACGTCCTGCGTCATGATGCTGAGGATCACGACGGTCTCGTGGAGCATCTTGTTTGATTTCACGTGGTGCAGGAGCACCAGCGGCGTGCCGTGGGGATTGCCGGCCATGAAGACCCCCGTGCCGCGCACGCGCACGATGTGGCTGCTCGACGCGATGCGGCACAGTTCGTCCTCGGTGACCTCGTTGCCGTAGACGCGGCGGAAAATCTCGAACTTGCCCGTCTTCCACGTCGCCATGATGGCGAGCACGCCGAGGGCGATCACGATCGGGAGCCAGCCGCCGTCGACAAATTTATGGAGGTTGGCGGCGAAAAAAACCGTGTCGACCGCGAGGAACACCGCGCAGACCGCCAGCACGCGCCCCACGGGCCAGCGCCAGGCGCGGCGCATCACGTAGGCGAGCGCGATGGTCGTCACCATCATGGTGCCCGTGACCGCGATGCCGTAGGCGGCGGCGAGGGCCGTGCTGGTCTTGAATCCGATGACGGTCGCGATGGAGCCCACGGCGAGCGCGGAGTTGACCAGCGGAAGGTAGATCTGGCCGCGCTGCGCGGCGTTTGTGTGGCGGACTGTGAGGCGCGGGAAGTAGCCGAGCTGGATGGCTTGGCGGATGAGCGAGTAGGCGCCGGAAATGAGCGCCTGGCTGGCGATGATGGCGGCGGCCATCGAGAGGCCGAGCAGCGCCATCCGGGCCGCCCCCTCCGGCGCGATGGCGAGGAAAGGGTTTTCCGCCGAGCCGCGGCCCGAGAGGAAGTAGGCGCCCTGGCCGAAGTAGTTGAGCGCGAGCCCGGGCAGCACGATGCCATACCACGCGAATGTGATCGCTCGGCGCCCGAAGTGCCCCATGTCCGCGTAGAGCGCCTCGACGCCGGTGAAGGCCAGGACCACGGAACCGAGCAGCAGCGAAATCTCCGTGACGTTGTGGGTCGCAAGCAGGCGCAGGCCGTGCAGCGGGTTGAGGGCCTGCAGCACGACGGGCGTTTCAATGATGCGCCAAAGCCCGAGCCCACCGAGCACGAGGAACCAAAGCAGCATCACCGGCCCGAAGATGGCGCCGATAAACTTGGTGCCCCGGTGTTGAAAGGTGAAGAGCAGCCCCAGGATCGCGCACGCGATGCCGACGACGTGCGGGCCCTCGATGCCGGGCCACACGAGCTTGACCCCCTCGACGGCGCTCAGGACGGTGATGGCCGGGGTGATGATGGCCTCGCCGCAGAGCATCGCGGCGCCCAGCAGGACGATGACGACGCCGATACTGAGCGCGCCCTTCGATCCGCGATCGATCTGGCCGAGGGCCATGAGGGCGAAGATGCCGCCCTCGCCGCGATTGTCGGCGCGTAGGACGACAATTGTGTATTTCACGCTCACGACCGCCACGAGCGACCAGAAGACGAGCGAAAGGACCCCGAGCACCGCCGTGGCGTGCTCCGCCTTGGGCAGCACCGCGAGGCATTCCCTGATCGTGTAGAGGGGGCTCGTGCCAATGTCGCCAAACACCACGCCGAGGGCGCCAAGCCCGAGCCCGAGCTGGGCTAGGCGCTTGGGTGACGAAGTGGTTTCCTGACTCATCGGTGAAGGGTCCAGTGTCCGGCAACGGACCGTTACCTCCAAGCAGTTTTTCAGGGCGGGGGGAAATGAGCTTGCGTTGCGCCTCGTGCGGTTCCGGCGATGGACAACCGGCGCGCCACATCCCACGCTCCCCGGCCATGATCCCAGACTGGCAGGTCGCCAAGACCTACACCGACATCCTCTATCACAAGGCCGGCGGCATCGCCAAGGTGACGATTAACCGTCCGGCCAAACGCAATGCCTTCCGGCCGCTCACCGTGGCGGAGATGTTTGATGCGTTTTCCGACGCCCGCGAGGACCCGAAAATCGGCGTCGTGCTGCTCACGGGTGCCGGGCCGCACACCGATGGGAAGTATGCCTTCTGCGCGGGCGGCGACCAGAGCGTGCGCGGGCACGCCGGCTACATCGACGAGGCCGGCGTGCCGCGGCTGAACGTGCTCGATCTTCAGAAACTTATCCGCTCGATGCCCAAGGTCGTGATCGCGCTCGTCGCCGGCTACGCGATCGGCGGCGGGCATGTCCTGCACGTGGTGTGCGATCTCAGCCTCGCGGCGGACAACGCGATTTTCGGCCAGGTGGGGCCGAAGATGGGCAGCTTCGACGGCGGCTTTGGCTCCAGCTACCTTGCACGCGTGGTCGGGCAAAAGAAGGCGCGGGAGATCTGGTTCCTCTGCCGGCAGTATGGCGCGAAGGAGGCGCTCGAGATGGGCCTTGTGAATGCCGTCTTCCCTGTCGCCCAGCTGGAGGCGGAGGGGGTGAAGTGGGCCGGCGAAATCCTCGGCAAGAGCCCGCTCGCGATCCGGATGCTGAAGAGCGCGTTCAACGCGGAACTCGACGGCCAGGCCGGCATCCAGGAGCTCGCGGGCAACGCCACCATGCTCTATTACATGAGCGAGGAGGCGAAGGAATTCATGACCGCGCAGCGCGACAAGCGGAAGCCGGACGCGGGGAAGTTCCCCTGGCTGCCGTAGTGGCGACCGCCCGCATCCCGCTGCGTCCCGCGGGTGCGTGACTACGCTGGCTTGCGCGCGGTCACGATGCTGCGGTCGGCGGCCGTGGGCTCATGGGCGAATTCGACGAAGCCGGCGGCGCCGAGCAGCGCCGCCATTTCCGCGGTCGAGTAGCATTTGCCCTCCGTGACGCTCATGAGGAGCGCGGAGTATTTTGCGACCGGCAGGGGGCCGTCCTTCTCGGCGTTCAGGTGCGCATCGTGGACGATGAGCTGGCCGCCGGGATCGAGCGCGGCGAAGGAGGCGGCGAGCAGGAGGGCGACCTTGTCGGTGTCCCAGTCGTGCAGGACGTTTGAAAACAAGTGCAGGTCGAAGCCTCGTGGCAGGGGCGTGGTAAACATGTCGCCCGCGGCCACGTCCACCCGGCCGGTGAAGCCGCGCTTTGCGATCAGCGTGCGTGCGATCCGATCGACGGGCGGGCGCTCGAACACCGTGGCGGCGAGGTGGGGGTGGTTCGCGACGACTGCGCAGGCGTAGATGCCGGAGCCGCCGGCGATATCAAGCAGCCGACGGCGGCCCTTTGCCGGGATTTTCTTTGCCATCGCGGCGCCGAGATACGCGCCGCGGCAGTCCATCGCCGCGGTGAACGTCGTCGCGAACTCATCCGTCAGCATCGCCTCGCTCCAGGGCTTTTCATGCGCGTAGCTACCCCAGTTCGCGGGCCGGCCGGTGCGGAGAACTTTCACGAAGTCGCACACGACCGGGCGCTCCTTGAGCGAGGCATAGTAGGGCCCGAGAAAAAACGGCGAGGAGCTCACCAGATGTTCCCTGGCGACGGAGGTGGCATGGCACACGCCCGCGGCATCACGCCGCACGAATCCGTTTGCGGCGAAAAGTGTCAGCATCACGTCCGCGGGCCGCGCCGCGAGGCCGAGGTCGCGGCAGATATTCTCGAGGGTCGCGGGCTGCGCGGCGAGGCGCGTGAAGAAATCGAACTCCGTGATCGCCGCCGCCAGCAAATCGACGGCGTAGAGGCCGTCGCGGTAGCGGTAGATCTCGAGCGGGTCGGTGTGGGGCAGGGCGGTGAGGTCCATGGGCGACTTTTCCATTGCGGCAGGCGCGGCGAACGCGCAAGCCCTTGGGGTTTCCCATGCTCGTTCACACCGTTTATTTTTGGCTGAAACCTGAGATCACCGCCGCGCAGCGCGCGGAATTCCGCCAGGGCGTCGAATCCCTCGCCGGGATCAAGGCGGTCGACCGGCTCTACGTCGGCACGCCGGCGAAGACCACCAAGCGCCCGATCATCGACGATTCCTACGCGTTCGCCCTCACGGTCGTCTGCAAGGACGTCGCGGCCCACGACGAATATCAGGTCGATCCAATCCACCTGAAGTTCATCGAGCAGTTCAAGACCTACTGGAACAAGGTCCAGATTTACGACGCGGCGTGAGCGGCGGTTGACCGCCCGCTGGCCCGCCGCCACAACGACGCGCCATGGCCGGCAAGAAAAACTCCTCGCTCGACCGCGTGCTCGGGCGGCTCGACACGCTTGACGCCGTCAACCTCGCGAACCTCGTGCAGCGCCTCGCGCGTGAGCGCGGGGTGTTCGAGGAAATTTTCAACACGCTGCACGAGGGCGTGCTGCTCGTGCGCGACGACGGCGCGATTGAGTATGCCAATGCCGCCGCGCATCGCCTGCTCGGCGTGGGCGAGGATGAGCTGGCGGGGCAGACCCTGTGGCGGCTCGTGCCAGGGCTCCGGACCTCGTTTGGCGCGGCCCTCGACGACGACCCCGCCGAAGCGGCGCCGATCGCGACCCGGGAATTCGAGCTGACCTACCCGGAGCCGAGGACGGTGCGGCTCTACATGGTGCCGTTCCGCGCGGCGACCGGCGGGGCCGGGCGGCGCTTTGCGGTCATCCTCTCGGATGTGACGAAGGAAAAGCAGTCCACCGAGGAACGCATCGAGAGCGAGCGCACTTCGTCGGTGTTGCTGCTTGCCGCGGGCGTGGCGCACGAGTTGGGCAACCCGCTCAACTCGCTGACGATTCACCTCCAGCTGATGGAGCGGAAGCTGAAGAAACTTCGCGCGGGCAAGGACACCGATTCGCTCGCCGAGTCGGTCCGCGTGTGCCGCGACGAGGTCACGCGGCTCGACGGCATCATCGGCAATTTCCTCGAGGCGATCCGGCCGCGCCCGCCGGATCTGGCTGAGACCGATCTGAACGACGTGCTGGCGGAGGTCCTGAGGTTCCAGCACCGCGAGTTCGCCGACCGCGGTGTCGTGGTCGAGGCCGAGACCGCCGGCATCCCGGTCGTCCTGGCGGACCGCAACCAGATCAAGCAGGTGTTTTTCAACCTCACGAAAAACGCGATGGAGGCGATGCGCCCGGGCGGCGCGCTTAGGATCAAGTCGCAGGCCGACGACGAGTCCGTGTTCCTGCTCTTCGCAGACACCGGCAGCGGCATCAAGCCGGAGGACGTGGTCAAACTCTTCCAACCCTACCACACGACGAAACCCGGCGGCCACGGTCTCGGCCTGATGATCGTGCAGCGCATCATGCGCGAGCACGGCGGTCAGATCAGCCTCGAAAGCAAGGAAGGCCTCGGCACGATCGTGACGCTGCAGTTCCCGCGGAAGGACCGGCGGGTGCGGATGCTGAAGTAGCGCGAGCCCGCGCTACTTTTGCAGCCGCTCGAATTCCTTGCGCAGCGAGTCCTTGATGACGTTCTTCACGACCACGATCTGCTGCTCCCGCTTGCCGCCCGTGCGGACGGCGAGCTTGAGCGGGATCTCGTCGCTGGTGACGCCGAGCTGGGAAATCATCGGCTCGAGCATGCCCTTCTCGCCGGGCGCGAGCTTCAGCTTGGGCGGCCGCACCGCGAAGTTGCCGAGATCGGAATTCACCTCGGTCACCTCGAGCTCGATTTCCTCGGCGCCCTTGTTCTCGAAAAGCACGCGGAGGGTGACGGGTGGCATGGGGCTGCCGGCCGCACGGCGGGCGCGGGCCTGGCGCATGTATTCCGCCATCGCCTCTTTTTGTTCCTCTTCGGAATCGCCGCCGCCGATGTTGTAGACCTCGGTGAACGCACCCGCGTCGTCGCGGCGGTTGCGGCGGCCGCCTTCCTCCCAGTCCTTCGGCCGTCCGGTCTTGCCGGCGCCGGGGCCGCGGTCGAAGCCGCGGCTCACGGTGGCGAGCGCGGAGACCTTGCCGTCGAGAAACACGCCCTCGCCGCGCATCGCGACCGGTCGCTCGACGGGCTGCTTGGTGGCCTCCTCCATCATGAGATCGCGCGGGCCGGAGTGCGAGTTGCAGCCGCCGAGGATAGCGGACACGACGACGGTGCAGGCGGGGATGACGACGAGGGGAAGGAGAACCGGGAGCTTCATGGACGAGGCGTGGGACTGCGAGCGGAGGCAAAGGTTGCCGCAAACGCAAGGACGTGGAGGCCGGCGGCTGAATCTTTCTGGCGTCGGCGGCGTCTTGCTTGCACACAGCAAATGCGCACCGCATGGAATCAACTGCAACGACCGAGCTCACCGCCGTGGTGCGGCGCGCCCAGAAGGGGGACGAATCCGCCCAGAAGGAGCTCATCACGCTCTACCAGCACCGCGTCGCGGGATTTGTCTACGCCATGACGAACCGAAGCGACTACGTGGAAGACCTCTCGCAGCAGGTCTTCATCAAGATGGTGCGCGCGATCGACCGGCTCCAGGCGCCCGCGCAGTTCGAGTCGTGGCTGTTTCGCCTCGCGCGCAACACCTGCATCGACCAGCTCCGCCGGCAGAAACTGCGCCGGATTTTCCTGCCTTTTGGCGAGGAGCACGAAAACATCCCGGAGCCGCCCGGTGCCGTCGACTCGGAGGAACTCGACGCGCTGCGCCACGCGCTCGCCCAGCTCCGTCCCCAGGATCGCGCGCTGCTTGCCCTTGTGCAGGAAGGCCGCAGCCACGCCGAGATCTCGGACATTCTCAACATCAGCGTCGCCGCCGTGAAGGCGCGCCTCCACCGGGCGCGCGAGCACCTGCGCGAACACTACCAGCCACAACATGAAGACTGAAACCGAAGCCTGGCGGGCTCTCCAACGCCACGCCGCCGCGCAGCTGCGCCGTGGCTTTTCCGATCGTGTGCTGCGCGCGGCGCACGGTCCTTCCGATGCGATGTGGCGTGGGTTGTTCGCCGCCGGCGCGCGCCGGCTCCGCCCCGGATTCGCGGACCATGTGCTGCGCGCGGCCCGCAGGGCGGTGGAGCTGCCCTCACTCCGCAGCCACATGGTCCTGAGCGCAGCGACCGCCACGGTGTGCCTCTGCGCAGTCCTGTTCTTGCATGACCAATCCGTCGATCGCGACGATGCGCGCAATCTCGCGGAGTGGGAGCGCCTCGTCGAAATCGTCGGGGACGACGTGACCAACGTATGACGACCCGTGTGCTGGTGGCGCTCCTGACGGTGGCCGTGTTTCTCGCGGGCTTCGCCGCGCGCGTCCTTACGGAGCCCCGTCAGCCCGTGCCCCCTGCGCCCGCGGCGCTTGCCAAGGAGCTGGAGCGCCCGACCACCGCTGGCGGCAAACGCCGCACGGTCGCCCAGCTTGACCGCGACAAGCTGGTCGCGGAAATCCAGAAGCTCCGTCCTCAGATCGAGGCCTACAGTGCGCAGGTCTCCGAGATCGAGGCTGAGTTTGACCGCGAGGCGGTGAAGGTCCTCACCCCTCGGCAGCGCGAGAAATTCGAGGCCAACCGCCGCAAGAGCGCGGAGCGCGACGCCAAAAAGGTGGCCGACCGCACGCCCCTGTCCGAGAACGATCTCGAGAACGCCCAGGAGCGCCCGCTCACCTCAATCTACTGGATGATTACCGTCACGCCGCGGCTGGCCCTCATGACCAAGGAATACGCCCTCGACGAGCCCCAACAGGCCGCCGTGCGCGCGCTGCTCGTGCTGCGACGCAGCAAATACATCGCTTTGTTCGACGCCACTCCGCATCCGAATATCCGCCTCAGCAGCCTCGCGCCGCTCATCGAGCGCGTGATGGGCCCGGCCAAGTAGGCGGGAAATTTTTTGTGGTGCGAAGCGGCGCGGGCCGCACATTCGGCACATGGCCAAATCCCCGCTCGCCGGACTCAGTCTCCTCCTGCTCGACGACGAGGTCTTGCTGCGCAAGCGGCTCGCCGGGTTTCTGGAGAAGGAAGGGGCGGAGGTGACGGCGGTCGCCAACGTCGCCGCTGCACGTCAGGCGCTCGAGTCGATGGCCTTCGACGCCGCTCTGATCGACGTCAACCTGCCTGATGGCCGTGGCACGGACCTGCTCAGGGACAAGCTCTTCCCGCCCACGACCACCGTCGTCGTCATGACCGCCGAGGGCGGCGTCGCCGGCGCAGTCGAGGCCCTGCGGGCCGGCGCTGCGGACTACCTCGTAAAACCCTTCGATCCGGAGGAGCTGCCGGTGCGGCTTACGCAGGCGCGCCGCAGCCGCCAGGCGAAGCGCGCGGATGAGTTTCGCCGCGATCAGGAAAACGAACTCGTGTTTGGCGAGAGCCTCGCCGGCGTGCGCGAACAGCTCGCGAAAATCACCGCCGCCGACCGCCGCCTGACCGGCCACCTCCCTCCCGTGCTCATCGAGGGCGAGACCGGCACGGGCAAGACCGCCGTCGCGCGGTGGATCCATCGCCACGGGCCGCGGGCCGACGAGCCGCTCATCGAGCTCAATTGCTCGGCGCTGCCCGATGCCCTGGCGGAGGCCGAGCTGTTTGGCCACGAACGCGGCGCTTTCACCGATGCCAAGGCGGCCCGTATCGGCCTCATGGAGGCCGCGGACGGCGGCTCCCTTTTTCTCGACGAGCTGCCGAGCCTCGCCCTCGGCCTCCAGGCCAAGCTGCTCACGGCCATCGAGGATCATCAGCTCCGTCGCGTGGGCGCATCGCGCACCATCCCGGTTGACGCTCGTATCATTGCGGCGACCAATGCCGATCTCAACGGGCTCGTGGCCGAGGGGAAGTTCCGCGCCGACCTCCTGCACCGCCTTGATCTTTTTCGCGTGCGGCTGCCGCCGCTGCGTGAGCGAGGGCGTGACATCATCACCCTCGCCACCGAACTGCTCGCGCGCGTGAGCCGCCGCTACGGCCAGAAGCCGCCGGCGATTCCCGCGGAGGGGCAGGCGCGCCTGCTGGCGCACCGCTGGCCGGGCAACGTCCGCGAGCTCGCGCACGAGATTGAGCGCGCGTTGGTTTTCGGCGGACCGGCTGGGCTCACCTTTGCGCACCTCGGCGGCGGTCCGGGCACCACGGGGGGCGCTGGTTGGCTGCGCCCTGGCTTTGTGATTCCGTTGAACGGCTTCTCAATGGAGGCCGCAATCGACGAGCTCGTGGAGCTCGCGGTCAAGCAAGCGGACGGAAACGTGTCCGCCGCCGCGCGCCTGCTGGGTGTTTCGCGTGATGTGGTTCGATACCGGCTGAAGCAGACCCGCGAGCCTGGTTCAGTTGGGGAATAATCCACAATCTTCCTGCTGCTTTGGTCTTCCTCCCCAGTGATTGGACTCGAGGTGATGAGGTCGTGATCGTGTTAGTCTCTGACTATCATTGCTAAGAAACTTGTCATGAGATTGGCACATCCATTGCAAAGAAAGTCGCACATCCGAATGGTTTCCTCCCTCACAACCCGCACGCTCCTCGTCCTCGCGCTTGCCGCGACGCTTGCCAGCGCCAGCGCGGCCGAGTCCAGGGGCGCAGCGGCGGCGAAGGAGTCGGTCAAGGCCACCGAAGTGGACGCGCGAAAATCCGCGCAGGAGCAAATCAACGCCACTCGCGACAAGATGATCGCCGAGCACGAGGCGTTGGCGAAGCAATACAACGCCGCGAGCGAGGAGAAGAAAAAGGAGATTCTCGCGAAGATGGCCGAGCAGAAGAAGGTCTTTGAGGAAGCAATGAGCGCGCTCGTCCGGCAGATGCGCGAGGACGATCGCCGGAGCCGCGCGAACAAGGCTGCTGCGGCCAAACGATAAAATTTCAGGCGTAATATCTCGGCGTAATGTCAGTCAAAAAGGGCGGTCGCTTCAGGCGGCCGCCCTTTCTTTTTCCCCAGCGTATTGTCCCGAACATGGCTTGAGCCCCGCGGTCTCCGCGGCAGACTCGTCCCTTTACTCCTCAACCGTCCCGCAGTGCTGAAACCGCTTCGCCATGCTGTCGCCATCGCTTGGGCCTTGAGCCCGGCCTTTGTGCTGGGCGCGACCCAGCCGGCGGCCACCGCTCCGGCGACGCTGCCGCCCGAGCTGGCCGCGCTGCTCGCGCCGCCGTCGCTGTGGAGCGTGTGGTCGCGCGTCGAGGCCGACTACGGCTACAAGGACAATCTTCTCCTCAGCAGCTCGGGCGAGGAACGCAGCGCCTTTGCCCGGGCCAGCGCGGAGTTCGGGGTCCTTCGTCTCCCTGGCCGGGGCTTCGATTGCTCGCTGCTCACGGAAGTCGCGGGCACGCACTACTTCAACGGGCGCTCCACGAATCACGACGCCCGTGCATTTTTTTTCGGGGAGGCGGGCTGGCAGCCGGCGAGTTCGTTGCGCATTTCGTTGCCCTTGGTCGGCAGCTACAAGGATGAGGCCATCGACCAATCGGACACGGACATCGTTCGCATCGTGTCCGTCACCAAGGTGGCGGGGGTCAACCTCGGGCCGGCCGTGCGGTGGACATTTCACCCCGCATGGTCGATCGAGGCGCAGGCGGCCGGCGAACGCCGTCATTTCGAGGGTGGCGTAAACGACTTCGACATCGGCGCTGGCGCACTGCGCCTCGGCTGGAAACCGCATGCCCGTTTCAAGGTGCGCCTCGGTGCCGAGCAGCGGTGGCGTGACTTCAAGGAGCGCGCCCAATACTCGGCCGCCGGCCGTGAGCTCGCCGGCACTTCGCTCAAGGCCGCCGAGCGCGAGGCCAAGGCTCGCATCGAATTCAAATGGGACCGCGCGGGACGCTGGCAGACCACGACACGCGCCAGCGTGCTGACCTACCGTGACAACGGCTCGGGATATTTCAATTTTAGCGAGCAGGCGCTCGGCCATGAGGTGGAATGGAATCGCGCGCCGTGGCTTGTGCGAGTGGGTGGATCGGCCCGCCGGGTGGAGTTCGACGTCCAGACAGTCGGATTCGGGATCTCCCCGCCGCCCCGCGTGCGCGACGAGTTTTCCGCCGAGTTCCGCGTGGAGCGCGAGCTCACGCCACGCTGGGCGGTGGTCGCGCGCTATGAGTGGGAGCGCAGCCGCTCCAACGACCCCCTTTCTTCCTACGTGATGAACGAAGGCTTGCTTGGTTTGCGCTGGAGCTGGGAAAAATAGTCCCATCCCCGCGCGATGCCCGCCCCGCTTTCCTCCCGCACCGGCCGCCTCGGGCACCTTGGTGTCCTTGCCTTGACCGTGCTCGTTTTCGCCGCGGTGGTGCTCGCGGTTACCCTGCGCTTGCGCGCCGATCTGCGGGAACAGATTCTGCGCCGCGAGGCGGAGACCCTTGCGGCCGTCGCCTCGAATCACATCGACAACTTGGCGGCCGACCTTGCCGGCATCGCGCCTGCGGACGTGCCCGGCGCACTGCTCGTGGCGGTGCTGAAGACCTCGCGGCTGCGTGGGGTCGTGGGCGTGCGAATCTTTGATGCGGCGCGTGCCGTCAACTCCTCGTTCCCCTTCGCGTGGTCCGATGCGCCGCCCCCGGCGCACGACTGGGCTCAGGTCGCGGCCGGCGAGGCGGTCGTCCATTTCCACCCTCGCGTGAGCCGCGAGTCCATCGACGGCGTGCCGTCCGACGCCCCGACGGAGGGCCTGATCGAGGCGTGGGTGCCGCTTCGCCGCAATGGTGCGCCCGGGCTGCTCGGCGCCGCGCAATTCTGGATTGAGCCGGGGCCCGCGGTCGCGGAACTCGCCGCGCACGATCGGCGGCTGTTTGCGCAGGCCGCGTCGGCGTGGGCCGCCGGCTCGCTTGTGGTCGGATTCGCGCTGGTTTGGGCTCTGCGCCGGCTGCGTGAGCGGAGCGAGGATCTCGAGCGCGCCAACCGCGAGCTCGTGCTCGCCGCCAAGACCTCGGCGCTCGGCGCGGTTGCCGCGCACCTGATGCACGAGATCAAGAACCCCCTCGCGGGCCTCGAGTCGATCGTCGCGGGGCAGGCCGACGCGGCTGGCCGCGCTGAGCCGGGTGGTGAGCTTGCCGCCGCCTCTGAGCTGACGCGCCGCCTGCGCACGATGGTCAATGACATCGCTGCCGTGCTGCACGACGAGCAGACCGGCGCGAAATTCGAGCTCACGCCCGCCGACGTGGCCGAAATCGTCCTGACCAAAGTCCGGGCCGAGGCCGCCGTGCGCGGCGTCACGCTTGAGTCGAGCACTGCCGCCGGCCGGCCGATCGCCGGCCGGCGGGCCAACCTCGCCACGCTCGTTCTCCGCAATCTCCTGCAAAACGCCATCGAGGCGTCGCCGCGCGGCGGCAGGGTGCGCCTCGCAAGCCGCGCGATGGCCGGCACCGGCGTGGAGTTTGCCGTGGAGGATGACGGCGGCGGATTGCCGGTTGCGGTGCGGACGCGGCTGTTTCAGCCCTGCGCGAGCACGAAGCCGGGAGGCAGCGGCCTCGGCCTGGCGCTCAGCCATCGCCTGGCGCAGCAAGCCGGTGGCCGGCTGGAGCTGGTGCGCAGCGATGCGCGTGGCACGAGCTTCCGCCTTGTGCTGGGCGCGGAGGCATGATTCTAGCCCAGCCTGCAAAAATGCCGCGCACACGTCCGGGCGTTTGCCGCTTTCAGATACGTCCGCACATCGGTTCGCGGCACGTGCGCTTGGCTCGCGTGGTGGGCGGCATTCGTCGCCGGGTCGAATTCGGCTTCCGCGCAGGCCGAGGGCACACGCCAGTGGGCCTACTCGATTCAGGGTTTCACGGTTTCGTCCCCGGCGCTTAGCCCGGATGGCGACACGATTTATCTCGGGCTCGAGACCTCCACGGGCGGCGGCCGCATCCTCGCGATCCCGCGCAGCGGTGCGGCGCAGCGCTGGGCGATTAGCCGGCCGCAGGGCATCGTGGCCTCGCCCTGCGTCGATGCCGACGGCACGATCTACATCGGGGGCGACGACGGGAAGTTCCTCGCGCTCAATCCTGCCAACGGCGCGGTTCGCTGGGAGATCAATGTCCGGGCGCCGGTCACCAGCTCCGCCGCGATCGGTGGCGACGGCGTGATATATTTTGGCGGCGGCGATTTCAATCTGTGGGCGGTGAACCGCAACGGCACCGAGTGCTGGCGCTTCACCGCCGGAAGCTGGATCGATTCGTCGCCGGCGATCGCCGCGGACGGCACGATTTTTTTCGGCTGCAACGATCGCAACGTCTACGCGGTCACGCCGGCTGGCGCCCTCAAGTGGCGCTTCGACACTGGCAGCCCGGTGCGCTCCTCGCCGGCGATTGGGGCGGATGGCACGGTCTTCATCGCCTCCCGGAACCAGCGCATCTACGCGCTCGATCCCGCCACCGGCGCGGTGAAATGGGATCGGCTGACCAACGACGAGATCCTCGGCTCGCCGGTGATCGGGGCGGACGGCACCGTCTATGTCGCGTCCTTCGATCGCGGGCTCTATGCGCTGCGGCCGGACGATGGGACGCAGCTCTGGCGGGCCTCGCTCTCCGCGGGCAGCGCCTCGACTCCCGCGGTGCGGGCCGACGGAGTGATCGTGCTGGGAGCGGACGATGGAATCGTGCGCGCATTCAATCCGGACGGCACGGCCCGCTGGCAGTTCAACTCCGGCACGCGCGATCTGATCGAGTCCTCACCTCTTGTCGGTCCCGACGGCTCGATTTACGTGGGCTCGCTCGATGGGTTTCTCTACAAGCTCAACGGCAACGGCGTCGCGTTGTCGACGGTCTCGACGTGGCCGTCCTTCCAACGTGATCCCGCGCGCAACGCCCGCGCGGCCACGGTCAGCGGGGCCGGGCGGCTGCTCAATCTCTCGACCCGCGCGCAAGTGGCTGGCAACGCCACACTGATCGCGGGATTCGTGATGCAGGGGGGCGCGGAGCGGGTCCACTTGCTCCGCGGCGTCGGGCCGGCGCTTGGGGCCTTCGGGCTTGCCGGCATGCCGGATCCACGGATGCAGGTCTTCTCGGGGGCGGTCGCGCTCGCCAGCAACGACGACTGGGGCGTGACCAACGGCGGTTTTTCGGCGAGTGACACGGCCGCGGCGGTGGGCGCCTTTCCGTTGCCCGCGGCCAGCAAGGACGCTGCCACTGTGCTCGCCTTGTCACCAGGCCTTTATTCGACGCACATCACGAGCGTCGACGGCCGCGGTGGTGTCGTGCTGGTCGAGGCCTATGACGTGCCGGTGGGCGATGCGGCCACGCGGCTCGTCAATGTCTCGACGCGCGGCCAAGTGGGCGTGGGGGCGGAGGCGCTCTTTGCCGGCGTCGCGGTCGGTGGCCCCGGACGCAGCCGCCTGCTGCTGCGTGCGATCGGGCCCGGCTTGGTGCAGTTCGGAGTCGGCGGCGTGTTGGCGAGGCCCACGCTCGCGCTCTATGCGCAGTTGCCCGGAGGTGGGCAGCAATTGCTGCGGACCAACACCGGCTGGACCTCGGACAACACCGCCTACGACCTCGCCGCGGCGGCGGGCCTGGCGCAGGCGTTTCCCTTGCTGGCCTCTTCCGCCGACTGCGCGATTGTGACCACGGTTGCGCCGGGCAATTACACGATCCAGGTGTCCGGCGTCGGAGGCACGACCGGCGAGGCGCTGGTGGAGATCTACATGATGCCGTGAGGCGGTGGAGGCGTGGCCGGGAAACTGCTTGCCACTGCCCGGTCGCCGCCGAGACTGCCCGCGCCATCAACGGCGCCCAACGACACCAAGCCACCCGCGGGCGCACGCCCGCTTTTTTCGGACGACATGGACGACAATGCTCCCAAGGAAAATCCGCCCGCGGATTTCAACAAACTCGACCTGAGCCAACTTCAGGGCTTCAGCTTCGGCACGCAGTGGACCCAGGACAAAGCGTCCGGTGGCCGCCGCAGCGACGGCGAGTCGCGCGATGATCGGCCCAAGCGGGAGTCGAGGGAGGGCGGCGGCGCTCCGGATCGACGGGACCGGCGCGGGTTTCGCCGGCCGGCCGGCCCGGGCGAAGGCGGCCCGGGTGGGGGTGGCGGCGCGGCTCCAGGCGGCGGCGATCGCCGGCCGGCGCGCGAAGGCGGCGGCGATTTCCGCGGCGGTGCGCGCCGCGAGGGCGGCTACGTGGGCGGTGGCGAGCGCGGCACGCGCGCGCCCTACGGTGGTCAAGGTGCCTACCAAGGCCGCGGTGCCCCGCAGGATCGCGGGCCCTATGACAGCCCCTACTATGCGGCGACGTTTTATCCGGAGGACACCAGTTTCAACACGCTGGTGCAGACGATTCGCAAGTCGTGCCGCACGGTGGAACTCTTTGAGATCGCGCGCACCGTCGTCGCCAAGCTCGATCGTTTCGTCGTGGTCGTGACCCACAAGACCGCGGGGACCCCGGAGGCTCCGTCCGCTTCCTCAGCGGAGGCGGCGATCGCCCCGAAAGCTGCGCGCCCGGTCTTCTACATCTCGGTGCCCGACGGCCTGCCGTTCGAAAGCGACGAGGCTGCGGTCTCGCACGTGCTGAGCCAGCACCTCGACAAGTTCTTCGACACGGCGGAGGTGGAGGTCGAGCCGCCCAAGGGGAACTTTCAAGTCATCAACCGTTGCGGCGTGACCGGCGAGCTGCTCGGGCCGCCGAATTATCATCGTTACAACCAAATCGTGCAGCAGCACTACGCATCGAAGCTCGCGGGCCGGATGGGCCCGGAGGCGTTCCGCGGCCGCATCGAGACCGTGCGCGATCCCGAGGTGGTCAACCAGTGGCTCGCGAAGATGAAGAAGGCCACGCGCTACACCTGGAAAACGGCGGCGCCGAAAGTCGCGGCCGCCCCCGCTGGCGAGACCGCATCCGCGGATGGCGCCGCGCCGTCGAGCTCCGCGGCGCCTGCGAGCAGTGCGGCTCCGGCGGAGGCGGCGCCGGCCGTGCCGTCCTTTGACGCGCTTGAGGATGCTCGTCTGCACCTGCTCACGCACGCGCGCGAAAAGGTCGTGCGCACGAGCGATTCCGCGCGCTTTCACGGCAAGGTTGCCGAGAGCATGCCGCCGAGCGAAATCCGCCGTGCGGTCGAGGGTGCCCTTGAGCGCCAGCGCCGCTTCCCGCTCGACACCGCCAACGCCCTGCGCGGCCGGCTGCGCCGCGAGCATTTCACGATCTTCAAGAAGGGCTCGAAGGGCGTGAGCTACGTGTGCGCGGTGAAGCGCAAGTTCCGCGTGCCGGGCCAGACGTTTGCCGACAGCATCGGAGCGCTCATCTCATTCATCGAAGCCAACCCGATGGTGCGTGCCAGCGAACTGGCGCCGAAGTTCCTCGGCCTCGCGATCCCGGCGCCGGCGGCGCCCGCCGCCAAGCTCGTCGAGACGACCCCCCCGCTGCCGGTGCCGGCCGAGGGCGAGGCCCCCGCTG
>JAEUHB010000028.1 GCA_016794665.1 Opitutaceae bacterium
ACCCGTGCATCGGCAACTCGCTCTGCCTCGGCCCGGACGGGGGCGACGTCGCGTGCGGCCCCCACGGCGCCGACGCGGAGGCGCTGCTCCTGGCCGACATCACGCCCCTCCCCCGCCCCGCCCGATGAAAACGGACAACCCAAGGACCGCCTCCGCCCACACCCTCGTTCTCACGAACGGCTCCATCGTCCTCGCCGACCGCAGCGTCGACGACGGCATGGTCATCGTCCGCGAGGGCCGCATCGAGCACGCGGGCCGCCGGCGCCCCCGCCTGCCCCGCGGTGCGCAGATCATCGACGCGCGCGGCGGGCTGATCGCGCCCGGGTTCGTGGACATCCACGTGCACGGCGGCGACGGCGCGGATTTCATGGACGGCACCGACGACGCCGTGCGCACCGCCATCGCCTGCCATGCGCGGCACGGCACGACGACGATTTTCCCGACGACCACCACCGGCACGACGGCGCAAGTCGCCGCGATGCTCGCCGCCACCGCGCGCGTGCAGGCCGCGTGGCAACCCGCGCACGGCGCCCGCATCGCGGGCGCGCACCTCTACGGGCCGTTCTTCGCCGCCGACAAGGTCGGCTGCCACCGCGCCGACGGCCGCCGCGACCCCACGCGCGCGGAATGGGAGAGCTACTTCGCCACCGGCATTGTGCGCATCGCGACGTGCGCCGCGGAGCTGCCGGGCGCGGCGGAGTTCTACCGCGCGGCACGGCGCCGCGGCTGCCTGGTCACCTGCGGCCACTCCAACGCCACCTGGGCTGAGATGGCGCGCGGGTTCCGCGCGGGCCTGCGGCACGTCGATCACTTTTGGTGCGCGATGAGCTCGGTCGTGTCGCTGCGCGCCCGCTGCGGCACGCCAATGCAGGCGAGCATGGAACAGTTCGTCCTCGCCGAGCCCGGGATGAGCACCGAGGTGATCGCCGATGGGTGCCATCTTTCGCCGGAGCTGCTGCGCTTCGCGTGGCTCGCGAAAGGCGCGGCGCGCCTCTGCCTCGTGACCGACAGCAGCCGCGCGCTCGACTGCCCGCCGGGCCGCTACCGCTTCGGGCCGGCGGCAAACGGCGAGTGGTTCCAGCACGACGGCGAAGTCGGCCGCATGCCCGACGGCACGGGCCTCGCGAGCAGCACGGCCGGCATGGACCGCATGGTGCGCACGATGGCGCGGGCCACGGGCGCGCCGCTGCACGAAGTCATCCGGATGGCGAGCCTCACGCCCGCGGAGTGCACCGGCATCGCGCCCGAATGCGGCAGCCTAGCCGCCGGCAAGCGCGCCGACGTGATCGTGCTCGACCGGGGGCTGCGCGTGCGCCGCGTGTTCGTCGGCGGCGTCGCGCTGCCTGCGGGAGCGCCGTGAAACGGCGCCGCTTCACGCGGCTTCGTCAAAGCCCCGCGCGCGGTGGCGTCATTTTTTCTTCGCCGCCTCGGCCTCGAGGTTGTCGAGGATCACGCGCGCGTTCACCTCGATCTCGTCCATCCGTGTGCCGCGCGGGCGCGACTTCACCTGATCGTGAATCGCCCGCACGGGCGGCCGGCCATCGCGGCCCGCGCGCTGGCGCACGACCCACCACGCGCGTTTCCAGTGGTTGAAACGCTCGCTCAAGCCGCTCACGAGCTTGTCCCACGCGGGATCGACCGGCTCGCGCGGCCCGGTGTAGCGCAGCTGGTCCGCGATTTCGCGGCCCTCGGCCAGCACGGCCTCGACCAGCTCCGGCGACGGCGCCGCGGGGAATTGCGCCCCGCGCAGCGCGAGCGCGCGCTTGCGCGGATCGCCCGACTGGATCAGCTCCACCAGCGCGGCCTGCCGCTGCACCACGTGCTCGCCCGCGGCCTGCATCCGCTCCGGGGGCGTGCCCTCCGCAAGGAACGGCAGCCACTCGACGAGCGGCGCATCGGGCGTGAGCGCCGCGAAGGCCTTGGCCGCCGCCGCCGCCGGATCGACCGGCGGCGGATTCGGATCAACCGGCTGCACACGGTAGCGCGCGCGAAACCGCGCCTCGGCCGCCGGCTGCGGCTTGCCCGCGTCCCAACCCTGCTCCACCCAGCCGCTCCATGCGCAATCCGCCGCGCGCGGCGCCGAACGCAGCGCGAGCCCGAAGATCAGGTCGTGTTCCTTGTCGAAGTAGACCCGGAGAAATCTCTGTGCGGCGCTCGTTGTGAGCGGCACCGTCGCCGGCACCACCCGGTGTCCGTCGACGTCCACCGCGTCCCTGATCCGCAGTTTTTCGGAAGGCAACGACCGCCCCCGCGGCAAATACACGCTCACCCACGGCGCCGGAGTGCCGCCGGCTTGCGGCACAAAACCCGGCGGGCACCGCACCTCGATCGCAAGCTCGAGCGGGCGGCCATTGAGCTTCGGCGGCAGGTCCGCGCCGAGCCGGCAAATCACTGTCGCGATAAGCGCGAGGCCCACAACGCTCCCGCTCCCGAGCCCCAGACCTTTCAGGAAGCTCGGCTCCGCGCCGGCGGCCACCATCCGCGCCACGACGAATCCGATCACCAACCCCACCACGCCCCCGACCAGCGCGATGAGCACGAGGAAATACCCCGACGCGCCCTCAAAGCTAGAGACGCGAAACCACTCGATGCACAGATGCGCGACGAGCCCGGCGCAGATCAGGCCAAGCACGCCGGAGAGAAGGGTGATGAAAAAAGTGGCGACGCCGCTCATGGTGGGACGGGGGAAGACGGATGCGCAGCGTGCCACGGAAGCATCCGCCTTGGAACTCGCCTTTCGCCCGACAACGGGACCTTTCGGCCCATGCACCGCCGGCGCCGCGGTCGATCCGTGCGCTTGCCTTGCCCGGGCGCCCGGGTAACTCCCGGCCATGCCCCCCGCCGACCCCGCGACCGCGGCCTGGTTTGCCACGCACGTGCAACCGCACGAGCCGGCGTTGCGCGCATGGCTGCACGCCCGGTTCCCCGCCGTGCCGGATCACGACGACATCGTGCAGGACGCCTTCACCCGCGTGCTGCGGCAGCACGAGCGCGGCGAGGTGCAGTCCGCGAAGGCCCTGCTCTTCACCGCCGCCCGCAACCTCGCGCTCGACGCCCTCCGCCGCCGCGGTGTGACGCCGACGATTGCGATAACCGATTTCGGCGAGTCGTGCGTCTTGGAGGCGACACCCGATGCCGCCACCACCCTCAACCACCAGCAGGAACTCGCCATCCTGACCGAGGCCGTCCGCGCCCTGCCCGACCGCTGCCGCCAAGTCGTCATGCTCCGCCACCTCGAGGGCCTCTCTTACAAGGAAATCGCCGCCCAGCTCGGAATTTCGCCCGAAACGGTGAAGGTGCAGCTCGTCAAGGGCCTCCGCCGCTGCGCCGCGCACTTCGCCGCCCGCGGGTTGCTGCGCGAGCCGCCCCCCGGGATCAAGGAGTCGTCCGCATGAACCCGCCACCCGACGACCCCACCGAGGAAATCGAGGAGATCGCCGCCGAATGGCTGGTGCAACGCGACGAGGGCCTTTCTTCCGCGCAGATGCGCGAGTTCGAGGCGTGGCGGCGCGCCGATCCGCGCCATGCCGCGGCGCTCGCGCGGCTGGAGCAAGCCGCCGCGCTCATGGCCAGGATGCCCAGCGTGCGCGACGACCTGCAGTCGCCGGTCGTGCCTTTTCCCCATCCAGCCCGCACCCGCGCGGCGCGTCTCCCCCGCCGGTTCCCGATCGCGTGGATCGCCGGCGGGCTGGCCGCCGCGGTGGCGCTTTCAACCGTGCTTTGGTGGCCGCGCGCCGCCGTGCCGGAGACCGCGCGTAGCTTCGCCACGTCGGCCGGCGGCTTCGAGCGCGCGGTGCTCGACGACGGCTCCGTGGTGGAGCTCAACGGCAGCACCCGTGTCCGCGCGGATTTCACCCCCGGCGAGCGTCGCGTCACGCTGGTCGCAGGCGAAGCACACTTCACCGTCGCGCCCGACGCGGCGCGACCCTTCGTTGTCACCGCGGGCGGCGTGGCCGTGCGGGCCGTAGGCACTGCATTCAACATCCGCCTCGCCGCCGAGTCGGTCGAGGTGCTCGTCACCGAGGGCAAGGTCGCGCTCGCGCGGCCCACCGCCTCATCCGCGCCGGGCGCGCAGCCGACGCTCGTGGTCGCCAGCGAGCGCGTGGTCGTGCCCGCGACGGATCCACGCGCCGGGCCCGCGCAGGCCCAGCCTGTCGTGGAGAAAGTCACGCCCGAGGTCGTGCGCACCGCGCTGTCTTGGCAGGAGCGCAAGCTCACCTTCGCCGAGACGCCGCTGCGCGAGGTCGTCGGGCAGTTCAACCGCCGCAACCGCCTCCAGCTTGTCGTCACCGATCCCGCGCTCGCAGCGCGCCCGATCGGAGGCACCTTCGCCGCCGACAACGCCGAGGGCTTCGTGCGCCTGCTGGAGACGAGCGGGACCGTCGTGGTCGAGCGCCGCGGCGAATTTGAGCTGTTCCTGCACCCAGCGCGGTGAGGCGCGTTCGCGTGCGCAGGAATCATTCACGGTGCGCATAACCCATTTCGCACGCCGTCGCGTCTTGGGGTCAGCCTGCCTGCTGACCATGACGCACCTGTTAACCCCCTCCGCCTCCTTCACGCCCGCGCTCCGCGCCCAGCCCGCGCCCGCCGCCAGCGCCGCCACCGATGCGCCGCGCCGCTTCGATCTGCCCGCCGGGCCGGCGGCCGAAACACTGCGGCGTTTCGCCGACGAGTCGGGCCTCCAGGTTGCATTTCTTGCCGACGCCGTGCGTGACATCGCCACCGCGGCGCTGCGCGGCGAGCTCGCACCCCGCGCCGCCCTTGACCGGTTGCTCGACGGCACGGGCCTCGTGGTGATCGAGGATGCGCGGACGGGCGCGTTGCTCGTCGCCCGCGCGATGTCCGCCGCGACGCGAGCAAAGAACCCCGGATTGGCGGCGCGCGTCGCCGCCGGCTTGGCGGCCCTCGCGGGCTCCGTAGCCACCGCGCAGACGCCGCCCGGCGCCGAGGAAAA
Source organism: Opitutaceae bacterium (assembly GCA_016794665.1). Classification (GTDB taxonomy): domain Bacteria; phylum Verrucomicrobiota; class Verrucomicrobiia; order Opitutales; family Opitutaceae; genus ER46. Next base: position 4,955 of record JAEUHB010000028.1, read on the forward strand.
GGTGCAGCTCGCCGCCTTCACCGTCACCGGTTCCAACATCCCCACCGCCGCCGACGCCGTCGCGGTCCCCGTGACCATCATCGCCGCCGCCGACATCCAGCGGAGCGGCGTGGACACCAACCTCCTCGAGGTGCTGCAGAAGACGATGCCGGCGTTTTCCGGCGCGGGGAACCTTGGCGTGACCAACGGCAACACCGCCGCGAACAACACCTACGGCGGCTCGCAAATCTCGCTGCGCAGCCTCGCCACGCTCGTGCTGCTCGACGGCCGCCGCGTGCCCGACAACGGTGCCAACGCCCGCGGCTCCCGCGCGTTCGTCGACGTGAACCAGTTTCCGCTCGCCGCCGTGCAATCCGTCGAGGTGCTCACCGACGGCGCCTCCGCGATCTACGGCTCCGATGCCGTGGGCGGCGTCGTGAACGTCAAGCTGAAGCACGATTTCCAGGGCCTCGAGTTCGGCGGGCGCTACGGTTTCTCCAACCGCACGGGCGACTACCACGAGCGCTCGGCCTACGTCGTCGCCGGCGTGAAGAAAGGCCCGGTCAGCCTCACGGTATCGTTCACCGACTCGCGCGTGACGCCGTTGCTCCAGTCGGAACGGCCTTTTTCGAACCCGCAGGTCGGCAAGTCCGCCACGATCTCCGGCGCAATCAGCCAGACCTCGACGACCTTCCCCACCGCTTTTCTCCGCACCGATTTGCTCGCGCCCAGCCGCGCGGTGCCGACGGGCGCCGCCGCCATGGCCGCGGACCTCGCCGCTCTCGTCGCCGCCGGAGTATATCAAGCTTCCAACACGCAGGCCATCGCCAACAACTACGATCTCGCGCCGACCGTCACGCTCACGATCGAGTCGCGCAAGCGCGCCTACACGCTGGCCGGAACCATCAAGCTAATCCCGGATCGCCTTGAGTTGTTCGTCGAGGCCGTGGACTCGATCAGCGACTCGATGTCGCAGCTCGCCGCCGTGGGCATCACGCAAAACGTCCCCGTCAACGCAGCCTACAATCCCACCCGCTCCGCCATCTGGACGGCGTTTCGCTACGGCACGGCGCCGCGGCAGTATCAAAATTCCGGCGAGCTGCACCGGCTGGTCGGCGGCTTGCGCGGCAAGCTCGGCGAGCGCTTCCGCTGGGAAGCGGCGACCAACTACAACGTCAACCGCCTCAAGACCGCGCAGACCGGCCTCTACTACAACCCCAACCTCCAGCTCGCAATCTTCGGCGGTTACGACGCCGCGGGCAACGCCGTGGCCGGCGGCCGCTATGCGCGCGTCTTCCGCGACTACGCCGCCCCGGCCGGCGCGACGACGCTCGCGCAGCTCCAGGCCGCGATCACGCCGGCCAACTCCGTCGTGCAACCCGCGCTCGACTTCTTCGCCCGCCCCGGCGGCGTCGATCCCGCCTCGCTCGCAAACATCCTCGGCTCAAGCGCGCTGCGCTTCAAGGCGCCCCTCACCCAATTCGACGCCCGCGTGTCGGGCACGGCGCTCGATCTGCCCGCCGGCCCGCTCGGGATCGCCGCCGGCCTCGACCATCGCATCGAAAAAATCATCGGCTCGCCCGACCAGAATTCCTACAGCACGGGCCCGACATCCCAGCGTTGGACCGGCGGCACGTTCTTCGATCCCGTCAGCCGCCGCCGCACGATCGACGCGGCGTTTGCAGAGGTGCGCGTGCCTCTCGCGAGCGAACGCATGAACCTGCCCGCGCTCCGCCTGCTCGAACTTTCCGCCGCCTACCGCCACGAGAAATACTCCGACGCCGGCGCCTCGCGCGTGCCGAAATACGGCCTGCGCTGGCGCCCGGCCGGCGACGAACTCACGCTGCGCGGCACCTACTCGGAGGCGTTTGCCGCGCCGTCGCTGTTCGCGTTGTTCGGGCCGGTCACGCAGGGCTCCACCGCCGCGGCGGTGATCCCGAGCATCTTCGGTGTGCCCGGCACCTCCAATGTCCGCCAAGGCTCCAATGCCGATCTCAAGCCGTCGACGGCGCGGACGCACTCGCTCGGCGCCGTCTACTCGCCGCGCGCGCTCAAGGGCCTCACGGTCGGCCTCGACTACGTGCGCGTCACGCAGGCGTCGCTCGTCGGCACGGCCGGCTCGGCGGAGATTTTGCGCAGCGTGAACGAACTCGGCGCCGCCTCGCCCTACGCGGCGCAAGTCGCCATCGGCAACTGGCCGTCCAACCCGGATCCCTCCCGCCCCGCCGCCGTGGCGATCACTTCGCCCGGCCAGCTCGCCGCGCAGCTTCGCTCGGGCGCCTCGCCGCAGACGTTTTTCGTCACCGACTCGCGCATCAACATCTCCGGCCAGAGGGTCGAGGCGCTCGACGTCAACGCCACCTATGCGTTTCCCAACGGCTCCTTCGGCCGTTTTAAGGTCGCGAGCACCGGCACGTTCTTCCTCAGCTACCGCTTCCAAGCATTACCCAGCCAGCCATTCTACCAATATGCCGGCCACGTCACCAACGGCGGCACCGGCTCGCAGGGCACGCTGCCCGGCATGAAGTGGTTCAACTCGCTCCAATGGAGCCACGGCAACTGGTCCGCCGCGCTGAACAACACCTACATCGACCGCGTCGTGGACCTCGGGCCGGGCGGCGTGACGTTTGCCACGAGCACCACGTTGGCGCGCGTGCCCATCCCGTCCTACGCGGCGTGGGATGCCTCGGTGTCCCGCACGTTCCGTGGCTTTGGCAATTCCAGCAGGGCCCGGACACTCTCCGCCCTCCGTGTAAGCCTCGGCGTCAACAACCTCTCGAACCGCATGCCGCCCCTCGCGACGCAGTCCTTCGGCAGCGACGCCGGCGTCGACCTGACGACCTACAGCCCGATCGGCCGGCTTTGGTATCTCAGCGCGGGCGTGAAATTCTGACGCCCTGGCTCCGAGCCCGGCGACGAGGGCTCGCTCGCGTGAGAATGCTCGTCGGCGCCCCCGCGCCTCCGCAGCGCGTCCCGTTCTGGGAGCGGAGTTGAATCAAAGGTCTGCCCCGCCGCGCCTGACCAGGAATCCCCGCGGTGGCCGCCCACGCCCCGGCGCAAGGAAGTCTCCGTGCGTCCGCGCGTCCTTTGCCTTGCCGCTGCGTCACGCTGATCGCTATCTGCCCACACCCTTGCCATGAAATACCCCGCCTTGTGTTTCCGCGCGGCCGCGTTGCTCGCGTTTGCGCTCTTCTCCACCGCGTTGCGTGCCCAATCATCCGCCCCGACCGGCTCCATTGAGGGCCGAGTCTCCGACCCTGCGTCGGGCACCTTCCTCGCCAATGCCCGCGTGAGCGTCGACGCCCTCCGCCTCGAGACCGCCACCGACGAGACCGGCACCTACCGCCTCGCCAACGTCCCCGCCGGCCCGGTGACCGTGCGGGTTGCCTACACCGGATTCCCCGCCGCGACCAAGGCCGTCACCGTCATCGCCGGCCAGCGCCTCGAGCAGAACTTCGAGCTGCGCTCGGCGGACCAGCGCAACGACGGCCTCGTGCGCCTCGACGCGTTCACCGTCGCCTCCAAACGCGACATGGCTGCATCGGACATCGCCGTGAACGAGCAGCGCTACGCGGCCGAGATCAAGAACGTGGTCTCGACCGATTCGTTCGCCGACATCGCCGACGGCAACGTGGGCGAGTTCGCCAAATACCTTCCCGGCGTCACGCTCAACCGCAGCGGCAGCGACGGCCTGACGCTGTCCATCGGCGGCGTGCCGCCCGGCGGCACCCCCATCATGATGGACGGAAACGGCATCGCGAACGCCGCCGGTTCGAACGCCAACCGTCAGGTCGAGTTCGAGAACATCGCCGTCGGCAGCCTCGCGCGCGTCGAGGTTTCCCGGTCCCAGAATCCCGACACCCCGGCCAACGCCATCGGCGGCTCGGTGAACCTGATCAGCCGCAGCGCCTTTGAGCGCTCGCGCCCGCAATACACCCTGAAGACGCACCTGTCGTTCCGCGGGCCCGACTTCAGCCTCGAGAAGGAACCCGGTCCTTTCCAGCACAAGGAATACGTCTTCCTGCCCAACCTCGAGTTCAGCGCGGTCGTCCCCGTCACGCGCAACTTCGGCTTCACCGCCAGCGCCCTCGCGACGCGAACCTTCAACAACGGCCCCGGCATCGTGCAGGACTGGGTGCCGACCGTCGCCGCGCAGTCCGCCAACTTCCCGGCCACCACGCCGGACAAGCCTTACCTCGTGCGCTACCGGCTGCAGGAGCGGCCCAAGATCACGGAGCGCAACACCATCAGCCTGTCGGCGGACTGGCGGGTCAACGCCACCGGCGTCCTCACGCTGGCATTCCAATACACCTACTTCATGGCCGAATTCTGGGTGCGGCAGCTCAACTTCGACACCGGCCGCGTCACGGCTTTCGGCGACAACTTCACGCAAGGTGCGCCGGGCGCGGGCTTCGTGCAAATCCTCACCGATGCGCGCGAGAAGAACAACACCGCTTGGGCGCCGAGCCTGCGCTACAAGCACAACGGCCCGATCTGGCAGTGGCAGGTCACGGGCGCCTATTCCGCCGCGAGCAACAACTACTCGAACGAGGGATACTTCCTCGGGAACAACGCCTTCTTCCGGAACGTGACCGTCCGCTTCGACCAGCTCACGAAAGATCACCCGGGGATCGTCTCCGTGAAGGACGCGGCGGGCGTCAACGACGTGAATCCTTACGCCCTCTCAAACTATCGGCTCGAGACGCTGAGCGGGCAGAACTTCAACTGCCCGGCCAATGAGCGCACGCTCGGGCCCTTCGCGCGCCGCGTGTTCCAGCTGGCCGGGCAGCCGCTCACCACCAAGGTCGGCGTCGATCTGCGCTCCGAGCACCGTGACCTGCGCCGCCCGACCTCCGCGACGAGCTTTGTCGGCGCCGACCGCGTGGCACGCACCGCGGACGACAGCGCGGCCCAGTGGTTCGATCCGAGCTTCTCCTCGCGCGATTTGAAGTTCGGGCCGCGCATGCAGTGGTTCGACCTCGACAAGGTGGGCGGCACCTATCGGTCGAATCCGGAATACTTCACCAACACGGACACCGAGCAGATGAACGCCTATCGCAGCACCGTCACCGGTTCACAGGCCATCACGGAGACGATCCTCGCGCCCTACCTGCGCCTCGACACCAGCCTGCTCGAGGGCCGCCTCACGTTCACCGGCGGCGTGCGCTACGAGCGCACCGAGGACGAGGGCAACGGCCCCCTGATCGATCCCGCGCGGATCTACCAGCGCAACGCCGCCGGCCAGATCGTGCGCGATGCGCAGGGCCGGCCGGTCGCGATCGCGCCGTTCGCCACGCTCGCCGGCAGCCGCCTCGCCTACATCGAGCGCGGGACGAGCACGAGCCAGTCCTACGACGACTTCTTCCCTAGCGTGAACGGCTCCTTCAAGATCCGGCCCAACCTGATCGCGCGCGCCTCCTTCGGCCGTTCCTTCAACCGGCCCGATTTCGGCAACATCCTCCCGACGATCAACCTGCCTGACCCCGAGTCCACCGCCCGCACGATCACCGCCACCAATCCCGGCCTGAAGCCGTGGTATGCGAACAGCTACGGCGTCTCGCTCGAGTATTACTTCAACGAGCCCTCGACGGGCGTGGTGTCGGTCCGCGCTTACCGCCGCGACATCTCCGACTTCTGGGGCACCACGCTCGCGCCCGCCACCGCCGAGCTGCTCGAGCCCTATGGCGTCGACCCGGCGCAATACGGCCAGGCACTCGGCTACCTGGTGAGCACGACGCAGAACGTCGGCGACGCGCGCGTGACCGGCACGGAATTCGATTACCGCCAGAACCTCACGTTTCTCCCGCGGTGGGCGCGCGGCTTCACGGTGTTCGGCAACGCCACGCTGCAGTCGCGGAACGGCACGCAGCAGGCGAGCCTCGGCGGTTTCGTGAAGAAGACCTACAACTGGGGCATCACTTTCAGCCGTGATCGCTACACCGTGCGGCTGGCCGTGAACCATCGCGGCAAAATCGAGCAGGGCACCGTCACCACCGCCGGCGCCGAGCCGGGCACCACCATCTACCTGCAGGCGCGGGCGATCGCGGACCTCTCCGCGGAGTATCGCCTCACGCGGCGCTACGGGCTTTTCGTGACGGGCCGCAACGTCAACTCGGCCGACGAGGACACGGTGCGGCAGGGCCCGTCGACCCCGGCCAACAAGATCATCACCAATCGCATCAACTACGGGCCGACGTGGTATGTGGGCGCGAAAGGGACGTTCTAAGCCGGTCGCGTTTCAAGGCCCCGCTCCCAAACCCATTCCCTCCCATGCTCTCACGCCGCACCTTCCTCAAAACCTCCGGACTCGCGCTCGGCGCGAGCGCCTTGCCCGCTTTTGGTCAGACGACTAAGGCCAAGAAGACCGTCCTGCTGCACTGTGGCTGGGCGACGAAGAACATCGGTGACATCGGCCACACGCCCGGCACGCTGCGCTTCCTCGAGCAGTATCTCCCGCAGGCGAACGTCATCCTCTGGCTGCAAAACTCCAACGCGCAGGTAGACGCGATGCTGCAACGGCGTTTCCCGAAGGTGGAGATCGTCAAAGGCTCGCTCGCCGGAAAAGACGGCGTGATCCAGCAGGCCATCCAGCGCTCCGATTTCTTCCTTCGTGGGCCGGGCATGGGCCAGGGCACCGATTACATGGCCTATTGCCGGAAGATCGGGAAACCGTGGGGCATGCAGGGCAACTCGTTTTTCACCGACATGGTCACGGGGCCCGGAGCCGCCGAGCGCATCGCGCTGCTCAGCAGCGCCGCCTTCATCTACTGCCGCGATACGAAATCGTTGAAGACCCTCCGCGACGCTGGCGTGAAACCGCCCGTGCTCGATTTCGCCCCCGACGGCTGCTTCGGCATCGACGTCCGCGACGAGGAACGGGCGCTGGCCCGGCTGAAGAAACACGGCTTGGAGCCCAGGAAATTCATCACGATCCAGCTCCGCACGCACACGCCCAGCGCGCCCGGCGTGGACGACAACCGCCCGCAGAAACTCAACCCGCTCCACCCGACGCCGGAGAACATCGCCGACGATGTCCGCCGGGCCAAAGTTTATCAGGACCTCATCGCGATGTGGGTGAAGGAGACCGGCGGGAAAGTCGTCATCGCCCCCGAGGTGAACAAGGAGATGATCCACAACAAGCGGTTCATCTACGATCCGCTGCCTGAAAACCTGAAGCAGCACGTCGTGAACTTCGACGAGTTCTGGAACGTGGACGAAGCCTGCTCCTTCTACGCGCGCGCCCACACCGTCGTCTGCCACGAGCCGCACACGCCCATCATGGCCCTCGCGATGGGCACGCCGATGATGCACACGTTCTCCGAATTCCATTCGCCAAAATGCTGGATGTTTAAGGACATCGGCCTCGAGTCCTGGGCCCCCGAATTCGACGCCACGCCCGCGACGAAGATGTTCGAGATTCTGATGGGCATCCACCGGAACTACCCCGCCGCCCAAGCGAAGGTCAAAAAAGCCATGGCCTACGTCGAGGACCGGGCCAAGTCCCAGATGAACGTGCTGAAGGGAATCATCGGCGCCTGAAAAGTAGTGCGGGTCTGTGACCCGCCCTTTCGCGTCTTGCGTGTTCGCACCAAAGGCGGGTCACAGACCCGCCCTACTCATGATCCCAGATTTTCCATCCATGAACCGCCGCCGTTTCCTCGCCTCCGCCGCCACCGTGGCCGCAACCGCCACGCTCTCGCGCCCGCTCCGCGCCGCCGACTCGAAACGCCCGCCGCGAATCCTTCTCCGCTCCTCGTGGCAGAGCGTGAACATCGGCGATGTCGGCCACACGCCCGGCGCGCTCAACATCCTCGAGAAGCATTTCCCCGAGGCGGAGCTCATGCTCTGGCCCGGCAATCTCGGGCACGGCTCGCGCGACTTGCTGACCAAGGCCTTCCCGCGCCTGCGCATCGTCGAGGGCAACGTGAACGCCGAGGGCAAACCCACCACGCCCGCGCTCACGCAGGCCTGGGCCGACGCTGATCTCTATCTCAGCGGCAGCGGCTCCGGTTTCCCGGCGGCCAACCACGCCGTCGCCTTCGCCAAGGCCACGGGCAAACCCGTCGGCGTCTTCGGCGTCTCCGCCGATCCGATTTCCGGCTTCGGCGCCGGCCGCGATCCCGAGGGCGGCACGCTCAAGAGCCTCCGCGAGCGCGCGCTCAAGCTCCCGCCCGGCACGCTCGGCGGCGACCAGCGGTTCATCATGGATCGTTGTGCGTTTTTCTTCTGCCGCGACACCATCACGCGCGACTACCTCAAGGCCCAGGGCGTGAAGGCGCCGATCGTCGAGTTCGGCCCCGACGCGCAGCTCGGCATGTCCCTGCGCGACGAGGCCCGCGGTCTCGCCTACCTGCGCGAGAAGGGACTCGAGGAGGGCAAGTTCACGGCCTTCATCCCGCGCCTCCGCTACACGCCTTATCACCGGATGACGCCCGCGCGCAAAGCGACGCCCGACGATGCGGTGAAGGACGCGATCAACGACCGCACCACCGAGCGCGACCTCGCCAAGCTCCGCGACCTCATCACGACCTATGTGCGCACGACGGGCCACCGCGCGTTCGTGTGCCCGGAGATGACCTACCAAATCGAGGTCGCCCGCGACCACGTGATCGCGCCACTCCCCGCCGACGTGAAGAAAAACGTCGTCTGGCGCGACACCTACTGGATGCCCGACGAAGCCGCCTCGATCTACGCGCGCGCCCTCGCGGTCGTGAGCGTCGAATGCCACTCGCCGCTCATTGCGCTGCATGTCGGCACGCCGACGTTCTACATCCGCCAGCCCACCGATACCTGCAAAGGCCAAATGTATCGCGACATCGGCGCCGACGACTG
>JAEUHB010000018.1 GCA_016794665.1 Opitutaceae bacterium
CTCGTCAGCGGTGGGCGGCAGCCCGTGCAGGTCGTAAGTCATGCGCCGGATGAGGGTGCGCGGATCCGCGGGCGAGTTGAACGCGAGCTTCTGCGCGGCGAGTTTCTCGGCGACGAATCCATCGATCGTCTCGTGCGCAAAGCGGGTCGCGATGGGCTGGAGCGACCACCACGACTTGTCGGCGCGGCGTGCGGCCACGGGCGCGCCGTCGCGCGGATCGGGCGCACCCATCGCGATCCAAGCGGCGAGGTCCGCGATGATCGCGGCGGGGAGCTGCGGTTTCTTCGGCGGCATCGCGAGGTCGTCCTCGAGATGGCGGACGACGCGGAGCAGCAGGCTCGCATCGGGTTTTCCCGGGATGAGCGCGGGCTCGCCGCTGTCGCCGCCCTTTTGCCAGCCGGCCTTGGTGTCGAGCAGCAGGCCGCCTTTCAGTTTCGTGGCGCGCTCGCTGTGACACTCGTAGCAGTGCTCGGCGAGGACCGGACGGATCTTCTGCTCGAAGAAGGCGAGGCCGGCGGAATCGGCGGCGGCGGCGGCGGAGCACAACAGCAATGCCGCCATCAGACGCAGAGATGGCGCTATCGTTTTCTCGGCATAGGGCCTGAGCTTGCTCAGGCCGGGACGCACGGATGCGGCCTCAGCAAGCTGAGGCCCTGCAAAACGCGGCGTGCACACCTTCTTCATCGGCGTCAGGCGAGGATCGGTTTGATCACGTGGCCATGCACATCGGTGAGGCGGCGGTTGGCGCCGTTGTGGTAGTAAGTGAGCTTCTCGTGATCGAGGCCGAGGAGGTGGAGGACGGTCGCGTAGAAGTCGTAGACAGTCGTCACGTCGACGGCGGCGCGGCGGCCGAAGTCATCCGTCGCACCATGACTCACCCCGCCCTTCACACCGGCGCCCATGAACCAAGTCGTGAACGCATCGGGGTTGTGATCGCGGCCGGCGGTGCCCTCCTGGTGCGTGGGCATGCGGCCGAACTCTGTGCACCAAATCACGAGCACGTCGTCGAGCAGACCGCGCTGCTTCAGATCGGTGAGCAGGGCCGCGGTGGGTTGATCGAAGATGGGGGCGTGGCGCTCGTAGTCGGCCTTAAGGGTCTTGTGGGCGTCCCAGTTGAGCAGGCCGTCAACGTTGCTCGCGCGGGAAGCGCAGTAGAGGCTCACGTAGCGGACACCGCGCTCGAGGAGGCGGCGGCTGAGGAGGCAATTACGCGCGTAGGCGGCCTTCAGCGGGTCGGCGGCATCGGTGCCGTAGAGCGTGTGGATGTGCGCGGGCTCCCGCGTGAGATCGGAAACCTCGGGCGCGGCGAGCTGCATCTTCGCCGCGAGCTCGTAGGCGGCGACGCGGGCCTGGAGTTCGTCGTGGCCGGGGTGCGCGGCGGCGTGCTGCGCGTTGAGAAATTGGAGGTAGTCGCGCGTGGCCTTGTCAGTGTCGGCGCCCACCGACGCAGGGCGCGCGAGGTTGCGCAGCGGTTGGTGCGCGGCGAGCGTGACGGCCTGGTGACGGGCGGGAAGGAAACCCTGGCCCCAGTTGGCCTTGCCGTTGGGCGGCTCCCCGCGGATGTCCTGCACGGACACGAAGGTGGGGAGATTCTCGTTGATCGAGCCGAGCGCGTGGCTGACCCACGAGCCGGCGCTGGGGAAACCCTCGCGGGTGAAGCCGGTGTTCATCGCGATGCAACCGGGGCCGTGAGTGTTGCTGCGCGAAGTCATCGAGTGGACGAACGCGATGTCGTCCGCATGCCGCGCCATGTGCGGCAGGAGCGTCGAGAACATCTTCCCGCTCCGACCCGCGGGTGTGAACGCCCACGGCGAGCGCATCAGGTTGCCGTTCTTGCCTTGGAACGTGACGTCGTTTTCGCCGCCGGGCAGCGGCGTGCCGTGGAATTTTTCGAGCAGCGGCTTGTGCTCCCACAGATCGACGTGCGAGGCGCCGCCGGGGCAGAAAATCTGAAGCACCTGCCTCGCCTTCGGCGCGAAGTGCGTCCGCGGAGCCGTGCCGTCAGCGGCGTCCAGATCGCGCAGCAGCAGCCGGGAGAGCGCGACGCCGGTCATCCCGGTCGTCATTTGCCCGAGGAAATGGCGGCGGGTGAGATCGAGGGGGCGCATCGGGACTGGGAGGGGCGGAAACGAATTCGTCGAGGGCTCGGCCCGGCGCAAGCGCGGAAAAATCCTCGCGACGGCTGCCGCCCGTCGTCCTACTCGCGATCCTCCGCCCCCGCGCTGCACCGCGCGCAACCCTCGCCCGCCTAGCCATGCCCCGCACTCTCCCCGCCCCTGCCCTGCTTCGCCTCCTTGTCGCCGCCGCTTGCCTCGCGGCGCCGACGCTTCGTGCGGCCACGCCCGTCACCCCGGGGGCGAACGGCAGCCTCGAGGGTCGTGTCTCGAATGCGCGCAGCGGCGAATTCCTCGAGCGCGCGCGCATCGTGCTCGCGCCTTCAGGGCAGGAAACGTTCACCGATGCCGGCGGCTATTACGGGTTCGCGCGCGTGCCGGCGGGCGCCGTGCAGGTGCGGGCTTTTCACACCGGCCTGCCGCAGAGCACGGTCACCGTCACCATCGCGCCGGGCGGCCGGTCCCAACACGACATCGCGCTCGGCGCCACCGACGCTGCCGGAGCCGCGGTCCAGCTCGACCGCTTCGTCGTCGCCACCGCGAAGGAGATGGCCGGCGCCGCGCTCGCGATCAACGAGCAGCGCTTCGCCGCCAACACGCGCACGGTCGTCGCCACCGACGAGCTCGGCTTTGTGCCCGAGGGCAACGTCGCCGAGTTCATGAAATTCCTCCCCGGCATCACCATCGAGAGCTCGGGCGGCTTCGCGCGTGAGGTCTCGATCAACGGCGTGCCGAGTTCCTACGTGCCGATCACGGTCGGCGGCTTCTCGCTCGCATCGGCGCATCCCGGCGGCGGCACCGGCCGCAACGCCGCGCTCGACATGATCTCGATCAACAACCTCGCGCGCGTCGAGGTCGCGTTTTCCCCGACGCCCGACATCTCCGGCGCCGCGCTCGCGGGCATGGTGAACATGGTCCCGCGCAGCTCGTTCGAGCGGTCCCGGCCGCGCCTCGACGTGAGCACCTACGTGCTGCTGCGCGACAACGCCCGCGATTTCAACCGGACGCCGGGGCCGCACGAGAAGACGACCCGCAAGGTCCACCCCGGCCTGGACTTCACCTACATCCGGCCGGTGAACTCGCGCTTCGGCTTCACGATCGCAGCCGGCGGCTCCAAGAATTACCTCAACCAGGATCAGATCCTGAACACATGGCGCGGCTCGGGCGCCGCCACCAACGGCGGGACCTTTCCGAACACCACGCCCGACCGCCCCTACCTCACGAGCATCCAGGTCACCGACAACCCCAAGGACAGCACCCGCTACTCGTTCAGCGTCACGGCCGACTACCGTTTCTCCGCGGCCGACCGGCTCGCGTTCTCGTTTCAGTTTTCCACGACCTCCTTCGCCAACATGTCGCGCTCGCTCATCTTCAATGTGAACCGCGTCGCCCCCGGCGACTTCGGCCCGGACTTCACGCGCGGCTTCCCGGGCGCGGGCTCCATCCAGTCGAACAACATCGGGCAGACGCGCGACAACCGCACCTACATGCCGACGCTCACGTGGCATCACGACGGCGGCATCTGGAAGGGCGGGGCCGGCCGCGGCCACACCCACCCGCGCGCCCTCCTGCCCGGCGTCGACCCCGGCGTGTTCAACACCGTGGACGCGCCGCCCCCCCGCGGCACCCTCGC
>JAEUHB010000065.1 GCA_016794665.1 Opitutaceae bacterium
TTTCGCGACCATCGTCGAGATGTTCATGCCGAAAAACCTGTTCGGCGCCGTCGTGGGCCAGACCAAGACCGTGATCGGCGACGTGCTGCCGCTGATCCTCTTCGCGATCCTCGTTGGCGCCGTCGGCACGCAGCTCGCCGAGGAGAAGCGCCGCAAGCTCCACGATTCCCTCGACATGGTGAGCGAGCTCATGACCGGCATCGTGCACTTCGCGCTCCGGCTCGCGCCCTACGCCGTGCCCGCGATGATCTACAGCGTGATCGTCAAGGTGGGCGTGAACATCCTCGTCGCGCTCGGCGTCTTCGTGCTGGGCTGTGTCGCGGTGCTGCTGCTGCACCTCTTTGGCACGATGTCGATTTGGATCAAATACTGGGCGAAGCGCAGCCCGGCGCAGGTGTGGCGCGACTTGCGGCCCGTGCTCATCACGGCGTTTTCGACGAGCTCGAGCAACGCCACCCTGCCCACCGCCCTCGCCTGCGCCAAGGACACGCTCAAGTTGCGCCCGAGCGTCGCCGGCTTCGTGCTGCCGCTCGGCACCACGATGAACATGAGCGGCACCGCGCTCTACGAGGGCTGCGTCGTGCTGTTCGTCGCCCAGGTCTTCGGCGTCGATCTGTCGCTCGCGCAACAGATGACCTTGCTCCTCCTCTCGGTCCTGAGCGCCGTCGCGGTGGCCGGCATCCCGGGCGGCTCCTTGCCGCTGATTGCCGGCCTGCTCGTGACGTTCGGCATCCCGGCCGAGGGCATCGGCATCGTGCTGGGCGCGGACCGCATCCTCGACATGACCCGCACGATGGTAAACGTCGGCTCCGATGTCGTGACGACGATCGTGGTCGATTCGCAAGTGGAGCGCGCCGAAGCGAAGGCCGCGGCTCCCGCAGCAGGCTGATGACGAAAAGCGCCGGACCAGGTCGGTCCGGCGCAAAAAATATCGGCTGCGGGTATGCGGCGCGTCAGTTCTGGTCCTTCTTCTTCCGGCGCTTCTTCTTTTCCTCGGTCCCGCCGCCGAACTCGTCGCTCGTCAGCTTTCCGTCCTTGTTCTTGTCGAGCGTCGCAAAGCGCGTCTTCGCGGCCTCCTCGCCGAGCTTGTCCTTCTGCGTCGCGAGGAATTCCTCCTGCGTGATGTTGCCGTCGCCGTTCTTGTCGACGCTGGCAAAGGTCTCGGTGGCGGCGTTGTTCTTCTTCTTGTCGGCCTTGGCCGCAAACGCGGCGCCAGGCAGGGCGATCGCGGCGATGAGCGCGGCGACGAGGAGGCGATGGGCTGATTTCATGGGATGACTTGAACGGGGATTGAGGGTTTAGGCCCGCGGGGGCCGTTGCGGTGCAGGAAGACGCCACACCAAGACCGCGGTTTCATGGGTCGCCCGCACCGGGATCCCGCCGGCGCCGGCGGGAAAACGTGCGCAATCTTTGCGCATTTCAGCCAAAAACCCGGCCGTTTCGCCGGACAGGTAACCGTTTGCACCGCACCGCGTCGAGCCAGTCGCAACCCTTAGCTTCCCCATGAAACCCACCCAGCTCCCCCGTTTGGTCCTGCTGTCCGCCCTCCTCGGCCTCGCCACCGCACCGGCTCTGGCCCAAGCCAACCCCGGCGACCCCAACGCCGGCCGGCGCCGCGGCGGAGATCGCCCCGAGCGCACCGACGGCGGCGGACGTGACGGCGGCGGGCGGGGCAACTTTTCCCCCGAGGACATCCAAGCCCGCATGATGAGCGGCTTGCGCGATCGCATGGGCATCACCAACGACGAGGAGTGGGGCCTGATCTCGCAGCGCATCACAGCCGTCAGCGAGGCGCGCCGCGCGGCGGGTGGCGGCATGGGCGGTTTCGGCGGGCGCGGCGGTCCTCCCCCCGGCGGCGGCGATCGCGGCGGGCGCGGACCGGGCGGCCCCGGCGGCCGTGGCGGTGGCAGCCCCGAGATGGCAGCCTTGCAGCAGGCCATCGCGGACAACTTGCCCGAAGCCGAGATCAAGTCCCGCCTCGAGCGCATGCGCGACGCGCGACGCAACAGCGAGGCCAAGGTCGCCAAGGCCCAGGAAGACCTGCGCGCCGTCCTCACCGTCAAGCAGGAGGCGGTCGCGGTGATGTTCGGGCTCCTGCCCTGACAATTTCTCGTGCTCACCGAAACCGCCAACTCCGGCGGCGTCGGCGCCCTCCCCGAACAGCTCGCCCGCATGATTGCGGAGCGGCAGCTCACGGAGACCGACGCCCGCGCCTTCCTCAAGCAGCATCCCAAAGCCGATGCGCTCACCGCTGAGCGCGTCCTCCGTTGGCTCGCGCACGAATACGGCGTCGGCTTCGCCGCGCTCGACGAGATCGAACCGGACAAGCAGGTGCTCGCCCTCTTCCCCGCGCGCCTCCTCCTCCGCGACGAACTCCTCCCGCTCCGCCGCGTCGAGAATCACATCGAGATCGCGACGAGCCGGCTCTTTTCCACCCAGGGCCTCGATGGCCTGAAGGCCCTCACCGGCCTGCGCCTCCGCCCCGTCCTCGCCACTTCCGAGGCGATCCAGCGCGAGATGAAGAAGCGCCTCGGCGTCGGCGCCGACACGATCGACACCCTCGACGACCAGGCCGGCCTCCAGGTGCTCGACGAAAACGGCCCGGGCGACAACAACCTCGACGAAGCCGCCGAGGACGCGTCCATCATCCGCTTTGTCAACCAGGTCCTCAAGGACGCGATCGAGTTGCGCGCCTCGGACGTGCACCTCGAGCCCTTCGAGGACGAGCTGCGCATCCGCTACCGCATCGACGGCGTGCTGCAGGAGGTCCCCGTGCCCGCGCAGATCAAGCGCTTCCAGCCCGCCATCGTCGCGCGCGTGAAAATCCTCTCGCACCTCAACATCGCGGAAAAACGCCTCCCGCAGGACGGCCGCATCAAGGTCCGCATCGAGGACGCCGAGATCGACATCCGCGTCTCGATCATCCCGATGCTCCATGGCGAAGCCGTCGTGATGCGCCTCCTCCGCCAGAATTCCAAGCTCCGCGGCGCGCGTGACCTCGGCATGAACGACCGCGAGCTCGCCTGCCTCGGCCGCGTGCTCGGGCTCCCGCACGGCATCGTGCTCGTCACCGGCCCCACCGGCTCCGGCAAGACCTCCACCCTCTACACCGCCCTCAACGAGATCAACGACAGCGAGCGCAAGATCGTCACCATCGAGGATCCCGTCGAGTATCAGCTCAAGGGCGTGAACCAGATCCAGGTCTCGGAAAAATCCGGCCTCACCTTCGCCCGCGGCCTGCGCTCGATCCTTCGCCACGACCCGGACGTCGTGCTCATCGGCGAAATCCGCGACCAGGAAACCGCGCAGATCGCCGTCCAGGCGTCGCTCACGGGCCACCTGGTCTTCTCCACGCTCCATACCAACGACGCCGCGGGCGCGCTCACGCGCCTCGTCGACATGGGCGTCGAGCCCTACCTCGTCGCGTCTTCGCTCGAGGCCGTGCTCGCCCAGCGCCTCGTGCGCCTGCTCTGCCCGCACTGCAAGCAGGTCGACGCCACGCCCGAGGCCCGCGACTACAAGCTGAAGATCGGCATCAAGCCCGAGGCGCGCGTCTACCGCGCCGTCGGCTGCCGCGAGTGCCGCCAGACCGGCTACCACGGCCGGCGCGCGATCTTCGAGTGGATGGACTCGAGCAGCGAGATTCGCTCGCTCATCCTGAAAAACGCCTCGACCGACGCCATCCGCGACTCCGCGCGCCGCGCCGGCATGATCACGCTCGCCGAAGACGGCCGCCGGCTGGTCGAGCAGGGCGTCACGACAATCGAGGAAGTGCTGAGCGTCACGACGGTGCATGAGATGGAAAGCACGCCGGCGACCTCCGCGCCGTTCCAGCCGCCCGCGCCCGAGGCGCCGCTCCCGCGCTCCCTGATCTGACGCCATGCCCAGCTTCGCCTACAAGGCCCTGCAGCGCGACGGCGCCCTCGTCGAGGGCAGCCTCGACGCGAGCAACCGCCAGGAGGCGATGCGGCAGGTTGAGACGCGTGGACTGAAACCCATCCGCCTCGCCGAGGCGCGCGGCGCCGCCAAGCCCGGGCCCGCCGCCACCGGACCCGCGATCGGCTTCAAGATCGGCAGCGGCCCGCGCAAGATCACGCCGCGCATGCTGGAGAATTTCACGCGCCTGCTCTCCAGCCTGCTCGCGGCCGGCGTTCCGTTCAGCCGCGCCCTCGTGATCCTGCACCGCGAGGCGGCCGAACCCGTCGCCAAGGCCAAGTGGAAGGAAATCCACGATCTCGTGATCGACGGCATGTCGCTCTCCAACGCGATGGCCAAGTCCCCCGAGACTTTCCCCCGCGTCTACGTCGCGATGGTCGAGGCCGGCGAGACCGGCGGTTTCCTCGATGTCGTGCTCGCGCAGATCGCGGACTTTCAGGCGCGGGAAAAGGAGCTGACCGGCAAGGTCATGACCGCGCTGATGTATCCCGCGATCCTGCTCGTGCTCGCGATCGGCGTGCTGATTTTCCTGCTGGTTTTCTTCATCCCGCGCTTCCAGCTCGTGTTCCAAGGCTTCAACGCCGAGCTGCCGCTCATCACGCAGATCATCGTGGGCGTGAGCGATCTCGTGCGGCACTACGGGCTGTTCCTCCTCGCCGCGCTCGTGATCGGGTTTCTCTCCCTGCGCACGTGGTTCGCCTCGGCCCAGGGCCGCCGCTCGTGGGAGGGCATGATCCTGCGCGCGCCCACGGTCGGGCCGCTCATCGCGCAGTTCGCGATGGCGCGCTTCTGCCGGATGCTCGGCACACTGCTCGGCGCCGGCGTGCCGCTCGTGAACGCCCTCAACGTCGCCCGCCGCTCCATCGGCAATCAAATCCTCGTCGACGCCGTGTCCGAGTCGATCGACCGCGTGAAGGAGGGCAAGGCCCTCGGTGCCTCGCTCGCGCAGAATCGCGCGCTCTTCCCGGGCGCGGTCATCGAGATGATCTCGGTGGCCGAGGAAAGCGGCAAGCTCGACGCCGAGCTGCTGCGCATCGCGGGTGTCACCGAGTCGGATCTCGATCGCCAGCTCAAGGCCGCCGTCGCGCTCGCCGAGCCGCTGATGCTCTTCCTCATCGCGGCCCTCGTCGGCACGATCTTCATCGGCATGGTGATCCCGATCTTCTCGCTGCAGGACCACATCAAATAGCCTTTCAACCGCATCGCATGAAAACCACCCGCCTCCCCTCTTCCCCCTCCCGTCGCCGCGCGCAGCGCGGCCGTGTCCTGCGTAGCTCCGCCTCGCGGAGCGAAGCAGGATTCACGCTGGTCGAGCTGCTGCTCGTGCTCGTCATCCTCGGCATCCTCGCCGCGCTCGTGCTGCCTAAATTCACCGGCCGCACCGAGCAGGCGCGCATCACCGCCGCGCAGACCCAGATGGCGTCGTTCGGCACGGCGCTCGACGCCTTCGAGGTCGACACCGGCAGCTACCCGCGCGGCAACGACGGTCTCAACATGCTGCTCGTGGCGCCCGCCGACGTCACCGGCTGGCGCGGGCCCTACCTCAAGGACGCCATCCCGCTCGATCCGTGGGGCCGGCCCTACCTCTACGAATTTCCCGGCAAGGTGAACCCCACCGGCTACGACATCCGCTCCGCCGGCCCCGACGGAAACCCCGGCACGGAGGACGACATCGTCAATGCCAAGACCGCGGCAAAATAATCTCCGCCGCCCGTCTCGCCGAGGCCTTGGCGAAGGCGGATTCACCCTGATCGAGCTGATCGTGGTGATGCTGCTGCTCGCGATCGCGGCGATGTTTGTCGCGCCCAACATGGCGTCATTCATCCGCGGGCGCTCGCTCAACTTCGAGGCCCGCCGCATGCTCTCGCTCACCCATCACGCGCAAAGCCGCGCCGTGAGCGAGGGCCAGCCGGTGCTGCTGTGGTTCAACCCGGCCAACTCCACCTACGGGATCGAGCGGCTCGGCGGCTACGCGAGCGGCGAGGACCGCCCGCTGTCGTTCACGGCGGATCCCGGCGTCACGTTTTCCGCGCCCACGACCGAGACGCAGACCGCGTCCGAGCAAAACGACGAGGCGCTCGGCCTGCCCGAGGGCCTGCCGGTGATCCGGTTCAACCCGGACGGCTTTTTCGACGAAGTGAGCGCGCGCCGCATCTTGCTCCAGCAGGGCACGGAGCACGCGCTCGAGCTCGCGCAAAAGGACGACCTGCTCGGCTACGAAATCCGCCCGGCCGTCCTCCCCCGCTGACATGCGCACCCGCGGTTTCACCTTGGTCGAGGTCCTCGCCGCCCTGATGCTCATGGCAATCATCATTCCCGTCGCGATGCAGGCCGTGTCGGTCGCAAGCCGCGCCGGCGTGCTGGGCCAGCGCAAAGCCGCGGCGATGCGCGTCGCCGATCGACTGCTCAACGAATTCATCATCACCGCCAACACCCAGCAGGCCGGCACCACCGGCACGATTTCCGAGGGCGACACGACCTACCCGTGGACGTTTTCCTCGGAGAACTGGTCCGAGGACGCGATGACGCTTCTCACCGTGCGCGTGGAGTTCACCGTGCAGGGCGAGATCTACAACGTCTCGGCCAGCACGCTCATCGATCCGACGGCGTCGAGCGGCGCGGTCACGACCACGGGTTCGCAATGAACTCACGCGCGCGAAAGTGGAGCCTTGTAGCCCGCCTCGTGAGAGGCGGGACGGCCCGCCGCTGCAGCTCCCGCCGGTCCCTGCTCTCACGAGCAGGGCTACCAAACCCGCGCGCCGCCTTTACCCTGCTCGAGCTCATCATCGCGACCGCCGTCGGCGGCATCGTGCTGCTCGCGGTGCAGACCTCGTTCTTCGGCGCGCTCCGGTTGCACGAAACCACGCACGCGCGGCTCGACACCGATCTCGCGCTGCAGCGCGCGCTCGGCATCGTCCGCCGCGATCTCGCGGGCGTCATGCTGCCGGGCGGCACGCTCTCGGGCCAGCTCCAGACGAGCAACTTTTCCTCGGCGCTCGGCGACGCCTACGGGGAACGCATCAGCCCCGATCTGCACACGACATCCGGCCGCATCGACGGCTGGAACCCATTCTCGGAGGTGCAGCGCGTGGCCTATTTTCTCGCCCCGGCGCAGGACAGCTCCGGGGCCCGCGATCTCGTGCGCGTCGTGCAGCGCAACCTCCTGCCCGCGCAGGACGACAGCGGCGCAGCGCAGGTCATCCTGCGCGGACTCACAGCGGCAGCACTGCTCTTCCACGACGGCGTGGACTGGACGGACACCTGGGACTCGGAGGCCTCGTCCACCCTGCCGACCGGGCTCAAGTTCCAGGTCACGCTTGCGAGCCGCGATCCGTCGCAGCCGGCGCAGGCTCCCGTCGAAATCGTCGTTCCCGTGGTCGTCACCACCACGCAGAGCGCCACCGAGACCGCCGCCGCGGCCCCCGCGCCATGAGCCCCCGCGCCCCGACTTCGCAACGAGGCTCCGTCCTGATCATCGTGATCTGGGTGTGCCTCGGCTTGGTGGCGCTCGCGTTGTATTTCGCCGACTCGATGTCGTCCGAGCTGCGCGCCGCCGACAACCGCGCGGCGCAGCTCGAGGCGCAGCAGGCCGTGGCCGCGGGCACGCGCTACGCGGCGTTTGTGCTGGGGCAGTTCGCCACCGGCGGCGCCGTGCCGCGCAACGACGACTACCAGTCCGCCGCCGTGCCCGTGGGCGAGGCGCAGTTCTGGTTCGTCGGCCGCGACCCGCATACTCCCCCGACGGACGAACCTTTCTTCGGCCTCGTCGACGAGGCGTCGAAGCTGAACCTCAACACGGCCTCCCGCGCCATGCTGGAGGCCCTGCCCGGCATGACGCCCGAGCTCGCCGAATCCATCCTCGCGTGGCGCCGCCGCGCGGGCTCCGAGGACAGCGGCGCCGACAGCAACGTCTACGCCCGCCTCGATCCGCCGCGCCTGAACAAGGGCGGCAACTTCGAGAGCGTCGACGAGCTCCGCCTCGTCTACGGCATGACGCTCGACGTGCTCTTCGGCGAGGATGCCAACCGCAACGGCGCGCTCGACGCCAGCGAGGATGACGGCGAGCAGACCTCGCCGCGGGACGACGGCAATGGCCAGCTGCTCGCCGGCATCGCCGAGCACGTCACCATCCACAGCCGCCAACCCGCGCGGGGCCCGAGCGGCAGCCGCCGCATCGACATCCGGACGCCCCAAAGCCGCCAGCAATTGAACCGCCTCCTCCAGCAGCGCCTCGGCAACGACCGCGCCGCCGCCGTCCAGCGGGCGATCGGCACGCGCGAGTTCCAAAGCGTCGCCGAGTTCATGTGGGACAGCGGACTGACGGCCGAGGAATTCGCCCAGATCCACGGCGAGCTCACGCACCGCGACGGCAACATCTCCGGACTCGTCAACGTCAACACCGCGACCGAGACCGTGCTGGCCTGCATCCCCGGCCTCAGCGCCGAGGCCGCCACCATCGTCGCCTATCGGCAGACGCGGCGCGACGAACTCACTTCGTTTGCCTGGCTCAAGGAGTCTGGGATCACGCGCCAAGCCATCGCGCGCGCCGGCCCGTTCATCACGGGCCAGTCTTACCAATTCACCGCGGATGTTGCGGCGGTCGGGCGCCTCGGGCGCGGCTACGCACGGGCGCGCACGGTGTTCGACACCAGCACCGGCACGCCGCGCGCCGTTTACCACCAAGACCTCACCGCCGCCGGCTGGGCCCTCGGCACCGGGGCGCGGCAGGCGACGCGGCCGCAACGGGATTTTTGAACATGAGCGTGAGCCAGCAAAAACGCCCCTCCGCCCTCCTCGGCCTCGATCTGGCCGGCGGGCGGCTGCGCGCGTCCCACGTCGCCCGCACCAAGGGCGGCCTCGAAACCGTAAAGTCCGCCGCCGCCGCGCTCACGCTCGATCTCGAGCATCCCGAGCCCGAGCTGCTCGGCCGCGAGATCGCGAATCACCTCGCCGCCGCCGGCATCCGCGAGCGCCACTGCGTCGTCGCCGTGCCGCCCGGCTGGATCATGGCGCAGCAAACGCGCATGCCGGACCTCGCGCCCGAGGACGCGACGAGCCTGCTCCAGCTCGAGGCCGAGAAGGCGTTTCCCTGCGATCCCGCGGAACTGCAAATCGCGCGCTCGCCGCAGGGGCCGGCCGCGGGCGGCTTCGTCACGCAGCTCGCCGTCCGCCGCGAGCTCGTCGACCGCCTCGCGACGGCGCTCCGCGAGGCAGGCCTGCGGCCACTCGGCTTCACGCTCGGCCTCGCCGCCCTCCCCGGCGCCATCGCGCCCAAAGGCGCCGGCCGCCTCACGCTCCAAATCGAGCCGCAGGGAGCGACGCTGTTGATCTCGGCGGGCGGCGGCATCGTGGCGCTGCGGACGTTTGAAGCCACCGTGGCCTCCGAGGCCGGCGAGCACCTGATCAACGGCCCCGCGCTCGCGCGCGAGCTGCGCATCACCCACGAGCAAGTGCCGCCCGAGCTGCGCGCCGAGCTGCGCACGCTTTTTCTGACGGGCGACGACGCGCTCGCGCGCCAAATGGAGGAAACGCTCCGCCCGTGGGCGCGCGAGGCCGGGCTCGAGCTCACGCGCAGCGGCGCGCCAAGCCAGCCAGGTTCCGATCGCATCGCGGAACAGCTCGCCGCCCGGGCCCTCGAGGGCGCGGCGTTGCCCGAGTTCATGCCCCCGCGTCCGAGCCGTTGGGCGCAGCTTGTCGCGCGCTACAATTCCCGCCGGCTTGCGACCATCGGCTTCGCGGCCGCCGCGGCCGCGGTGATCGCACTGGGCGTCTTTGCGTGGCAGGTCTACACGCGCTGGTCCCTGCGCCGCGAATGGGAGGCCATGCAGCAGCAGGCGACGACCCTCGAGGTCGTGCAAGGCCGCATCCGCGAGTTTCGCCCGTGGTATGACTCGGCGTTCCGCAACCTCAGCATCATGCGCCGCGTGACCGAGTGCTTCCCGGACAATGGCAGCGTGACGGCCAAGACCTTCGAGATCCACGGCACGGGCAGCGCGACCGTGACCGTCACCGGCACCGCCCGCGACAACGCCGCGCTCCTCGCCACGCACGACGAGCTGCGCAAGACCCGCGAGGTGCAGGCCCTCAAGATCGAGCAGATCCGCGGCAAGGTGCCCGCGCAGTTCACCCTCACGTTCCGCTGGAACCCCGCCGCGCCATGAGCGACCAAGCCGCCGAGAAACGAAAAAAGCTCCTGCTCATCGTCGCAGGGGTCGCCGTGTTGCTGCTCGTGGGCGAGAGCCTCGTGCTCAACCCCCTCATCGCCAACTGGACCGCCCGTTCCACCGAGATTGCCCGTCTCCGGAAATCCGTGACCGAGGGCCGCGCGCTCATCGAGCGCGGGCCGCGCCTGCAGGAGCAGTGGAAGGAAATGCAGGCGAAGTCCCTGCCCAAGGAGCCCGCGCAGGCCGAGCAGGATCTCATCTCCGCCTTCGACAAATGGGGCCGCGCCACGAACGTCGAGCTCGCCTCCATCAAGCCGCAGTGGAAGCGCGGCGCCAACGACCGCTACTCGCTGCTCGAATGCCGGGTCGACGCCAACGGCACCGTCGCCACGCTCGCGCGCTTCCTTTATGAGGTGGAGAAATCCCCGCTCGCCCTGCGCGTCGAGGCCGTGGAGTTTTCCGCCCGCGACGCCACCGGCCAGAAACTCGGCCTCGGCCTCGTCGTCACCGGCCTGCGCCTCGCCCCCCTCGAGAAAAAGCCATGACGCGCATCACGATTTCCATTCGCCTCAGCGCACGCCCAATGCGCGCCCTGCATAGCTCCGCGCAGCGGAGCGACGCAGGGTCCGTCTCCGCGTTTGCCGTGGCCACCACGCTGCTCCTCGCGTCCGCGCTCGCGCTTCCGGCCGCTGACAGCCCGCGCCCGCGGCCGCGCAGTGGCGCCGCGCCCGCCCCGGCGGCCGCCCCCGCCGGGGGCCAGCCGGACTTCGAGGCGTTTCGCATCGTGGCCGAGCGGAATATCTTCAATCCCAACCGCGTAGGCCGCTCCCGCGCGGACGACGCCCCGCCGCCGCCGCGCACCGAGACCATTGCGCTCGTCGGCACGATGGAGTCGGGCAGCAAGGGCCTGCAGGCCTTCTTCGACAGCTCCGACACCGCGTTTCGGAAGGCCGTCCGCGAGGGCGACGAAATCGCCGGCTACACGGTGAAGAAAATCCACGTGGATCGCGTCGAGCTCGTCGCCGGCGCAAAGACCACCCCCCTCGCCGTCGCGCAGCAGCTCCGCCGCACCGGCGGCGGCGAATGGACCGTGGGCGCGCGCGAGCTGCCCAAACCCGCCGCCTCCGGCTCGCCCGCGGCCGAGCCGCCCCCGATTCCCGCCGGCGCCTCCGACCTCCTGCGCCGCCTCATGGAGCAACGCCAGAAACAATTGAAACAATGAAGACCACCGCCCCCCTCCCCGCCCTCCTGCTCGGCCTCGCCCTCGGCGCCGCCACGCCGGCCGCGCTCGCGCAGCCGAGCCCCGCCGCCGGCCGCGGCGAACCCGCGTCGATCAAGTTCAACTTCCGCGGCGCCTCGCTCGAGACCGTGCTCAACTACATGAGCGAGGCCGCCGGCTTCATCATCGTCTACGAGACGCAGGTGCGCGGCACCGTCGACATGTTCAGCGCGCAGCCGGTCTCGCGCGAGGAGGCCGTCCAGCTTCTCAACTTTGCCCTGAACAAGAACGGCTATGCCGCCACCCTCCAAGGCCGCAGCCTCATCGTTTCCTCCAAGGAGGACGCCAAGAAGCGCAACATTCCCATCCGCACCGGCAACGACCCGCAGGAGATTCCGGAGAACGCCGAGATGGTCATGCAGATCATCCCCCTCCGCCGGCTCGACGCCACCCAAGCCGCGCGCGATCTCGCCACGCTGCTTCCCAGTTCGGCCAACATCACCGCCAATGCCGACAGCAACTCCCTCGTCGTCACCGACACCCAGATCAACATCCGCCACATCGTCGAGCTCGTCTCCGCCCTCGACACCTCGAGCGACACGGTCTCGACGATGCGCGTCTTCAAGCTCACCAACGCCGACCCGGTCGAGATGGCGCAGCTCATCTCCAACCTTTACGGCGCCACGGCTGCGAGCGGCCGCGGCGGGGCCGGTGGCGGCTTCCCGGGTGTCCCTGGCTTCGGTGGCTTCGGCGCTTTCGGCCCCGGGGGATTCGCGGCGGCCGCCGCGGCGCAAGCCGGCGGCCGCGGCGGCCTGCCCGGCACTGGCGGACGCGGTTCCACGACCGGCCGCAGCACAAGCGGCCGCGGCGCCACGCAGACGACCGGTCGCTCCACCCCCGTCGTCGCCGTCGCCGATCCGCGCACCTACTCCGTCATCGTCACCGCCTCCAAGGAAGACATGCCGGCGATCGCCGAGATCGTCGCGCAGCTCGATTCCAGCTCCGCGCGGAAACAAAAAGTCTTCGTCTACACGATGGAGAACGCCGACGTGAAGCAGGTCGAGGCCGTGCT
>JAEUHB010000071.1 GCA_016794665.1 Opitutaceae bacterium
CCCCCCGATGGAAGCCGCGCTCGACCAACCGGTGCTCGTGCTCAACCGCCTCTGGCAGGCGGTCAATGTCATCGGCGCCAAGCGCGCCTTTGGCCTCCTCTCGCGCGGCCACGCGCAGGTCGTGCACCATCACGACGACGACTTCCGCACCTTCGCGCTCCTCGACTGGATCGACTTCTCGGCTCACAATCCCCCGATCGCGGAACTCGAGACCGTGCGCACGCCGAACCGCACGATCCGCCTGCCGCGCGTAATCCTCCTCACGTTCTTCGACCGCCTGCCGTGCAAGGAGCTGAAACTGACGCGCAACAACGTCTTCGAGCGGGACAAGGACACCTGCCAGTATTGCTCGCGCGTCCTGCCCCGGGAGCAGCTCAATCTCGACCACGTGATCCCGCGCGACTACGGCGGGAAGACGACGTGGGAAAACATCGTGTGCTCCTGCGTGCGCTGCAACACCCGCAAGGCGAACCGCCTCCCGCACGAGGCCGCGATGCGCCTCATCCGCAAGCCCGTCCGCCCGAAGTGGCGCCCCGTGATCTCGCTCGTCCTCGGCAACCAGCAGCGCGAGGTGTGGAAGGACTTCCTCGACGTGGCCTATTGGAACGTGGAGCTGGAGGAGTGAGGGGGATTTTCGATTGGCGGTGACGCAGGTTGGAATCCGGGCCGAAATCGAAAATCGAAAATCGAGAATCCAAAATCGAAAATCACAGCATGCTCGCCACCCTCGTCATGACCCTAATCGGCGCCGATCGGCCCGGGCTCGTGCAACTCGTCGCCGCGCGCGTCGCGGACCACGGCGGCAACTGGCTGGAGAGCCGCATGTGCCACCTCGGGGGGCAATTCGCGGGCATCGTGCGCGTGGAGGTCGCCGCCGAGCGCACCGATGAGCTGGTGGGGGCGTTGCACCGGCTGGAGTCGGGCGGCCTGCGCGTGATCGTGCATGCGGAGAGCGGCGCGGTGGTGAAGGCGGCCGGCGCGGTCGCCACGCTCGAAGTCGTGGGGCAGGACCGGCCGGGGATTTTGCGCGGCGTCTCGGGCGTGCTCGCGGCGCACGGCATCAACGTCGAGGAGCTGTCCTCCGAGCGGGTGAGCGCGCCGATGGGCGGGGGCACTCTTTTTCAGGCGCGGGCGACGGTCGTGGTGCCCGCGGGCGTCGCGCTCGGTGCGGTGCGCGCCGAGCTGGAGAAAAATGCGCCCGACATGTTGATCGAGCTGCGGGCGCAGCCGCCGAAGGGGTAGGAGCGGAGTCCGCTCCGCGCCTTTGCTAGCGAAACCAATCGGCGGCGAGCGGAACCGCCGCCCTACCGCCCGAACTTTTGCCGCGCGACGAGCAGCAGGACGCAGCCGGCGACGACGTCGGTCAGGCCGACGACGATGCGCAGCGGGAGCGGCATCGGCTTCACGAGGAAAAGCACCGCCAGCCCGCCCACGATCAGCGCGGGGCCGAGGATGAGGAGCAGGCGGCGCTGGCGGGCGCGTTGTTCGGCGGGTGTCATCGCGCGAGCGGCAGGGTGAGCCGCATCGTGGTGCCGGCGGGGCTCGTGGCATGAAGCGCGATGTCGCCGTGGTGGCTGTCGAGGATGCGCTTGGCGATCGCGAGGCCGAGGCCGGTGCCGTCGGGCCGGCTGGAGAGGAACGAGTCGAAGATGCGATCGCGGATCGCGGGATCGACGCCGGTGCCGGTGTCGCTCAGGTCGAGGATCGCGCGGGGCGCGCCGGCGTGGGCCTCCGCCGCGAGGGTGATGCTGATCGTGCCGCCGTGGGGCATGGCGTGCATCGCGTTGAGGAGGAGGTTCAGCAGGACCTGCTGGAGCTGGCCCTTGTGGGCTTCGACGAAGAGCGGCTGCACAGGCGGCTGAAAATCGAGCGCCACCTGATGCTGCGCGAGCTTGAGGCGCACGAGGAGCAGCGTGTCCGCCACGATTTCGGCGAGCGACCAGCGCGAGTGGAGGCTGGAGGGCGCCTGCGCGAAGCCGAGCACGCGCGTGACGATGGCCTCGAGCTGGTCGATTTTCTCGCCGATGACGCGCATGTCCGTGGTGCGCGGATCGCCGGCGGGGAAGTCGAGGCCCAGGCCGCCGTGGAGGAGCTTGAGCACGGTGAGGGGATTGCGGATCTCGTGCGCGATTTCGGCGGCGAGGAGGCCGAGGGTGGTGAGGCGCTCGTTTTTCCGCAGCACGTCCTCGCTCTGGAACACCCGCGCGTAGAGCCGAGCGTTTTGGAGCGCGACGGCGCCGAGGCTGGCGAGCGCGGCGCAAAACCGGCGCTCGTCGTTGTCGAAGCGGTGCACGCGATCGGTGAAGACGGCGACGACACCGAGCACCTCGCCTTCGAAGAGCAGGGGGCTGGCGAGGACGGAGCGCAGCGCGGGATCCGACGGGAGATCCAGGAGCTCGCGGTATTCGGGCGACTGGATGTCGGCGAACCATACGGCCCGGCGGGTGTGGATGGGCGACGCGGCGAGGCACGAATCCACCGGCAGGTCGCCGGCGGGCATTGGCGTGCCAGGGTCGCCGGCCAGGGAGGCGCAGCGCACGGTGTCGGTGGCAGAGTCGTGCAGGTAGAGCGCGCAGGCGCGGGCCTGCATCATGGCACGGCCCTCGCGCGTGAGCGTGTCGAGCAGCTCGCGGGGCTCGAGCTTGGTGACGAGCGACTGGCCGGCGGTGATGAGAGACTCGAGCTGGCGGGCTTTTTTCCGGAGGTGGCCGAGCTGCCACAGGCGCTGGAGGACGCGAGCGGCCTCCGCGGCGAGTTCGCGCAGCAAGGCGAGGTCCGCGGCGTCGAAGCCGTTGACGCGGTCGCTCTCGAGATCGATCACGCCGACGACGTTGTCGCCATCCAGCATCGGCGCGGCCAGTTCGCAGCGGGCGGCGGCGCGCACGGCGATGTAGCGCGGCTCGGTCGTGACATCGGGCACGAGGAGCGCCCGTCGATTGAGCACGCACCAGCCGGTCACGCCGTGGCCGAGCATGAGGCCGCTGGCGGCCGAATCGGCGGAACCGGAGCCAGCCTGCACCGCAGTCTCGAGCTGGCCGCTGTCGGGGTTGAGGAGGCCGATGGAGCCGGCATCGGCGCGAAACGCCGCGATCAGCACCGCGAGCATCTCGCGCATCGCCGCGAGCGCGTCGTCCGAATGCGCCGCGAGCGCGGCGATGCGGTGGAGCGCGGGAAGGGCGCGGGGATCGGGCGGCATCGGCGGGCTGGACACGGCGGACAGGAATGGGCGCGCGAGGCGGAGCGGTCAATCTGGCGGAGTGACAAGTCACTCCGCCGGAAGCGGCGGTCTGTGGCCGCGGCCTGGCGCGGGCTCGCGCCTGCCACGCAGCCTACGCGGACTTCGCTGTCTCGACGGGCACGGGCGTGATGACGTCGGCGAGCGCGGCCTTCAGGGCCGCGAGGCGCTCGGGCGTCTCGACAGGCTCGTTGTTGGCGGGCTCGGCGTGGAAGGTGTCGATCGCGACGCCGCGCTCGGTGCCGATGCGGGCGAAGGTGATGTCGAAGCCGTGATCGGAGATGGTCTTGGCGAGGCGGTAGAGCAGGCCGATTTGGTCGCGGGCCTGCACCTCGATGATGGTGCGCTTCATCGCGAGCTCGGAGTAGACGTCGACCGTCGGGGGGAAGGAACTTTGCAGCGCCTCGCCGTTGGACGCGGTGAGGTAGCGCGTGGCGGCGAGCTTCTTGGCCTGGGCCATGATGTCGGGCAGGAGATCGCGGTTGGCGACGAGCGCCTCCTCGATCGTCTTGGCGAACTTCTCCTGCGCACTCGCGCTCTGCACGGGGCCGCGGCCCGGCTCGACGACGTAAAAGGTGTCGATGGCGATGTGGTCGTTTCGCGAAATCACCTTGGAGCCGAGGATGCTGAGGCCCGCGACGCTGAAGGCGCCCGCGAGCTTGTAGAAGAGGCCGGCGCGATCCCAGGTGACGACGTTGACGACGGTGAGGGAGCGGTTGAGGTCGTCCTTCCACTCGATGATCGGGCGCAGGGAGCCGACGGAATCCGCCGTGGTGATCGACTTGAGCAGGCGGTTCACCATCTGGATGTGCAGGGCGATTTCGGGGGAATCGGTGTGGACGAAATAGCGGTCCGGCAGCTGGCCGAAGTGCGCGACGATTTCGTCGGTGCTGATGCCGGGGATGGTTTTGGCAACGAGTTCCTGTTGGGTCATGGCTTTCTTCTCCTGCAGGCGGTCATCGACGGCGGCGCCGAGCTTGAGCCGGTCGAAAGTGGCGCGGTAAAGCGTCGTATGCAACGTGTCCTTGTAACTATTCCACAGGTCCGCGGCGGTCGCGCGGGCGTCGCAAAAGGTGTGGACGTAAAGGTGCCGCAGGCGATCGGGGTCGCCCATGAGGGTCGCGAACGTGGCTGCGGTGGAGGGGTCATCCACGTCCCGCGTCTGCCAGAATCGTGCCATCGCCAGATGGTTTTGGATGACAAAGAGCACGAGCTCGCGTTCGGCGCCGCGGACGCCGAAGCGATCGAGGAGAGGGCCGGATATGCGGACGCCGCTCTCGGCGTGGCCCTTGATGCCCTCGGCCTTGCCGATGTCGTGGAGGAGCAGGGTGAGGTAGAGGAGGGAGGCGTCCGAGGTCTCGTGCAGGGCGGCGCGGTATTTGAGCGTGATGGGCTCGGCCTCGGTGTAGATGCGGTCGAGCTCCCGGATGGCGTTTAGGGTATGCACGTCCGCCGTGTAGCGGTGGTAGTATTCGTGCTGCACAAGGCAGGTGAGGCCGTCGAACTCCGGGATAAAGCGCCCGAGCACGCCGAGCTCGTGCATCCGGGCGAGGGCAGGGTGGACGGCGCCGGCCTCCGCCATGATGGCGCGGAAACTCTCGCTGGCGTCCTGGGAGCACGCGACTTGGGGCGTGAGCAGGGGCAGCTCGGCGCGGATCAGCTCCGCGAGGTGGAAATCGAGCGTGGCGTCGAGGGTCTGGAGGTGGCGGAAAACGCGGATCAGGCGCACGGCGTCGTCGCGGAACACGTCGGGCTTCTCCGCGGCCAGCTCCCGGCCGCGCAGGACGAAGCCGTCGAGGCGCTTGGTGCGGGCGAAGCGCGAGGCGAGCAGCGTCTCGCGGAAGGAGCGTTTGTCGCCCTGCGCGTTGCGCTTCATGCTGAGCGCGAGCCGGTCCTCGACGAGCTTCGAGACGCGGTAAATCGTCTGTGCGGCGCGGTAGTAGTCCTGCATGAAGCGCTCGACGCGCGCGAGCATCTCGGGCCCGGCGTAGCCGAGGTTTTCGGCGATGCGCGGCTGCAAATCGAGGGTCATCACGTCGTTGGGCCGCGACTGGAGGAAGTGGAGGTCGTTGCGCACACGCAGCAGGAAATCGTAGCTGCGCTGGAAGGCTGCGAGGTCCTCGGCGCCGAGGTAGTTCTGCGTGCCCAGCTCCTCGATCCGCGTGATGTCGAGCCGCACGCGCGCCATCCAGACGGTGTTCTGGTAGTCACGCAGCCCGCCCACGCCGTTCTTGATGTCGGGCTCCTGGTTGAAGACGGTGTTGGCGAACTTCGCCCGCCGGCTCGACTGGTCGGCGAGGCGCGCGGAGATGTAGTCCTTGGGGTTTTCGCTCGCGTAGTAGCTGCGGTAGGCGGTGGCAAAGGTGCCGTAGAGTTTCTCCGAGCCGGCGATCAGGCGCGACTCGAGCATGGCGGTCTTGGACTGGATTTCGGTGCGCGCCTCGGCGAAGGCGTCGTCGATGGTGCGCGTGGAGTGGCCGACTTTGAGGGCGCAGTCCCAGAGGGGGTAGAGAATTTCGTCGGTGATGTGCTGCTGCAGGGGCTCGGCGTCGACCGGCTTGGTCTTCGTGGGAAACAGGAACATCAGGTCGATGTCGCTGAACGGTGACAGCTCCGCTCGCCCATAGCCGCCGAGCGCGACGACTGCCACCGGCGCGAGGGCGGCGCCCTCGGGCGGGCGGTAGGTGCGCATCGCGTAGTCGAAGAGCGCAACCACGAGCGCGTCGATGATGCGGGCGCGCTCATGGCAAATCGTGAGTCCGGAGGTGCCGCCGGCGTGGCGGGCCCGCAGCGCGGCGGTCTCGTCCCGCAGGAACTCCTTGCACGCCGCGAGCCGCGCGGGCCTGGGCACCACGCCCGGAAAGGCGAGGCGGGTCTGGGCGCGTTGGGCGATTTGGGCGGGCATGGTGGCGGCGGGCGAAGGGTGAGAGATCGCACGGGCTGAGCCGGGCTTTCAACGACCAAGTTGCGCGCGCGCGGCTTCGGCCACGCCTGAGGGGAACTAACCACTTGCCTCGTCTTCGTGCGCGGCGTTTTCTGCCCCGTTTCTAATCCAGCATTTACGATGGCCGAGATCACCAAGAGCTACGAACCGCGCGAAGTTGAAAAGAAGTGGTATGCCGCCTGGCAGGCCGCCAACGCCTTCGCCGGCAAGCCCGCGCGCAGCCGCGAGCCCTACGCCATCGTCATCCCGCCGCCCAACGTCACCGG
>JAEUHB010000081.1 GCA_016794665.1 Opitutaceae bacterium
GAGCGGCTTATCGCGGTATCGTCGAATCCGGTCGCCAGCGGCGTTCCCACTGTGACCGCCGCGGAGTCCACCGCTAAGCAATCCGATTTCTCCGAGTTCAAGCTGCCGAACGGCGCGCGCCTGCTGCTCCAACCCGAGCGCCGCCTGCCCAACCTCCACCTGCGCGTGCTCATGCAGGGCGGGCCGATGTTCGAAGTGGCGGGCAAGCGCGGCGCGACCGCGCTTTACACGACGCTGCTCACGAAGGACACCCGCCGCCGCTCAGCCGCACAGGTCGCGGAGTTCATCGAGCAAGTCGGCGGAACATTCTACCCGTTCTGTGGCAACAACAGCGTGGGTCTCGCCGCCGAAGTGCTGCCGCCGGACGTCGACCGCGCGATTGCGCTCATCGCCGACGCGCTGCTGGCACCCGCCTTCAAGGCGACGACCTTTGCGACCGAACGCGACGCTCAAATCGCCGCGCTCCAGCAGGACGACGACGACGTGGTCACGCTCGCGCGGAAAAAACTCCGCGCAAAGTTCTTCGGCCATCACCCCATGGCCCTCGACGCCCACGGCGACCAGGCCGGGGTGAAGGCGCTCGACGTGCACGATTTGGCGGCGCTGCACCGGCGGCTGTGCGTGGGGCCGAACGTGGTGCTCGCCGTCGCGGGCGATTTTGAACCGGGCAAGCTCGCGCCCAAGCTGAAGGCGCTGCTCGCGAAGATCCCGCGCGGCGCCGCGCCCTCCGGGCCGTGCGCCAGCGACTCGACGAGCCCGCTGCCCGCCGAGCCGGGCGATTTCACCCAACAGGAGCCGCGCGAGCAGGCGGTCGTGCTGCAGGGGTTTCCGGGGACGCGCGTCAACTCGCCCGACTACTACGCGGGCGAGGTGCTCGACGAGCTGTTCAGCGGCATGGCGTCGCGGCTCTTCGAGCGCGTGCGCGAGGAGAAGGGCCTGGCGTATTTCGTGCGCTCGGGCCGTTTCACCGGGCTCGACGCCGGAATGTTCTACTTCATCGCCGGCACGCAGCCCGGTCGCGAGGGCGAGGTGCTCGCCGAGATCGACGCTGAGATTGCGCGCGTGCAACGCGGCGAGATCGAGGCGGCGGAGTTTGCCCGTTGCGTCACGCGCCTGAAGGCGGCCCGACGGCAGTCGCTCCAGACGAATTCCGCCCGCGCGATGCAGGCGGGGCTCAACGCGCTCCAAGGTCTGTCGATCAACGAGTGGAAGAATTACGACGCGCACGTCGAGGCCGTCACCGTGGCGGATCTCGCGGCGTTTGCGACGCGGCGGCTGGCGCGGGCGCGCCGCACGCAGCTCGTCGTGCGGCCCTGAATCGGCTGATGGAGCTCGTTGATCTTTTTCCCGACGGCGAGCACCGGTTCCACCTCACGTTGCGACGGGTGGAGCCGCGGGAGTATTTTGCGCCGCAGGATGCGAGCGGCGCCGTCTTGGCGGAAAGGAAGCGCTGGCTGGCGGCGGAGCCGGCGCGACATGCCGCTCTGACGGCCGAGGGCGAGCCGCTGCTGGCGGAGTTCGCGGGCATGGCGGCAAAGTGGGGCGCGAACGAGCGGAGCTTGGTTGGGCTCGGCGGAGCGCTGGAGCCGGACATCCTGTTTCTCTCACCGGATGCCGAGGGCCGGTTTCGCCTCCGCGGAGGCGCGCTGTGCTTTCCCACGGGCTGGGCCTTGCAGGAGAAAATTGGCGAGACGCTCGACTGGATCCACGGCGTCGTGGCGGGCCTCAACGCCGCGCTCGGCGCGCCCATCCCGCAGTTCCTCGCGCGGCGGCAGCCCGGCGTGGCGGTTCTCCGCGACAACTGGGGCCTCGCCGCCACGGACGAACTTAATCTCCACCCGGCGCGCCGCATCGCGCCGCCCACGCCGCCGGTCGCGCTCGATCGGCTGTGGCTGCGCGTGGAGCATCAGGCGCTCATGGCATTGCCGGAGACCCGCGGCATCGTGTTTGGCATTCGCATCGCCCTCCACCGATTGGACGCGCTCGCGGGGACGTCCGCCGGCGCAGGCCTGCGGCGTGCGCTCGAGTCGATGCCGGCGGAACTCGCAGTCTACAAGCGCCTCGATGCGGTGCGCGGCGAGATCGCGACGCAGCTGTAACCGAACGAGCGCCAGCAAGCGGTCGTCAGCTCTTCTCCGCCAAGCCGCCGCTCCACTTTAGCTTCGCGCGCACGACCGCGAAATGGGAATAGCCCGGCCGCTGGGCGAGGGGCAGGCGCGCCTTGGCCACCCGGATCTCAACCGGGGCGCGCGTGCCGACCTTGAGGTCGCGCTGACCGTCGAGGGCGACAAGCAGCCGGCAGTCCGGCGTGCGGTTGACGACGCGCAGGCGCACGCCCTCGCGGAAGATGATCGAGCGGTTGCTCAGCGTGTGCGGGCAGATTGGCGTCATCGCAATGACGCCGGCCGCGGGGTGCAAGATGGGGCCGCCGGCGGACAAATTGTAGGCCGTCGAGCCGGTGGGCGTGGAGAAGATCAAGCCGTCGCAGGTGTATTCGGTGACAAACTCGCCGTCGGCGAAAACCTCGAGGCGGACGATGCGGGAGTTTTCCTCCGCCTTGATCAGCACGTCGTTCAGCGCGGGGTCGTGCGCGCCGGCGCGAGTGGAACAATCGAGCATCGCGCGCCGGTCGACTTGGAAGGCGCCTTCGAGCAGCGCGTCGAACTGCGCGCGCGCTTCGTCGGCGGAGAATGTGGTGAGGAAGCCGAGGCTCCCGCGGTTCACACCGATAATCGGCACCTGCGCGCGAGCCGCCTCGCGGGCGGCCCCTAGCAGCGTGCCATCGCCGCCAATGACGCAGCAGGCATCGCAGCCGCCGAGGAAACCGGGGCGCAGCGGGAAGCGCGTCGTGAGCTTGAAACCGACACCGCGCGCGCGGGCGATCGCGGACAGCTCTCGGGCGAGCGTGGACGCGCCGTCCTTGCTTTCGTTGACCACAAACGCGAGCCGGCGGATTCGTTTCATCGGGGGCGGGACGCTAGGCGGTTTGTCTCCTGAGACACAGCAAAAACTCCCGGTTGCCGTCGGCCCCGGTAATGGGCGAGTCGATGCTCCCGACAACCTGGCAACGCGGCAGGTCGCGCCCCGCAAATTCGCGCACGGCCGCGAGCGTCGCCTCCTGCACCGCGGCGTCGCGGATGACGCCGCGGCCCCGGTCGACCTCGGCCTTGCCGGCTTCGAACTGCGGCTTGACCAGCGCCACCAGCGTGCCGCCCGTCCGCAGCAGCCCCCACACCGCCGGGAGCACCGCCGTGAGCGAGATGAAGGAAAGGTCCATCACGATCGCGTCGAACTCCGCGCGGGGCAGGTCGGAGACGCGCAGGTGGCGGGCGTTGACCTTCTCGAGGTTCGTCACGCGCGGATCGGCGCGGAGGCGGGCGTGGAGCTGCGCCCGGCCGACATCGACGCACACGACATCCGCGGCTCCGGCTTGCAACGCACAGTCGGTGAAGCCACCGGTCGATGCGCCGACGTCGAGCACGTGCGTCCGCTGCAAATCGATCGCGAAGTGAGAAAGGGCGGCGGCCAGTTTCTCGCCCCCGCGACTCACGAAGCGCGGCGGCTGCTCGACGGTGAGCGCTATGTCGGCGGGGAACTCCTTGCCGGGCTTGTCGAGTCGCTCGGTGCCGCGGTGGACAAGGCCGCTAATGATGAGTGCCTTGGCTTGGGCACGCGATTCCGCGAGCCCGCGGGCAACGAGCAGCTCGTCGAGGCGGGAGCGATTCATCGGAGCTTTTGGCGCGCCGGCGACCAACAGGTCGTGCGGCCGCCGACCTCGGCGCGGCGGAGAGGCGCTTTCGTTTTGGGACAAACGCCGCCGTCCTCCCACCGGTGCCAGAAGAGCCAGCTCTTCGGGATGTGCGCGTTGAGATCGGGCGGGAGATAGTCGCCCCGGCCCGCAATCGTGGCGAGGGCTCGGCGCGCGACGCCGCGGCACTCGCGCCAGAGCGTGCGCACTTCGGATTGCTTCAAGGAGCCGGCCGGGCGCGCGGGGTGAATCGCGGCGCGCCAGAGGATCTCGTCGGCCATCCAGTTGCCGATGCCGGGAAACCGCTCCTGCATCAGCAGCACGGCCTTGATCGGTGCGCGCGCGCGGCGCCGGAGAAACGTGGCGACGGCGTCCGCGTTGAACTCCGCCGAGTCGAGTGCGGGGGCGATCGTGCTCCACCACGTGGGCGGAGATTCACCGCGGTGAAACAAGACTCGACCGAACATGCGCGGGTCGGTGAAAACGAGCGAATGTTTTTCGGTGACGAGCACGAGGTGGTCGTGTTTGCCGGGCTTTTGGCCCGCCGGGGCGACTGTCAGCTCGCCGCTCATCCCAAGGTGGATGCCGAGCCATGCGTCGCCGCTGAAGCGGAAGAGCATTTGCTTCGCGCGGGCCTCTGACGATTCGAGCGTGGCGCCGGTGAGGGCGCGGCGGAACGCGGCGAGATCGAGCCCGTGGAGGAGTTTTTTCCCGTCGTGCGTGAGGACCCGCACGATCCGATGGCCGCAGGCGGCCTGGTCCCAGCGTTTGCGGAAGAATTCGACTTCGGCGAGCTCGGGCATGGCGCTTAGCGCAGCGTCGCGACGAACTCGACGAGGCTCGGAAACACGGGCACGCCGGGCTTCGCGAGCGCGGCCCACGCGGACGCATCATGCTTGCCGGTGCAGACGGCGGCCGCGTGGATATTCGCGTTCAGGCCTGCGTCGATGTCGCTCTCGCGGTCGCCGATCATCCAGCACTGCGTGGGGTCGAGCCGGTGCTGGGCGGTCATCTCCAGGAGGTAGGCGGGAGACGGCTTGCGGTATCGCGAGGGCTGGTCGCTTGATTCCGGGGCAATGCAGATGCCGTCCCAGATCGGGCGCGGCAGGGCGAGGAGATCGTCCATGCGATCATTGCAGCGGTGCACGTCATCGAGCGTGTGGAGACCGCGGCCGATGCCCGACTGGTTGGTGACGATGAACAGCCGGTAGCCGAGCGAGCGCGCCCGGGCGAGGGCACCGGCGACGCCGGGAATCAACTCCCCGCCGGCGGGATCGGCGAGGTAGTGCTTGTCGAGGATGAGCGTGCCGTCGCGATCGAGGAAGAGCGCCTTGCTCATGACTC
>JAEUHB010000088.1 GCA_016794665.1 Opitutaceae bacterium
CACGTTCCTCCGCGGCCGCGCCAGCGACCGCCAGCGCGCGCTCGTCGCGGCCGTGCGCGCGGCGCAGCTCGACGCCATCGGCCGCATCCGGGCGGGCGTGAATGGCCGCGACGTGCACCGCGGGGTCGAGGCCGTGTTCAGGGCGCGGGGCTTTGAGACCAAGCGCACCGCAAAGGGCTCGGAGGGGTTTTTTCACGGCACGGGCCACGGCCTCGGGCTTGATATCCACGAGCCGCCGCGCATGAGCGGCGCGGTCGACTACACGCTCGTGAAAGGCTCGGTCGTAACCGTCGAGCCCGGGTTGTATTATCCCGGCCTGGGCGGCTGCCGCATCGAGGATGTGGTGCAGGTCACGGACACCGCCCCGCGGATGCTCTCGCGCTTTCACTACGATTGGGAACTCCGATGAAGAATCTGCCCGGCCTCCTGAAGAAAATCGCGCGCCTGCGCATCCTCGTCGTCGGCGACGTGATGCTCGATCACTACATCTGGGGCGACGCCACGCGCATCTCGCCCGAGGCGCCCGTGCCGGTCGTGGACATCGCGCGCGACTCCTGGACCGCGGGCGGCGCCGCCAACGTCGCGCTCAACCTCGCCTCGCTCGGCGCCAGCTGCGCCGTCGCCGGTTATTTCGGACGGGATGACGCCGGCCAGCGCCTGGCCACGATTTTGCACGGCAAGAAAATCGACACGGTCGCGACGCCCGGCGCCGCGCCCACGATCGTGAAGACCCGCGTGCTTGTGCAGCACCAGCAGCTGTGCCGCCTCGATCGCGAGGCGGCGCCCACCGCCTACCACCTGCCCGCCGCCAAAGCCGAGTCCCTTCTCGCCAGGGAAATCGCCGCGTGCGATGCGCTGATTCTGTCCGATTACGCCAAGGGCATCCTCAGTGACGATGTGGTCGGGCGCCTGACCCGGCTTGCGCGCGCCGCCGGAAAATTCGTCGCCCTCGACCCCAAGCCCAAGCGCAAGCTCGCCTTCCATGGCCTTGATTTGATCACGCCGAACAAGCGCGAGGCCCTCCAGCTCGCCGGCATCGATCCGCTGCCGCACACTCCGTTTCCAGCGGCCGACGTCTGCGCGCGTCTCCATGAGCGCTACGCGACCCGCAACCTCGTCATCACGCTGGGCGAAGACGGCATGTTGCTCAGCCAAGGCGGCAAAATCCTGAAGACGATCCCGACCGCCGCGCGAGAAGTCTATGACGTGTCCGGAGCCGGCGACACCTCGCTCGCGGCGCTGGTGCTCGCACTCGCGGCCGGGGCCTCGCTTGAGCATGCCGCGCACTTCGCCAACGCCGCCGCCGGGGTTGTGGTCGGCAAGCTCGGCACCGCCACCGTCACGCCCGCGGAGCTGCGGGCCTACGTCGCGCACGAGTCATGAGCAAGGCGCTCTTCCTCGATCGCGACGGCACGCTCATCCTCGACAAGCACTACCTCGCCGATCCCGCCGGCGTGGAGTTGATTCCCGGCGTCGCCGGTGCCCTCGCGCGGGCGCGCTCGCTCGGCTACCGGCTGTTCATAGTCACCAACCAGTCGGGCATCGGACGTGGTCTCCACACGCTCGATGCTGTGCACCGCTGCAATGACCGCATGGACGAGCTCCTCGCCCTGTCCCGCCCGATCTGGGACGGCATCTGCATTGCGCCGGAATCGAGCGAGCAGCCTTCACGCTACCGCAAGCCGTCGCCCGCCTACCTCCTGGAGATGATCGCCGAGCATCGCCTCAATCCCCTGCAGTGCTGGATGCTCGGCGACCGCGAGAGCGACATCGACGCGGGCCTGAACGCGAGGATCCACGCGGCCGCCGTCTGCACCGGCAAGCATGATGCCGCCGCGTGGGCCGCGCTCGCGAAACCCGGCGTGCCTGTGTTTCCGAGCCTCGTCGAGTTCGTCGCGACGCTGCGCTAAGCGCCATGCCCGAGCTCGCCGAAGTCGAATTCTTCCGCAAACGCTGGGACCAGGCCGCCCGCGGCCATCGCATCGTGCGGGTCCTCACGCACGACGGGAAAAAACTCCTGCACGGGCTCGACCTCGCTGTGTTTCGGCGCGCGCTCACCGGCGCCAAGCTTGAATCGTCGGAGGCCCGGGCGAAGCAGATGCTCTTCCGCTTCACCGGCGACGCATGGCTCGGCATCCACCTTGGCATGAGCGGCGAGCTGACGGTGGCCCCGGCGGCCCACACGCCCGGCAAACACGATCACCTCGTGCTCGTCACTGGCAAACACGCGCTCGTCTTCACCGACCCGCGCATGTTCGGCCGAGTCCTGTTTCACCGCGGTGAATCGCCGCCCGCTTGGTGGAGCAAGATTGCCCCCGCACTCGAATCGGCGGAGTTCAGCGCTGACGCCGTGGCAACTTTTCTCCGGCGCCGCGCGCGCGCGCCAATCAAGGCCGTGCTGCTGATGCAGGAGCGGTTTCCCGGCGTCGGCAACTGGATGGCCGACGAGATCCTCTGGCGTGCCGCGATTCACCCCGCGCGCCCGGCCGGCTCCTTGAAGCAATCCGAAGTGCGGACGCTCTGGCGCGAGTGCCGCGGGGTCGCGCGCCGGGCTCTCGCGACCATTGCGGGCGAGGGCGACTATCTGCCGCCTGATCTCAACGCGCACATCCCGAAGAGCTGGCTCTTCTGGCACCGGTGGGAGGACGGCGGCCTTTGCCCCAAAACGAAAACGCCTCTCCGCCGCGCCTGGATCGGCGGCCGCACGACCTGTTGGTCGCCGGCGCGCCAAAAGCTCCGATGAATCGCTCCCGCCTCGACGAGCTGCTCGTTGTCCGCGGGCTCGCGGAATCGCGCGCCCAGGCCAAGGCCCTCATCATGAGTGGCCGCGTCCGCCGCGGCACGGAGCGGCTCGACAAACCCGGCAAAGAGTTTCCCGCCGACACGGAGCTCACCGTCGAGCGGCCGCCGCGCTTCGTGAGTCGCGGGGGCGAGAAACTGGCCGTCGCCCTTTCTCACTTCGCGATCGATTTGCAGGGGACGCACGTGCTCGACGTCGGGGCGTCGACGGGCGGCTTCACCGACTGTGCTCTGCAAGCCGGCGCGGCGGATGTCGTGTGTGTCGATGTCGGCCGCGCGCAGCTCCACGCGCGCCTTCGCGCCGATCCGCGGGTGACGAACCTCGAGAAAATCAACGCCCGCCACCTGCGCGCGTCCGACCTGCCCCGCGCGGAGTTCGACGCGATCGTGATGGACCTTTCGTGTATCTCGCTCAC
>JAEUHB010000120.1 GCA_016794665.1 Opitutaceae bacterium
CGCGGCAAGGAGCCGCTCCGCACCCTCGCGACCTATCGGCGCGACGCCACGGACCCAACCGACGTGAACTTCGGCCAGAACCTGATCCACGAGACGAAGTCCGGCACGTTGCGCGTGGGCGACAGAGTCACACTGCTGTGATGGGGCGTCCCGCGGATTGTTTTCGCCGCCTCGCCCGCCGCCGCAGAGCGAAATCCACGCCGGCCCGGACAAATCGCGCCCGCCGCGCCGCTCTCCCGGTGATGCCCGCGCCGCCGCTACCAGCCGTCCCCGCCCACCCGCCCGCGCCGGGCCTTGTGCTTCGCCCGGTGCTTCTTCGCCTGGATCATCCGCAGTTTCTGCCCGTGCGATTTCTGCCGGGTCCGCCGCCGCTCCTCCTCGCGCGCGTCCACCACCGCCGCCTGCGCGGCGCGGCGCCGCGACTCGAGCTTCCCGCACAGCTCCGCCCACGCCTCCTCGCGGTTGGCCGCCTGCGAGCGTTCGCGCTGGCAGCGCACCTCCGTGCCGGTGGGGCCGTGGCGCAGCCAGACCGTCGAGCTGGTCTTGTTGATCTTCTGGCCGCCGGGGCCGGTGCCCCGCACGAATTTCTCCTCGACGTCCGCGAGGCGCACGCCGAGGGCCGCCAGCCGCTCCTCGATTTGGATTGGTAAAGCCATCGCGCCTCCTTTCCTCTAGGGAAACTATTCAGCCGCACCCGAGTCAAACGCGCACCTGCCGCCGTTCCCCTTTTCGTTTCTCATCTTCCCTCCTCCTTCACTCTCCTTCTTCCTTCGTCCATGTCCACCGGTCCCGCCTGGTCCCAAAAACTCCGCGATGAAATCGGCAAGGCCGTCATCGGCCAGGATGCCGTCGTCGAACGCCTGCTCGTCGCGCTCCTCGCCAACGGCCACGTGCTCCTCGAGGGCATGCCCGGCCTGGCGAAGACGCTCCTCGTGAAGTCGCTCGGCGCCGCCTTGGGCGTGCAATTCGAGCGCATCCAGTTCACGCCGGATCTGCTGCCGAGCGACGTCGTCGGCACGATGATCTTTTCGCCCAAGAACGGCGAGTTTCACGCCCACCGGGGGCCCATCTTCGCCAACCTTGTGCTCGCGGACGAGATCAACCGCGCCCCCGCCAAGGTCCAGAGCGCCCTGCTCGAGGGCATGCAGGAGCGGCAAGTGACGATCGGCGGGCAGACGCACCCGCTGCCCCGGCCGTTCTTCGTCATGGCCACCCAGAACCCCGTCGAGCAGGAAGGAACCTACCCGCTGCCCGAGGCGCAGACGGATCGGTTTCTGTTCAAGCTGATCGTCGACTACCCGACGGCCGACGAGGAGTCGTCGATGATGCAGCGCTGGGGCCAGATCACGAAGCAGCCCGCCATCGCCGCCGTCTCGAGCGGCGAAGAGCTGCTCGCGTTGCGCACCCAGGTCGACGCGATCCACCTCTCGCCGGCCGTGCAGGCCTACATCCTCGCGATTGTGCGCGGCACGCGCGCGCTCGCGGAGAAAGGCACCGGCGCCAAGCGCTACCTCAACTTCGGCGCGTCGCCGCGCGCCTCGCTCGCACTCTATCAGGCGGGCCGCGCAATCGCGTGGCTGCGCGGGCAGGACTACCTGTCGCCGGCGCTCATCCAGGAACTCGCGCCCGACGTGCTCCGCCACCGCATCGGCCTCACCTACGAGGCCGAGGCCGAGGAAGTCACCCCCGACAAGATCGTGGAGCAGGTGCTCACGCGCACGCCGGTGCCGGCGGCCAGTTGAGAACCTGTGCCCGCGAATCAGGCGAATGAACGCGAACAAGAATCAGCCATCCGCGCAAATTCGCGCCGTTCGCGGGCGGACCTGCTGATGCCAGCCGCACATCCCCAATCCAAAACCGATCATCGCGCGCCGCCGCCCTCGCCGCTCGCGCTGCTGCGCCAGCTCGAGTGGCGCGTCCGCCACGCCGTCGAGAACATCCTCAGCGGCGAATACCGCTCGGCCTTCCGCGGCCGCGGCATGGAATTCGACCAGGTGGTGAGATACACCTTCGGCGACGACGTGCGCGACATCGACTGGAACGTCACCGCGCGCCTCGGCGAGCCCTACCGGAAAAAATTCGTCGAGGAGCGCGAGGTCACGCTGCTGCTCGTGCTCGAGGACTCGCCCTCGCTGCATTTCGGCTCCGGCGCGCAGTCCAAGCGCGAGGCGCTGCTCGAGCTCGCCGGCCTCGTGATGCTGCTCGGCGCGGTCAACCGCGACCGCGTGGGCTTCGTGCACGCCGGGCCCGCGGGCAACCTTTTCCGCGAGCCCGTGCGCGGCAGGGGCCAGATCATGCACGCGGCGGCGACGCTTCTCGCCCGCCCCGCCCCCGCCGCCACCGATCCGGCGCCGGAGATGCCGTGGCGCTTCCTCGCGCGCGCCGCGCCCAAGCACAGCGTGCTCATCTGGCTCGGGGATTTTCCGCCGCGCGGGCAGCCCGAGGGGTGGGCCGTGCTCCAGCGCCGTTACCAGACGATGGGCTTCCGCGTCGACGACCCGTGGGAGCGCGCGCTCCCCGCCGGCGAGGGCTTCGCCGCCTACGACCCGACCGCGGGGCGCCTCGTGACGCTCGAAGGCAGTGCCGCCGAGCGCGCCGCGCACGCCGAGTGGCGCCGTGCCCGCGACGAATCCTGGCAGGCGCTTTTCCCCGATCCGCTCAGCCGCCTCATCGTGGGCACCGATGAGAACCGCCTCGACGCGCTGGTGCGCTTTTTCCACGCGCGGATGAAGACCGGCGCCCCCCGTTGACGATGAAAAGAGCCGAGCGCCTAGAGCTGAGAGTCCAGGGTCTGGAGGAAAACGCCCCGCGCTCGCGCCGCCTCGCCGTCACGCAACGCTACTTCTTGCTGTCAGCTCCAGGCTCTCCGATCTCGGCTCCTTCTCCCCGCTGATGCCCCGCCTTGCCTTCCACGATCCGCTCTGGCTCCTCGCGCTCCTCGCGCTGCCGCTCGTGCTGTGGCTGCGCGCCCGGCGCAGCGTGCCCGTGCTGCTCGTGCCGTTTGCGGCGGCGTGGCACCGGCCCTCGCTCGCCGCGCCGTCGCGCTGGCCGGTGGCGCTCGCGGTGCTCGGCCTCGCCCTCGTCATCGGCGCGCTCGCGCGGCCGCAGCGCGTCGAGGACAAGCGCGAGGTCCGTTCCGAGGGCTACGACATCATGCTCGCCATCGACCTCTCGAGTTCGATGCGGGCGGAGGATTTCACGCGCGACGGCGAGCCCGTCAACCGCCTGCAGGCCATCAAGCCCGTCATCCAGGCCTTCATCGATCGTCGTCCGTCCGACCGCATCGGCATCGTGCTCTTCTCGGGCCGCGCCTACACGATGGCGCCGCTCACGTTTGATCACGGCTGGCTGGGCCGGCAGCTCACGCGGGTGCGCATTGGCATGATCGAGGATGGCACCGCGATCGGCGACGGGCTGGGCGTCGCGCTCACGCGCCTCGAGCAGGCCAAGCGCGACAGCGGCGGCAAACGCATCGGCGCCTTCGTCGTCCTCATGACCGACGGGGCCAACAACCGCGGTGCCCTCCAACCGCAGCAGGCCGCCGAGCTCGCGAAGTCCCGCGGCATCCCTGTCTACACCATCGGCTCCGGCAAGGAAGGCTACGTGCCCGTGCCCGTCTTCGACGAGACCGGCCGGCGCGTCCGCACGCGCCCCATGCTCTCCGATCTCGACGAGGGTCAGCTCCGCCAGATCGCGGAGACGACCGGCGGGAAATTCTTCCGCGTGGCCGACACCGACACGATCGAGAGCGCGTTCAAGGCGATCGATCGCGCGCAGAAAATCGAGTTCCAGGCCAAGAGCCATCTCGTGACAACGGAGCTTTTCTGGTGGCTCGCCGCGCCCGGCCTGCTGCTGCTCGCCGTCGCCGCGCTCGCCGCCCGCCCCGTGTGGCGGCAGGAGGCGTTCGCATGAACTTCGGCGCGCCCCATCTCCTCTGGCTGCTCGCCCTGCCCGTCGCGTGGCTCGCGTGGGAAATCACCCACCGCCGCCGCGCGCTGCTCCACCCGCGCCCGAAAATCCTCCGCGCCGAGGCCGGCCCGCGCTCGCTCGAGTTGGCCCCGGCCGGAGCGGGGCGCATCGCGCGGCGCCGCGTGCGCGCCTGGTTCGCCGCCGGCCTCGCGCTCGCGCTGCTCGCCCTCGCCCGCCCGCAATGGGGCCGCATCGAGGAGCCCGTCTTTGACCAGGCGCGTGAGATCCTCCTCGCCGTCGATCTCTCGCGCTCGATGCTCGCGCCCGACGT
Source organism: Opitutaceae bacterium (assembly GCA_016794665.1). GTDB lineage: Bacteria > Verrucomicrobiota > Verrucomicrobiia > Opitutales > Opitutaceae > ER46. The sequence goes on from JAEUHB010000120.1 coordinate 4,241, forward strand.
GAAGCCCTCGCGCCTCGCGCGCGCCAAGCTCCTGATCGAGTCGCTGCTCGAGAAGCTCGCGGGCGAGCGCGTGGGCCTCGTCGTGTTTTCCGGCACCGCGTTCCTGCAGGCGCCGCTCAGCGCCGACTACGAGATCCTGCGCGAGTTCCTGCCCGCTCTGGGCCCGGACTTCCTGCCCGAGGGTGGCTCGAACTACGGCGCGATGCTCGAGGCCGCCCTCCAGGCCTTCGGCACCGCGGGTTCCGCGGATCGTTTCCTGATCGTGCTGAGCGACGGCGAGGCCACCGACGACGAGTGGAAATCAAAAATCGCGGAGCTGAAAAAGAAAGGCATCCGCGTGCTCGGTCTCGGCGTGGGCACCGCCGGCGGCGCGATGATCCCGGACGGCACAGGGCAGTTCGTGAAGGACGAGCGGGGCGCCGTCGTGATGTCGCGCCTCGAGAGCGGCACGCTCCAGGAACTCTCCAAGGCCACGGGCGGCGCCTACCGCGACGCCAGCGCGTGGGTCGACATCGCCGCGCTCGTGAGCGAGACCATCGAGTCCGGGCGCAAGGGGCAGTTCGTCGAGACCAACACCGTGCGCCACGTCGAGCGCTTCCAATGGCCCCTCGCGCTCGGCCTGTGGTGCCTGCTCGTCAGCCTCTGCTACGAGTTCCCGGTCCGCCCGCGCGCGCGCGAGGTCGCGCTGCGCGCGGGCGAGAAGGGGGAAGGGAGAAGGGAGAAGGGAAGCACCGTCCCGGCCGCCGCGGCGCTATGCCTTGTCCTTGCTCCCTTCTCCTTGCTCCCTTCTCCCGCGCGCGCGGCGGACGCCGCCCACGCCAACCCCCTGCCACCGCCGCCTTCCGCCGCACTCTCAAAAGTAATCACCCGCCTCGCCGGCGCCGCGGCGCCCAGCGCGCGCGACTGGGCCGACCTCGGCCGCGAGACCGTCACGTGGGGCGGCAAGCTGCAATCCGAGCAGCAGCCCGTGCCCGAGGGGCCCGTGCGCGACGCCCTCGCCGCGGCCACGCTCGGCGCCAAGCTCGACCCCAAGGCCACCGACTGGCCCAAGCTCCGCGAGGAGCTCGAGGCCCTGCTGCAAAAGCCCGACGAGGAAAAGAAGGACCAGGACAAGGATCCGCAGGACAACCCGGACGAGCAGCCGCAGCAGAACCAGGATCAAAAGCAGAAGGACCAGAAGTCCGATCAGCAGAAGAAGCAGAAGCAAAAGCAGGATCAGAAAAACCAACCGCAGTCCTCGCAGGACAAAAACGATCAGGCGCAGCCCCAGGATCAGCAGGAGAACCCCGACAACAAGCCGCCGGAGCAGAAGGAGCCAGGCGAGTCGGCCTTCGGCGACATGAACAAGAAGGACCAGCCGCCGCCCCCGCCACCCCAGTCCACGCAGAAGGTCGGCGGCACGCCGGACCGCAAGGAGGAGTCGCGCAATCCCGCCGACCCCGCGCTCGCGCAGCCGCTGCAGAAGCTCGAGCAGCTTCGCGCCCAAGATTCGCCGGCGCAGCTCTTTCAACTAATGGAGGGCGACCGGAAGCCCGAGAAAAAAACCGGCAAGAACTGGTAACGCCATGCGCCTCGTTTCGCCGCATTTCCTCTTCCTCTGCCTGCTGATGATCGCCGGCCTCGCCCGCGCCCAGTCCGTGCGCTGGGTGCCCGCGGAGTCCGGCGTGTCGCAGGCCGCGCTGCTCGTCTTCGAGGATTGCGCGCCCGACGGCGAGCCGCAGCTGCCCGCCGTGGCGGGCGTCACGTTCACGCGCGCCGGCGAGAGCAGCAACACCAGCATCATCAACGGCACGGTCTCACGCTCCATCGTGCTCAACTACCTCATCCGCGCCCGCCAGAGCGGCCCCGTCGCGATCCCGGCGTTCACGGTGCGGACCGACAAGGGCCCGCAGCGCGTCGCGGCCTTCACCGTGGGGGCGCCGGCCGCGCCCGTGGACTCGTTTGCCAGCGCGCGGCTCCTGCCCGAGCGCGCCAGCGTGTGGGCCGGCGAAGTCTTCGGCCTCACCTACGAACTCTCCGCCTCGCGCCGCACCAACCCGCAAATTCAGCCGACCTTCGACTGGAACGCCGCGCCGCTGGTCGCGGAGGACTGGTCCAAGCCCGAGATCAACGACGCCGTCACGGGCGGCGACCGCCGCGTCGTCGTGGGCTTCCGCACCCGCGC
>JAEUHB010000122.1 GCA_016794665.1 Opitutaceae bacterium
CCCCCTCTCCGCCATCCTTCTTCTGGATGAGTCCCCGTCCGTGTGGCCGGTTTCCCCAACCCCTCCCTTGATTCGCATGACCTTCGCCCGGATTGCCGTCTTGCTGCTCTTGATTGCTGCCGCTGGCTTCGCGGCGCAGCCTGCGTCGCGCCCCAACATCGTCTTCATCCTTGTCGATGATTTCGGCTATGCCGACTCGGGCCCCTACGGGGCGAAGGATATCCGCACGCCGCACATGGACCGCCTTGCGCGCGAGGGTGTGCGCTTCACCGACTTTTACTCCAATGCTCCTGTCTGCACCCCGACGCGCGCCGGGTTCATCACCGGCCGCTGGCAGCAGCGCGTGGGGCTCGAGTGGGCGTTTGGTTTCACCGCGGAATCTTTTCGCCGCGTCGGCAACGAGTGGGTGCGCGAGCCCGACATCCATGGCCTCGGCCTGCCCACCGCCGTGACCACGCTTCCGCAGGCGCTCAAGTCCGCCGGCTACGCCACCGGGGCGTTTGGCAAATGGCACCTCGGCTATCGCGACGAATACAACCCCACGCGCCGTGGCTTCGACGAGTATTTCGGCGAACTCCTCGGTCACGCCGACTACTACACGCACTCCTATTACGATGGCACCTACGCGCTGCGCGACGGCCTCGCGCCCGCCAAGGTCGAAGGCTACCTTACCGATCTTATCAACCGGCGCGCCGTCCAATTCATCCGCGCGCACGCGCGCGAGCCGTTCTTCCTCTACGTGCCGCACCTCGCCGTCCACGCGCCGTTCCAGCCGCCCGGACGGCCCAAGCCCAGCGTGACCAAGGCCAACATGTATGACGGCGACCGCCGCATCTACGCCGCGATGGTGGAGAAAGTAGACGAGGGCCTCGGCCTAATCCTCGCCGAACTCGAGCGCGCCGGCGTGCTCGACAACACGCTCGTCGTGCTCAGCAGCGACAACGGCGGCGAGCGCTACTCCGACAACTCCCCGCTTTCGCACAAGAAATCCACGCTTTGGGAGGGCGGCATCCGCGTGCCCTGCCTCATGCGCTGGCCCGCGCGCCTGCCGCGCGGCGTCGTGACGCCCCAGGTCGCGATCACGATGGACCTGTCGGCGACCTTCGCTGCCCTCGCCGGCGCCAAGCCGCACCCCGGTCGCCCGTGGGACGGCATCGACCTCGTGCCGATCCTCACCGGCCAGCGCGCGCCGGTGGAGCGCACGCTCTTCTGGCGCATCGACCGCACGGGCCGGCAACAGAAGGCCGTGCGCCACGGCCCGTGGAAATATCTTCAGGACGGAAACGTCGAGCAGCTCTTCGATCTCGCCGCGGACATCGGCGAGCGCCGCGATCTTTATTTCCAGCGCCCGGAGATTTTTGCCGACCTCAAGTCCCGCCTCGCCGTGTGGGAGGCCGAGATGGCGCGCGAGACACCCGAGGTGCTCGTGAAGTAGCGCCGCTCTCCCGTGCGCGCGCTGGTTTCCCTTTTCCCGTTCGCCGCTGCTTGCGCCTTCGCCGCGGCGACCCCCAATCTCCCGCCGCAGGGCGAGGAGCTGCTCGTGCTCGACAACGGCACGCTGCGCCTCGGGCTCGACCGCGCCAAGGGCGGTGCCATCGCGTGGCTGTCCTCCGCCGACTACCCGCGCAACCTCGTCAACCACGCCGACCCCGGCCGCCTCATCCAGCAGTCCTACTACGCCGGTAAGGTCCTCGACCGCCGCGCCGAGGGGCAGAGCAAGGCGTGGAGCCCGTGGTCGTGGAACCCGATTCAGGGCGGCGGCGTGGGCTCGTGGGCGCGCGTCACGGAATTCCGGCGACAGTCCGACGGCGCGCTGTTCGCCGAGACGATCCCGAATCTCTGGGACATGCCGCGCGAGCCCGCCGCGGCCGTGATGCGGCAGTGGACCGCATTCGAGCCCGGCGTGGACGACGTTATCGTCGTGCGCTGCGAATTCGTGGCCCAGCGCGACCCTGGTGATCGTTGGGGGCCGGCCGTGCCGCGGCATCAGGAAATCCCCGCGTGCTACTTCACGCGGAATTTCTCCGCGATGAAATCCTACCTCGGCGCGGGCGCGTGGCGCGACGAGACGCAGCCGCCCGGCCCGCCGTGGGGCAAGGCCCGCCCGCCGCGGCACGCGATGGCGTTTTTCGAATCGGGTGGGGTGGGGGTCGCGGTCTTCAGCCCCGCCTCGACGCAGCCGTGGAACTTCGGCCCGCACGGCGGCGGCGCGAGCGCCGATCCCGCCGCGGGTCCGTGCATGCACGTCGCGCCCATCGATCGCGTTAATCTGGGGCCGCGCTCCACCTATCGCTTTCGCTACTGGCTCCTCGTCGGCCGTGAGCCGCAGCTCGCTGCCCGCCTCGATGAGCTTTGGAGGAAATACTCCGCCGAGCGCGCTGCGCTCACCGAGCCCTAGCCGGCCTCTTTTCCATGGTCTCCAACCCCGTTCGCCACGCCTTCACGGCTTTGGCCCTTTTCCTTCCATTCGTCCCCTCGCACTTCGCCGCGAAACCCAACGTCATCCTCATCTACAGCGACGACCATGGCTGGGCCGATCTTGGCGCGCAGGGTGTGGACAAGGATATTCGCACACCCCACCTCGACGCCCTCGCGCGCGACGGCGTGCGCTTCGCCAACGGCTACGTGACCGCGCCGCAGTGTGTGCCCTCGCGCGCGGGAGTGATCACGGGGCGTTACCAACAACGCTTCGGAGTCGACGACAACCTCAAGGGCCCGCTCCCGCTCGCCGAGCTCACCATCGCGGAACGCTTGAAGCCCGCCGGCTACACCTCCGCGCAGGTTGGGAAATGGCACCTTGAGCCCACTCCGCGCAGCGAGGAGCAGGCGCCGGCCGACGACGCCCATGCCTTCCTCCCCGGCGCGCAGGGCTTCGACGAGTATTGGTGCGGCCCGATGAACACCTTCATGGCGTCGCACGACCTGCAGGGCGCGCCGCTTGCCCACCCGCCCCAGCGCCTGACCGATCCGCGTTTCCGCTGCGTGTGGCAGACCGACGCCGCGCTCGCCTTCATCAATCGCCACGCCCGCGATCCGTTTTTCCTCTACCTCGCCTACTACACGCCGCACGTGCCGCTCCAGTCGCCCGAGCCGTGGTTCTCGAAGACTCCCGCGCATCTCCCGCTCGTGCGCCGGCAGGCCCTTGCGATGATCGCCGCGATGGACGAGGGCATCGGCCGGATCCGGGTGCGCCTCCGCGAACTCTCCCTCGATCGAAACACGCTGATCTTTTTCATCGGTGACAACGGCGCGCCGCTGCGCCCGGCGGCCTGGAACGGTTCGCTGAATCTCCCGCTCACGGGCGAAAAAGGCATGCTCACCGACGGCGGCGTGCGCACGCCATTCGTCGCCGCCTGGCCCGGCACGCTGCCCGCGGGCAAGACCTACGAGCCGATGGTGAGTGCCCTCGACGTGGCGGCCACCGCCGTCGCAATCGCTGGCTTGCCCGCCGCCCCGGAACTTGATGGCGTGAATCTGATCCCGTTCGTGCGCGGCGAAAAATCCGGCCCTCCGCACGATTACCTTTTCTGGCGGTGGCGCTCGCAGGCAGCCGTGCACGACGGCCGCTGGAAGCTCGTGCTCCTCGGCCCAAGCCAGGGCTACCTCTTCGACACCACCGCGCCCGACGGCGAGACCCGCAATCTCGCCGGCCAGCACCCCGACATCGTGCAGCGCCTCCACGCACGGCTCAAACTCTGGGACGCCACGCTGCAAGCGCCGGGCCTGCCCACGGAGACAAATGCGCAGGATCAGATCTTCTTCTCCACGCACATCGAGAAAACCCAGACGACCGCGCCCGCTGAAACGCCGGCTCCCAAGGCCAGGAAAAAGCGCAAACAATGAGAGTCCCGTTCCCGCGCCTTGCGTTAGCCGCAGCGATCTTCGCCCCGCTCGCTGCCGTCCCGGTTGCGGACGCTGCACCCATCCGTGCGCCCAACCTGCTTTTCATCCTCGCCGACGATCTCGGCTGGGCGGACACGTCGCTCAACCGGCCGAGCGCCTTCTACGAGACGCCCAACCTGCAGCGACTCGCCGCGCGCGGCATGCGTTTCACGCAGGCTTATGCGGCGAATCCGCTCTGCTCGCCGACGCGCGCCAGCATCCTCACCGGGCTCTACCCGGCGCGCATCGGCATCACCGCGCCCGTCTGCCATCTGCCACAGGTGATCCTCGAGAAAGGCACGTTGAAACAAGCCGCGCCCACCGCGCCGGTCCTCGTCGCGCAGAGCATCACGCGGCTCGAGCATCGTTACCACACGCTCGCGGAGTCGTTCAAGGCGGGCGGCTATGCGACGGGGCACTTCGGCAAATGGCACCTCGGGCCCGAGCCCTACTCGCCGTTGCAGCAAGGCTTCGATGTGGATTTCCCGCATTGGCCCGGACCCGGCCCCGCCGGCAGCTACGTCGCGCCGTGGCGGTTTCCGGCCGCGCTCAATGTCGCGAGTCAGGCCCACGAACACATCGAGGACCGCGTGGCGACCGAGGCGATCAAGTTCATCTCCGCGAACAAGGATCGGCCCTTCTACGTCAATTACTGGGCCTTCTCCGTGCACGCGCCCTACGACGCGAAGAAACATCTCGTGGAAAAATACCGCGCCAAGGCCGCCGGCCTTCCGCCCGGCAGCGGTCAGCGCAATCCCGTCTACGCGGCGATGGTGCACAGCCTCGATGAAAACGTCGGCCGCCTTCTTGACACGCTCGATGAACTTAAGCTCTCCGAGAACACCATCATCGTCTTCTTCTCCGACAACGGCGGAGTTCACTGGCAGGCCGGCGTCACCGAGCCCGTCGCCGACGGCACCGCCGGCCTGACCATCACGAGCAACGCCCCGCTGCGCGGCGGCAAGGCCACGACCTACGAGGGCGGCACGCGCGAGCCCTGCGTCGTCGTCTGGCCCGGCGTGGCCAAGCCTGCCAGCGTCAGCGACGCAATTATCCAGAGCACGGACTTTTTCCCGACCTTTGCCGACGTGCTGAAGCTCTCGCTCCCTGCGGCGCACCGCTTCGACGGCAAGAGCTTCGTCCACGCGCTGCGCGGCGCCGCGCACGATCGCGGGCCGACGTTTTGCCATTTCCCGCACACGACCCCCGCGTCCGGCGGCCTTGCGTCGACGTGGGTGCGCGCCGGCGACTGGAAACTGATCCGTTTCTACGGCCTCGGCCCTGGCCGTGCCGACAAGCTCGAACTCTACAACCTGAACAATGACCTGAGCGAGACGACGGACCTCGCGGCGCAGAATCCCGCGAAAGCCGCGGAGCTGGACGCGCTCATCACGCAGTTCCTCCGCGAAACGGAAGCCGTCGTGCCCGCGCTCAATCCCGCCTACGACCCCGCCGCCCGCGCCACCGGCGCGCCGAAGAAAAAGGCGGCGAAGAAGAAGGCGTAGTCGCCCGCCCAAGTAAGCGCTCGCCGGGTGGGCCGCAGTTTCCCATTCTTCGTCTACCCCATGAAAGCACTCCGACCCCTCGGCGTGATCGCCGCATTTCCCTGCGCCGTCGCGTGGGCGCAAGTTGCTCCGTCCGCGCCACCTGTTTCCACGGACACGCCCGTCGTCCTCTCGCCCTTTCAAGTCGATGCCGGCTCCGACCGCGGCTACCTCGCCACGCAGACGCTCAGTGGCACGCGCCTCAAGACGGACCTCAAGGACATCGGCTCATCGCTCACGATCTTCACCGAGGAGCTCCTGAACGACCTCGGCGCGAATTCCATCTATGCGATCATGGCGTTCGCGCCCAACACCGACCCATTCATCATGTCGACGTCGGACATCACGGGCAACGGGAACGACTTCATCAACATCGGCACCAAATTCGTCTCGCGCGGCGGCGCCAGCACCGTCGTCGGCCAGGATTTCTTCACCAACAACATTCCGCAGGACCGCTACAACTCGGAGGCGCTCACTTTCACGCGCGGCCCCAACGCCATCCTCTTCGGCCTCGGCAACGCCGCCGGCGCGTTCGTCTCGTCCACCAAGCGCGCGAAATTCGCCGACGCCCGCTCCGTCGAGCAGCAGATGGACGACCGCGGCGGCCACCGTCTCACCCTCGATGTCAATCAGGTGCTCGTGAAAAAGCGCCTCGCGCTGCGCTACAGCGCGCTCTTCGAGGGCCTCAACGATTTCCGCATCCAGAACAACACCTACCAGCGCCGGCATTTTGGCACGCTCACGTTCACCCCCTTCGCGCGCACCACGCTGCGCGTGAACTATGAGCACGGGCATATCCAGCAGTCGGCCGTGCGCCCGTGGCCCGATTACGACGCCGTCTCGCCGTGGCTCGCCGCGGGTTCGCCGATGATTGCGACGTTCACCAACGTCGCCGCGGGCAAGCCCGCCGGCACGCAGAACTTCAACTACGCGGGCCTCACCTCGACGGAGTTCACCGGCGGCGGCACGCCCATCCCCACGCAGCGCCTCACCAACCAGGGGCAGAGCGTGCCCACGAGTTTCGCCAACGGCTTCCCGGTCAACGGCACGATGTTCCGCTCGCTCGTCAACCCCGCGATCTACCCCACGATGGCCACCGCCTTCGGCAACTCCGCCTACCGGCTCTACGACTTCGACCTCGGCTCCGTCTTCCTCGAGCAGCAGATCACTCGCGATTTCTTCATCGAGGCGGCGTTCAACAAGGTGGACACCAAGAACCGCTCGTTGAACGGCTTCGTCGGCCAGAACCCGTTCATCTACGTGGACGTGAACCGCCAGCTCCCCAACGGCCAGCCCAACCCCAACGCCGGCCTGCTTTACAGCCAGTCGCAGGGCACAATCATCGAGGCGCCCAACCAGTCCGAGGGCACGCGCGTGATGGCGTCCTACGAGTTCGATTTCGCCAAACGCTTCCGCGGCTTTGCGCGGCATTTCGGCCGCCACCAGACGGCGCTCTTCACCGAGCAAAACAACGCGAGCGGCTGGTCGAGCAACAACAGCGAGTTTAACACCACGCCGCTCAACCCCACCGGCGCCACCGCCGCCATCACCAACGGCCAGAACGCCATCCAATACCGCTTCTACTACGAGCCCGCGCGCAACAAGGTCGGCACCTCCGTCGGCCGCCATCTCGAGGCGATTCCCGTCCTCTACGCCAACGACCCGCTCCCGCCCCGCCACCCGAGCGGCGTCACGCCCGCCTTCGTCGCACAGCAGGGCCCCACGATGACCGAGTCGATCGTCAAGACCCGCGCCGTCGCGCTCCAGAGCTTCCTCTGGAACAACCGCCTCGTCGTCACCAACGGCTACCGCACCGACGACCAGACCTCGTGGCTCGCCGTGCCCAACGATTTCGCCAGCCGCCGCGACGCCAACGGGCTCGCGCCGCGCCCCACCGGCATCGCCTTGCGCCAGTTCCCCACGCAGGCCGGCCGCACCGAGCGCGGCGGGCACACGTTCACGCGCGGCGTCGTCTTTCATGCGCTCCCGTGGGCCAGCCTCAGCTGGAACACCTCGAACAATTTCCAGGTTAACGCCGGCACGCGCAACGTCTTTGGCGACCTCCTCCCCAACCCCGAGGGCACCGGCAGCGACTTCAGCCTCAAGCTCGCGCTCCTCAACCGCCGCCTCTTCCTCGACATCACCTATTACGAGATCGGCAACGACAACGCCGCGGATCAGATTTCCAACAACGCCGCCGGCAACTTCAAGCAGTTCGACCAGCTCTGGATCGGCGTGGCGAATTTCACCGGCGACGTGCGCTACCTCACCTCGCCGTATTCCACGCTGAGCACCGTATGGCAGGACGTTGTCTCCACCACGTCGAAGGGCTGGGAGTTCTCGCTCACCGCCAATCCCACGCCGCAGTGGCGCCTCACGCTCAACGGCAGCAAGCGCGGCGACAACACCACCACCGCGCGCGGCACCTACATCAACGCCTACATGGCGCACTACATCCCGATCATAAAGTCGCACCCCGAGTGGCTGCCCGTCGATGCGCAGGGCCTCACCGTCGGCCAGCGCGTGGCCGAGCTCGAGAACATCCTCGTCAACTTCAACGCCATTCGGAACAGCCCCTCCGCCAACTTCGCCTCCAACTGGACGTTGAATCTGATCCAGACCTACGAGTTCCCGCGCGACGCGCGCCTCGCCGGCCTGCCGCTGGGCGGCTTCTCCTTCGGCGGCAGCATGAACGCCCGCGGCAAGTCCATCGCCGGCTTCGCCGTGGATTCGCGCTTCGTCCTCGACCCCGCGCTCCCGTATCACGCGCCCGCCTGGGCCAACTTCGGCGCGTGGGTCACCTACAAGCGAAAGCTCTTCCGGAACCGCCTCGACTGGCGCCTGCAGATGAATGTGCGCAACCTCCTCGACGAAAACACCGTTTACCCGCTCGTGAAGGTCGACTCCCGCGACGGCCGCCACACGCCCAGCACCGCGATCTACAATCTGAAGGAGCCGCGGACCTATCTGTTCACGAGCTCATTTCGGTTCTGACCTTGCCAGCGTGGTTGCGGCGAACGCCGACATTCCGCGATATTCCATTCGCCGGGCGCCGGTTTTTCCCCCACGGTCCGCCGCTTTCATGAACCCCAACCGTGTGTTTGTTCGCACTGCTCTGATCGTCACGTCGCTCGCCGGCCTCCGCGCCCAGATTGCGCCGCCGGCTCCGGCACCAGCGGTCGCAGCCAAGGACGAGGCCATCGTCCTCAATCCCTTTACCGTCGATGCCTCTACCGACGTCGGCTACGCCGCCACGAGCACGCTCGGCGGCACCCGCCTCAAGAGCGAGCTGCGCGACGTGGCGTCGCAGATCGACGTCATGACCGCCGAGTTTCTCGACGACATCGGCGCCCTTACGCTCGACGAGGCGCTGCGCTACTCGATGAACATCGAGACCAACGACGAGAACTTCAGCCCCGGCACCGATCCCAACGCCAGCGGCGTCTTCTCGTCCGCCTACGGCAGCCGCACGCGCGGTCTCAGCCGCTCCAACAACACCCACGATTTTTTCGAGACCAACGTTCCGCTTGATACCTACAACACTGGCAAGCGCTTCACCCTCGTCTCTGGTTCCAACGCGATCCTCTTCGGCGCCGGCTTCGCCGGCGGCACCAACGACGTCGCCTTCGACCGGCCCGACCCGCGCAAGTTTTCCAGCACCGCCACAATCCGCGCCGACTCGCGCGGCAGCCTCCGCTCCTCGCTCAACCTCAACCAGCCGTTGGTGAAAAACCTCCTCGGCTTCCGCGTCGCCACCCTCCGTGCCGACGAGAAGGACTACCGCGAGGGCGTCGGCTCCCGCACGGAGCGGCTCTACACCTCGTTGCTGATTCAGCCGTCGCGCCGTGTCTCCGCGCGCGGCTGGTATGAGCACTACGACTCCAAGCAGCGCAACGCCGCCAACACCCTCGTCGCCGATCGCGTGAGCCCGTGGCTCGCGGCCGGCCGCCCGCAGTTCAACAACGCCGGCCTCACCGCCGCCACCGCCGCCGCGCAGTTCAACACCGCCTTCAACGCCCAGGGCGCCGCCCTCGCCGCCGCCGCCGAACGCCTCAACAACGGCGCCGCCACCGTTGCGTTCAGCCCCAATCTCACGCAGCCCACGTCCATCCGCAGCTGGACCAACACCGTCACGACTCGTCGCCCGCTCGACGGCACGCAGGATCCCAGCATCACCGATCCGGCGATCTTCCCGCTCGACGACAACCTCGTCGGCAACGCCATGCAGCGCCGCTGGCGCGCGACGATCCGCGGCTTCGTCTTCGAGGCCAACCCGTGGCGCGATCTCCACATCGAGGGCGGCTACAACTTCGAGCGGTTCGACACGCGTTCCCTCAGCTTTCTCTCCGGCAACAACACTGATCTCCGCGTCGATCCCAACCGCTTCCTCCCCGACGGCGTGACGCCCAACCCCAACCTTGGCCGCACCTATGTCGAGGACGACATCACCGGCACGCAGTGGCGCAACCACCGCACCGAGCGCCGGCTTCAGGTCGCCTTTGCGCACAACTTCGACCAGGAGCGCGGCTGGCGCCGCTGGCTCGGCTCCCATCAGGGCGCCGTCATGTATAACGGCGCCGAGAACATGCGTGTGCAGCAGAACAACAACGCCCCTCGCATCATCTCCGACAACACCTTCGAGGGCCTCGCCTATCCCGCCGGCACCACCGCCGCCAACGACACCACGCGCGCCTCACGCCGCCTCCGCGCGCGTTTCTACCTCGACACGCCCGGCAACAACAGTGGCCAGGGCCGCTCCGTGGTGCAGGCTCCGTTCAGCCTCTGGGACAACGAGACCGTCACCCTCGGCCGCGACACCGCCGGCCGCGACGTCGTCGTCAACACCGGCCAGAGCAGCCCGTATGGCGCGCAGGTCGCCACCTCCAACGGCCGCAAGACCGAGGACGCCATGCAATACGGCCTGCAGAGCAGCTTCCTCCAGGGCCGGCTCAACTTCACCACCGGCGAGCGCTTCACCAACGCCAGCTTCGCCCCTTGGGTCGGCCAGGGTGGAGCCGGCACGCGTCCGCCGCGCCGTTACAACGCCGCCACCGGCGCGTTCGAGGAGCCCGTCCGCCGCGGCGCCGATTTGGTTTTCGCCGGCACCGGCCAGCCCGTCGGCAACGCGGGCTTCGAGCCATGGAACGTCATGCTCGATCGCGGCGGCAAATACGACTCCCTCGAGGCCGCGATCCGCTACCGCGTGACCTCGCGCCTCAAGGGTGCCGTCGTCCATCCGCTCGGCCGCAACGGCCCCGTAAGCCTCCACTACAACGAGTCCTCGTCCGCCTTCGTCGCCGACTTCACGCGCAAGGCCCCCACTGGCAACGAGGCCCAGCTCGACGACGGCAACACCAAGGAATACGGCGTGTCGATCCGCTTGCTCGAGGACCGGCTCGTGTTTCGCGTGAACTGGTATGAGTCCGCCTATCTCGGCGTCTCCGGCGGCGGCGTCACCGTGCCTGCGCCCGCCGCTGTCGGCGGCAACTCCGGCCAGGAGCGCACCGACATCCGCTGGACCGCGATCCACATCGAGAAGTCCGTCCAAAACTACCACCTGCTCAAGTCCGGCGGCCGCTACGAGACCTCGGCCATCGGCGCTCCCGTTCTCGGCGGCAGCAGCAATGGCATCGCTGCGGGCAGCCCGTTCCGCTACTTGCAGGACGACGTGCTCGGATGGCAGAGCGAGGGCACGGCCAACACGGCCTACGGCCTCAAATACAACGTCGGCTCCGACCGCATCGCCAAGGGCGTCGAATACCGCCTCATCGCCAACCTCACCCGCGGTTGGGCCGTGAGCGCGAGCCTCGCGAAAAACAACACCCGCAGCTCCCGCATCGCCGGCGATTGGTTCGATGTCCTCGCCTATCGCATGAAGGACTGGATCGCCGCCGCCAACGATAGTGCCGTCACCCAGCGGGCCGGTGGTCTCGGCCTGACGCAGCTTCACTTCAACACCAACACCAATCTCAACGAGTCCCTGATCGCCTACATGCGCAGCGCGGCGCTCGGTTGGTTTTTCCTTCGCGAAAGCGAAGGCCAGGCGGGCTCGCAGGAAGTCGAGTGGCGCGGCAATGTCACCTCGTCCTACCGTTTCCAAACGGGCCTGCTCAAGGGCCTCCGCGTCGGCGGGAGCCTCCGCTATCGCGGTGAGCGCATCCTCGGCTACCGGGACCGCACGCTCGCTGCCGCCGACATCAAGGACCCCATCCTTGCCACGCCCGGGCTCTTCCCGGCCGGCTCGAGTATCACGATCGCCGACGTGTCGCGGCCGATCATGGGTGGCGCTTCGATCAATACGGACGCCGTGCTCGGCTACTCAGCCGCCCTCTTCAACAAGCGCATCCGCTGGAACGTGTCGCTCAATGTCCGCAACGTCCTCAACGACGACAAGCTCATCGCCCAGAGCGGCCTCTCCTCCGCGAGAGTGCCCGTGGTCTTCCAATTTCCCGAGCCGCGCGTGTTTCTGCTCACGAACAGTTTTGACTTCTGAGGGCGATGGCACGGCTCCGTCCCACAGGTCATTGATTCACCGTTTCCGATGAGATCATTCCGGGCCCTCTTGCTGTTGGCGGGCGGCTTCCCCCTTTGCCCTGCGGTCGCAGCCCAATCCTCCCCGCGGCCCAACATCGTCGTTTTCATCGCCGATGATCACAGCCAGCTCGACTCGCAGGCTTATGGCTCGGCGGAGGTGCGCACGCCGCAGATGGCCAGGCTCGCGGCCGACGGCCTGAAATTCACCCAGGCCTTTGTCGCCTCGCCTTCGTGCGGTCCGAGCCGCACCGCGTTGCTCACGGGCCTATGGTCCGCGCGCAATGGCGCCGAGCCGAACCACAAGCCCAAGCACCCGCACGTCGCCTCGCTGCCGCCCGTCCTCCGCTCGCTCGGTTACGAGACCGCGGCCATCGGCAAGGTCGCCCACGGCGCCTATGCCAGGGACCACGGTTTCAACTACGTTGAAGGTCCCAACCAGGGATTCTCCGAGACTGCGGCCGTCGCGAAGTTCCTCGCCGCGCGCGACGCCACGAAGCCGTTGTGCCTCTTCGTCGGCACACGCCACCCGCACACGGTCTGGAGCGCCGACCGCACTTACGATCCGGCCGCGGTGAAGATCCCGGCCACACACGTCGACACCGCGGTCACGCGCGAAGAACGCGCGAGCTACCTCACTGACGTGACCAAGGCCGATACGCTCCTCGGCGATGTCCGCGAGCTCGTGCGCGAGAAGCTCTCCGCCGACACGCTGTTCATCTACACCGCCGACCACGGCGCCGCGTGGCCCTTCAGCAAGTGGACCCTTTACGACGCCGGCATCCGCGTGCCGCTCATCATGGCGTGGCCCGGCCGCCTGAGGCCGGGCACCGTAAGCGACGCGATGGTTTGCTGGCCGGACTTGCTACCGACGTTCATCGAGCTTGCCGGCGGCACTGTGCCCGCGGGCATCGACGGCCGCTCCTTCGCGGGGATTATCCGCGGCACGGAGACGGCCCATCGTGACCGCGTGTTCGCGACGCACAGCGGCGACGGTGATTTCAACGTCTACCCGATTCGCGCGGTGCGCACGCCGGGGTGGAAATACATCCGCAACCTGCATCCCGAGTTTCAGCATCACACCCACATCTCGCGCTCCTCCGGCCCGAGCGGTCTCGTCTATTGGAAAACGTGGCTCGCTGCCGCCGAGCGTGATCCCGCGGCCGCCGCGACCGTGCGGCGTTACACCACGCGCCCAGCCGAGGAACTCTACGATCTCGCCGCCGATCCGCACGAACTCCGCAACCTTGCGGCCAATCCGAAACAATCGAGTCGCCTCGCCGAAATGCGCGCCGACCTTGATGCTTGGATGAAGCAGCAGGGCGACGCGCAGACAGTCTTCGGCCAACCGCTCCTCCGCGGCGAGCCGGTCACCTTCATCGTGCCCGGCAACGCGAAGAAAAAGTCGCCGTGAAGCTCATCCGCCTCGTTTCAATCGGCCTGGTCCTGGGCGCTGCCGTGCACTTGGGCGCGGCCGCGTCCCGCCCCAACATCCTCCTCATCGTCGGCGACGACATGGGTTACGCCGATGTTGGCTTCCACGGCTGCAGGGACATCCCCACGCCCCATCTCGACAAGCTCGCCGCCGACGGCGTGCGCTTCGCGCATGGCTATGTGAGCGGCCCCTATTGCTCGCCCACGCGCGCCGGCCTGCTCACTGGTCGCTACCAGACGCGCTTCGGCCACGAGTTCAATCCCGCTGGCGGAGTCGCCGGCCTGCCCGTCACCGAGGCGACGCTCGCCGATCGCCTCAAGGCCGCCGGCTACGCGACTGGCCTCGTCGGCAAATGGCACCTCGGCAACCAGCCCGCGATGCAACCGCAGCAGCGCGGTTTCACGGAGTTCTTCGGCTTCCTCGGCGGCGCGCACAGCTACTTCGACGTCGCCGGCTTCCTGCGTGGCACCGAGCCGGTGAAAGAGATGGACTACGCGACCGATGCGTTCGGCCGCGAGGCGGCCGCCTTCATTGAGCGCCACCGCGCGCAGCCGTGGTTCCTCTACCTCGCCTTCAACGCCGTCCATACGCCGATGCACGCCACCGACTCCCGCCTGAAAAAATTCGCGCACATTGCCGACGAGAAACGCCGCGCCTACACCGCAATGATGTCCGCCATGGACGATGCCATCGGCGCCGTGCGCGCGAAACTCGCGGCCACCGGACAGGAGCAAAACACGCTCGTGTTCTTCATCAGCGACAACGGCGGCCCCACGATGGTCGGCGTCACCGTCAACGCCTCGCGCAACGACCCGCTCCGCGGCGGCAAGCGCACCACCCTCGAAGGCGGCATCCGCGTGCCCTTCCTCGTCGCGTGGCCCGGCCGCGTGAAGCCTGGCGTGTTCGAGGCGCCCGCCATCCAACTCGATCTCCACGCCACCGCGCTCGCCGCCGCCGGCGTCGCCGCGAAGCCCGGATGGAAAGTCGAGGGCGTCGATCTGCTCCCGTTTCTCAACGGTGCGAAAACCGGCGCGCCGCACGATGCGCTCTTCTGGCGTCTCGGCGAGCAGATGGCCGTGCGCCGCGGCGACTGGAAGCTCGTCCGCTACGACACCAACGCCGATACTAACACCGGCGGCCGCCAGCCCGTGTCGGCCGCCAAACTCTACCATCTCGCCGCCGACGTTCACGAAGACCGCGACCTCGCGTCCGCCAACCCGGCCAAGGTGAAGGAACTTCAGGCGCTTTGGGACGAATGGAACAAGGCCAACATCAAGCCGCTGTGGGGTGCTGGCGCCGGCGGCAACGACGGACCCGAGCCCGGCTCAGCGCCGAAAAAGAAGCGCAAGAACAAGGCCAACGACTGACGGTCCGCGCCGCGCTGAAATTGGGCCGGAGTTTTCCCTTTCGCGGGCGGGTCTGGCCGCGGTTGTCCTTTCGGTTTCTTCCCCGCGTGGTCCGCGGCTGGCTCGCGTGCCTTGGCCACGGCCGCTCCACGGACTTCGGCGGCTGCGTCCGCAACGACGGCGCGCTCATCTCCGAAAGCAGCCTCCCCGCGGCGAAAGATTCGGCGGACGAACAGCTTTTTCCGCGGTGGAAGGCTCTGCGCGGTCGGGCGCGCTTGTCAGGCCTGTTAGGCCGCGAATAGTCGCGGTAATGTCTGTGACGCCTTCGCCTTCCATCGCCGTCCCGCAGCGCGAGATTGTCTGCGGCGATGCTATCCAGTGGATGCAGGCCCGCGGCCGAATCGCCGGCGCATGCGCGGTGACGTCTCTCCCCGACGTGTCCGAAGTCGGCAAGGCGTTGCCCGTGTGGCGGGAGTGGTTCCTGGACGCCGTGCGGCTCGTGCTCGACGCCGTGCCGGCAGAAAGCGCGGCGCTGTTTTTCCAGTCGGACATCAAGCGCGACGGCATCTGGATCGACAAGGGGGCGCTGGTCACTCGCGCCGCGGAGGATGCGGGCGCGCGGGTGCTGTTTCACAAGATCGTCTGCCGGCGGCCGCCGGGCTTGCTGACCCAAGGCCGCCCCGGGTTCACCCACCTAATCGCGGTGTCGCGGGCGATGAAGTGCCCCGACATCCTGCCGATCCCGGATGTCATCGCCGATGCGGGCCGCATCCTCTGGGTGCGTGCGATGGGCGTCCGGGCGGCGGCGCACGCCGTGCGCTTCGCGCGGGACCACGCCGGGGCGAGTTTGATTTTCGATCCCTTCTGCGGCGTCGGGACGATTCCGGCCGTGGCGAATGCGCTCGGGCTCGATGCCCTCGGGATCGAGCTGGCCCGCAAGCGCTGCGAGCAGGCGCGCGCGCAGACGGTGGCCGAATCAGACCTCTGATCGCAGTGCCGATCCGGCGTCTTGTGCCGGCCACGCGGCCGCGATCGGCATGGCCTACATTCCGTTCGCCGCCCGTGGCGACTTGTATCATGGTGCCGGCGCTCCTCATGAACCCCTACCGCATGTTGGTCTTCGTCGCCGGCTTTGCTGCGACTTTGCTGCGCGGCGCAGAGCCGCTGTCGGTTTTTTCCGAAGTCGAAGCGCAGCCCTTGATCGCGCAGGCGAAACGTATCGCCGAGGCGCTCGCTTACACGGGCAGCCCGCTGCCGGAGGCCGAGCGTCGCGTCCTCGAATCAATCCCCGCTGATGCGCCAGACGCCGCCGCGCGCGTGCAGGCGCTCCTCGATCAGCACTGTCTGTTTCTAGTCACGATCAATCCCGAGATGCGCGTGAAGGTCGCGGTCGGACCCGCCGCCGCGGTGCTCATGGAGCAGGGCTGGCGGCAGTTCCTCGTGAAGGTGCGCAACGAGGCCGGTGCCACGGCCGCGCTCCGCGCCACGAGCGCCAATGCCCAGCGGCTTTTCAATTCCCCCGCGGCCGAGGTCGCGGATCGCTGGCTTGAGCTGCAGATGTTCGATGCGCAGCCGCTGCGCGCCACGCTCAGCGGCCTCGGCGTCGAATACCGCATCATCCAGCTCCACAGCCGCGACGCCGGCCGCCGCGAGGCGAAGTTCTCCTTCGACGTCGGGCAGGGCACGCAGGACCTCGGCTACCGCGCCGAGACCGACGTCCTCTTCCGCTGCGAGCCCGCGCGAGAGGTTGTGCTGCGCGTGCGCGACGAGCACGGCAAGCCCACGACCGCCGCCTTCGTGATCCGCGATCAGCAGGGGCGCGTCTACCCTTCGCAGGCGAAGCGCCTCGCGCCGGACTTTGCATTCCATCCGCAGGTCTATCGGGCCGATGGCGAGACGATCCGCCTGCCCGACGGCCGCTACACCGTCGAGTTTCAGCGCGGCCCCGAGTCGATCCCGCAGCGGCGCGCGCTGACAGTTGATGGGACGACGGGCGAGTGGAGGTTTCAGGTCCGCCGCTGGATCGATCCGGCCGCGATGGGCTGGATCTCCGGTGATCATCACATCCATGCGGCCGGCTGTGCCCACTACACGAATCCCACCGAGGGCGTGCACGCGCCCGACATGATGCGCCACTGCCTTGGCGAGGATTTGAAGGTCGGTGCGAATCTCACTTGGGGCCCGTGCTTCGATTATCAGAAGCAGTTTTTCACCGGCGTGGACGACAAGGTCTCCACGTTTCCCTACGTGCTGCGCTACGACATCGAGGTGAGCGGCTTTGGCTCGCACCAGAGCGGGCATCTCTGCCTGCTGCGACTGAAGGATCAGATGTATCCCGGTGGCGACTCGATGGCCCACTGGCCCTCGCTGGGCCTCAACACCCTGCGCTGGGCCAAGAAACAAGGCGCGCTCGTCGGCCCCGCGCACTCCGGCTGGGGCTTGCAGCCGCTCCTGCCCGGGGCCCGCGACTCCGCCAACAGCAGGAACGCCGGCGACCTCCGCCTCGCGACCACCGATCTGCCCAACTACGTCGTGCCGCCGTTCAACGGCATCGGCGCCAACGAATACATCGTCGATGTCACGCACGTGGTGCCGGGGCCCGACGGCCAGCTCGTGCCTGCGGTCGACTTCATCTCGACCGTGGACACGCCGTGGCTCTGGGAGCTCAACATCTGGTATCACACGCTCAACGTCGGGTTCCGCACGCGCATCAGCGGCGAGACGGATTTCCCGTGCATCTACGGCGAGCGGGTCGGCCTCGGCCGCAGCTACGTGAAGCTCCCCGGGAAATGGACCTACGAGGAGTGGTGTGAGGGCATCCGCGCCGGCCGCAACTACGTGGGCGACGGCAAGAGCCACTTGCTCGATTTTGCCGCTGCGCAGGGAAATCGCGCCGCGACGATGGGCGAGGGCGGGAGCGAGTTGCGCCTCGCCGCGCCGGGACGAATCCGCACCCGTGTGCGCGTCGCCGCCTACCTCCCGGTCGAGCCCGACCTAGAGATGAAGAAGCGGCCCATCAGCGCGAAGCCCTACTGGGACGTCGAACGCGCGCGCATTGGTGTCACGCGCGAGGTGCCGGTCGAGCTGCTGGTGAACGGTTATCCGGTGGCGAAGCAAAACATCGTCGCGGACGGCGCGCTGCGCGACGTGGAGTTCGACGCCGACATCGCGCACAGCAGCTGGATCGCCGTGCGCGTGCTGCCTTCGTCGCACACGAACCCGATCTTTGTGCTCGTGGGCGACAAGCCGGTCCGCGCCTCGCGGCGCAGCGCCGAGTGGTGCCTCGCCGGCGTCGATCAGTGCTGGTCGCAGAAGGAGCGCTTCATCAAACCCTCCGAGCGGGCCGACGCGCGCGCGGCCTACGACCACGCGCGCGCGACCTACCGCCGTCTGATTACGGAGTCGGTGGTGGACTGAGCCGGAGTGCGGGTAGCCCGGCTCGGGCTTGCCTTGCGCGGCCTTGGCGAAGCAGGGAGAGCCGGGGCGTCTTGGGGTAGCGCGGTGCTTCAGCCCGCGCAAGAAGGCGACGTCGCGTTCGGCGCGGGCTGGAGCACCGCGCTGCCTCGGAACACCGCGTGTGCCAAGGCGGGCTGCAACACGGGTGTCGCCCTACCGCGGCTTCAGCACCAGATCCCAGACTTGATAGAGCCCGCCGAGCATCAGCACCGCCGCCGCGATCCAGAGCGCGGCGCTCCAGGCGATGCCCGGGCGCAGCTCGGGCGCGGTGCGACGGTAGCGGAAGTGCAGCGCCGCGAGCCCGAGGAACGGCAACAGCATGCCCTGTCCGACGCCGCCGATGAAGACGAGCGCGACGGGCTTGGGCCAGACGATGTAGAGCGTCGCCGCATAGAGTGGCAGGCCGGCGCTGAAGAACTTGATCCACCAGCCGCGGTCGGCGTCGTCGCGGTATTTCTTCAGCCCAAACACGCCGAGTGCGTCAGCCGCAAGCCGGGCGTTGGAGGCCGACGCGGCAAAGGCCGTCGAGTAAAGGACGAAGAATGCGCCGACGAGAAACATCCAGAGGCTCCACGGGCCGAGGCTGCTGAGAAACAGGTGGGCGAGGGTGTCGATCATGCCCTTGTCCGAGACCTGCAGTTTCTGCGTGTGCAGCACCGCGGCGCCGAGGAGGTAGAAGGCCACCGTCGCCGTCGTGTAAATGATGGCGGAGAACCACGCGTCGATGCGCATCACGCGCATCCAGCCGCGCGCGCGCGCAAACCACGCCGCGCTGCCGTCGGGCACGCCGGTGTTCGCGGCGTAGCCCTTCTCGAGGCACCAATAGGGATAGTAGACGAGCTCCGACGCGCCGACGCCGATGATGCCGAGGGCCGCGAAGGCCGTGGCGAAATTCCCCGGCAGATGAAAGCTCAGGCCGCGCGCAATCTGCGCGGGCTCGATGCGGAATTCCGTCCATTGCAGCGCACCCACGGCCACGATGGTGGACACCGTGAAGCCCGCCACCATCGCGGTGGAGCCGTTCTCCACCCATTTGTAGCTGCCCAGGACAAGCAGCAGCGCGCACGAGAGGCCGACGCCAATCGCGAGCCACGCGCGCGACACCTGCCAGCCGCCGGCCGCAAGCGTCTCGGCCACGCCGCCCACGATGCCACCCATCTGGCTGATCGAGCAGAGAAACATTATCAGCCACAGCCACACGAGCCACGAGACACCTGCGCGCGGGCCCGGCACCTCGTTGAACGCCACGAGCGGTGTCTTCTGGTGCGCGATGGTGAAGCGCCCGATCTCGATCTGCACAAACACCTTCACGATGCAGCCGATCAAAATCAGCCAGAGCAGATCGTAACCCACCTCGCCGGCGAGCTTGGGCGTCACGATCAGCTCGCCGGAGCCGACAATGGAGGCAGTGAGAATCAGGCCGGGGCCGATGAAACGAAGCGATCCAAAGATGCTCGTGGGGGCGTCGCGGGGTGGGGACATCGCAGCGGACGCTGCGTGGGGGGGGCGCGACGGTCAAGCGGCGGGATGGGTGCGCCGGCTTTCGAAACTCGACTTCGCCTGCGCGCCACGCCTGTTTCGCTCCATGATGAAGACATTCGCGTCGCTCCTGTTTTGCCTCTTTTTAGGTTTGGTGGGTGCTCGCGGCGCCGAGGCCGCTCCGGGCAGTCCGGATCGCTTCAAGGACGCCATCGCGGCGTTTGAGGCGGAGGACGCAAAGAACCCGCCCGTGGCCGGCGGCGTGCTCTTCACCGGCAGTTCGTCGATCCGGCGCTGGGCCACGCTCGCGGAGGATTTTCCCGGCGTGCGGACGATCAACCGCGGCTTCGGCGGCTCGTTTCTCTCGGACTGCGTGCACTTCTTCGATCGCATTGTGCCGGCGCACCGGCCGCGCCTCGTGGTCCTCTTCGCGGGCAGCAATGACCTCAACGCCGGCCGCTCACCTGAGGAAGTGGCGGGCTCGTTCCGGGCGTTTTGCAACAAGCTCCATACCGCGCTGCCCGACACGAAGATTATCTACCTCTCCGTCGGCCTCGCGCCCTCGCGCTGGAAGATCGCTGACAAGATGTCGCTCGCCAACGCCCTCATCGCGGCCCACTGCGCCGCGGATCCGCGCCGGAAATTCGTCGATCTCAACCCGCACACGCTCAGCGGCGACGGCGAGCCGCGGCCCGAGCTTTACGTGGCCGACCGCCTGCACCTCAACGCCGACGGCTACGCGATCTGGCGCCAGCACCTCGCGCCGCACCTCGCGCCTTAGCGCCGGCTACTCCTCGTCCTCGTCGGCGTCCTCGATCGGGCGCTCGAGCTCCTCGCGGCACTCGCCAATGACGCGCAGCCAGACCTCGCGCAGGTCGAACAGCCGCGACATAGCGTCCTCGCGCCACGCGCGCACGTGCGGGAGGCGCGCGACGGCGTCGGCATTGACGAGCGCGAGCGAGTCATTCAAGGCGCTCAGCGCGCGCTTGAAGAGGCTCACGGCCATCGCGAAGTCGCCAAAATCGAGCGCGTGAACAGCCTGCATGGCGAGATCCTGCCCGCGCTGGAGCGAGCCGAGGAGCGCGAGCGCGAGCGGCGGCGGCACCCGCGCCGGATCGGCGGCGAGCCTTTCCCACGAGCGCGCAACGCTGAGATGGATGCCGCGGCTCGCGACGTAGATGGGGTTGCGGTGTAGCGTGTAGACCTCGTCGTCGATATCCTCGTCCTCGTCGGACTCGGTTTCGTCCCGTTCGGCGTCGCCCCAG
>JAEUHB010000125.1 GCA_016794665.1 Opitutaceae bacterium
AGGTCGCGCGCCAGCGCTTCCTCGACGATGTGACCAATAGCGTCGGCGAGACCTTTCTCGCGCAGTCGCTCCAATGCGCCCGCTGCCACGACCACAAGTTCGATCCGGTGCCGACGCGCGACTACTACTCGATCCAGGCGACGTTCGCGACGACGCAGCTCGCGGAGCGCCCGGCGGCCTTCGTCCCCGGCGAGAACACCGCCGGCTTCGACGAGGCCAAATACCTCGAGCCCCGCCGTGAAGCCTACCTCGCGACGTTGCGTCGCCTCGATGCGCAGATGCTCGCCGCGGCTGAAAAGTGGTTTCAGGAGAAAGGCCTCGACCCCGCGAAATGGAACGCCGCGGTCGAATCGGCCCGCACCCAGGAGCGCGGCGGCAAGCGGCGCGAATTCGAGGGCGCGTTCAATGCCGCCCGCGGCGCGATGACGCGCCAGAAGGTGCCCGAGGATCAGTTTCCGCCCAAGCTGCTCGGCTTCAGCCCGGAGGACTACGGCAACGAGCGCGTCGCCCGCAAAGGCCTCGAACGCCTCAAGTGGGAGTTCGACCGCTACGAACCCGTCGCCCACGCCGTCTACAACGGCCGCACGCCCGAGCTGCGGGGCGTATTCAATCCCTTGCGCATGCCCGCGAATCGCATGACCGACGGCGAACTGGAGCAGACGTGCATCCTGACCTACGGCGATCCCTTTGCCCTCGGCGAAAAGGTGTCGCCCGGCGTGCTGAGCGCCATCGGCGTCGCGCCGAAGGTCCCCGTGCCCGACACGATTGAAGGGCGCCGCGCCGTCTTCGCCGAGTGGGTCGCCACCGCCGAAAATCCGCTCACCACGCGCGCCATCGTGAATCGCGTCTGGCTTTGGCATTTTGGCCAGCCGCTCGCGGGCAATCCCAATAACTTCGGCAGCACCGGAAAGAAGCCGACGCACCCGGAGCTGCTCGACTGGCTGGCCGCGACGTTCGTGGAGCAGGGCTGGTCGTTCAAAGCGCTGCATCGCGTCATCATGACGAGCGAGGCCTACCGGCGCGGCTCCTCGCATCCCGACCGCAAGCTCCTCGCCGAAAAAGATCCGACGGGGACGAGCTACGCCGCCTTCACCCCCCGCCGACTCACCGCGGAGGAACTGCGCGACGCCATGCTCTCCGCCACGGGGGAACTCAACCCGACGCTCGGCGGCATCCCGAACCGCCCCGAGATGAACCTCGAGGCCGCGCTGCAACCGCGGCAGGTCATGGGCACGTTTGCCTCCGCGTGGATTCCCAACCCGCTCCCGGCGCAGCGTCACCGGCGCAGCCTCTACGCGCTGAAGATCCGCGGCCTCCCCGATCCCGCGATGGAGGTCTTCAATCAACCCACGCCGGATTTTTCCTGCGAGCGCCGCGACGCCTCCACGATCACGCCGCAGGTCTTCAGTCTCTTCAACGGCGCCGCCAGCCACGCCCGCGCCCTCGCGCTCGCCGCCCGCGCCGTGAAGGAAACCACGTCCGACGCCGACGCCGTCACGCGCTGTTTCTCCCTCGCCTATTCCCGCGCGCCGAACGCGGCCGAACTCGCCGCCTGCCTCGCGCACTGGCGGAGCATCTCCTCACTCATCGCCGGCGACACCCCGACCGCGCCCGCGCGGCCCTTCGAGGTGCAGCGCGAAGCCGTCGAGGAGAACACCGGCGAGAAATTCACGTTCAAGGAAACGCTGCACGCCTACGCTGACTTCGTCCCCGACCTCCAGCCGGCCGACGTCCCGCTGCGCACGCGCGCCCTCGCCGACGTGTGCCTCGCGCTCTTCAACGCCAACGAATTCTCGTATGTCGACTAATCGCTACTTCCCCTGCGCCGGCGCGCGCGCCCTGCACGCCCCGACCCGCCGCGATTTTCTCTACGGCCTCGGCGCGAGCCTCGGGAGCGTCGCCTTTTCCGCCCTGCTCTCCTCCGAATCCCGGGCGGCCGACAAACCGAATCCCCTCGCCCCCAAGCCCGGCCATCTCCCCGCCAAGGCCAAGAACTGCATCTTCCTGATGATGGAGGGCGGGCCCTCGCATATCGACACCTTCGATCCCAAGCCGATGCTCGCGAAGCTCCACCTCGAGGAGTTCACCCGTGAGGGAAAGCAAAAATCCGCGATGGAGAGCGGCAAACGCTATTACGTCCGCAGTCCCTTCGAGTTCATCAAGGCCGGCCAGAGCGGCGCCGACATGGCCACCAATTGGTCGCACCTCGCCAAGGTCGCCGACGACCTCTGCTTCTACCGCGGCTGCCAGGTGGACAGCGTCAACCACCCGACCGCGATGTATCAGATGAACTGTGGCAACCGCTTCGGCGGCGATCCGGGCCTCGGCGCCTGGGTCAACTACGGCCTCGGCTCCCTGAACCAGGACCTGCCCGGCTTCATCGTGTTGCCCGAGGTGAGCTACCCGCAGGGCGGCTCGGCCAACTGGAGCAACGGCTACCTCCCCGCGAGTTTCCAGGGCACGCCGCTCCGCGCCAAGGGCTCGCCCATCCTCGATCTCACGCCGCCCGCCGGCGTCACCCCGGATCGCCAGCGCAAGAACCTCGATCTCATCGCGCAGCTCAACGCCGCGCACGCCGCGCAGCGGCCCGGCTTCGACGAGCTCGCCGCCCGCATGGACAACTACGAGCTCGCGTTCCGCATGCAGATGCAGGTCCCGGAGACACTCGACCTGTCCAAGGAGGACGAGAAGACCAAGGCCCTCTACGGCATCGGCCAGGACGCGACCGACAGCTTTGGCCGCAAATGCCTGCTCGCGCGCAAGCTCGTCGAGAAAGGCGTGCGCTTCGTGCAGCTCTACAACGGCTCGTGGGACAGCCACGATTACATCGAGCGCGCCCACGGCAACCTCGTCCGTGGCGTCGACCAGCCAATCGCCGCCCTCATCACCGACCTCAAGCGGCGCGGCCTCCTCGAGAGCACGCTCATCGTGTGGTGCGGCGAGTTCGGCCGCACGCCCGACAACGGCGTCCGGGGCGGCACCGCCTACGGCCGCGACCACAATCCACACGCGATGACGATGTGGCTCGCCGGCGGCGGCGTGAAGGCCGGCCACACCATCGGCGCCACCGATGAGACCGGCATGAACGCGGTGGACACCGTCCACCACGTGCGCGACGTGCATTGCACGCTGCTGCGGCTCCTCGGCCTCGACGACAACAAACTCACCTACTACCACGCCGGGCGCTTCAAGCAGCTCAGCCAATTCGGCGGGACGGTGATCAAGCAGCTGATCGCATGAGGCCCCGCATGGCTAGTGGTGCTTATTCCCGGCCCAATCGGCGAGGCCATCGCCTACCTATCGACGAACCGCTACGTGGAAAAACACTCCCCACCTGACGCGGATCGCGTGGAGCGATTGCTCGCCACCGGCAGGTAGCTCGATCCCGCTCTTGCGCGTTTCCGAAATTCCACCACTTTCGTCGCATGGTTACTCTACGGCTGCCCCCGATGCTCGAGCGAAAACTCGTCCGCGAGGCGAA
>JAEUHB010000346.1 GCA_016794665.1 Opitutaceae bacterium
GTGCTCCAATCCCGGCACGCTCCGAATCATGGAGACCTGCACGTCGAATGGCAGACTTGTCGACAAACCGTTCACATAATATTCGTTGGTTGAGCGGCCTTCGGGTTCGAGAAAAAGCAGGTGTCTGGGCTTGTCGGAAAAACGCACGAATTTGTCCTCGATGCTTGGGCAATATCTTGGTCCTGTGCCTTCTATCTCACCGCCGTATAGCGCGGATTTCTGCAGGTTGTTTCTGACGATCTCGGCGGTTTGTGTGGTGGTGTGAGTCATCCAGCACGAGACTTGTTCACATCCGGGTCGCCAACCCTGTCGATGCTCGGCGGCCTGTTCCACGTGGAACAAATCGGCCGAATCGCGCGTGTCGTGGAACGCGAAAAACGTAGGGTCGCTGTCTCCTTTCTGTTCCACCATCGACTTGAAGTTTATCGTGCGTCCTAGGAGGCGAGGTGGCGTCCCGGTTTTGAGGCGTCGAAGTTCGATGCCCGCGGCAATCAGGCTCGATGATAGCGATTTCGCGGAAAAGTCCCCTAGCCTGCCCCCTTCGTTCTTGTTCTGCCCAATGTGCATGAGCCCCCGCAAGAACGTTCCGGTTGTTACGACGACGGTCTTGCTCCGGAATTCGATATCGAGGTTGGTTTGGCAGCCGACGGCTTTTCCGTCGGCTAAAACCAACGAAGTTACGGTGGCTTGGAAGAGGTCGAGATTCGGCTGGCGCTCAAGCGAGTGCTTCAAGCGAAACTGATATGCCTTCTTGTCGCATTGCGCCCGAGGTGATCTCACCGCTGGCCCTTTGGATTCGTTCAGCAGCCGAAATTGGATTCCCGTGAGATCGGTGTTGATGGCCATCTCACCGCCGAGGGCATCGATCTCTCGCACGATTTGCCCTTTGGCTTGTCCGCCGATGGCGGGATTGCAGCTCATCTGTGCAATCGTGTCGATATTACCGGTTAGGAGCAGCGTGCTGGCTCCTATGCGCGAAGCGGCCAAGGCAGCCTCGACGCCAGCGTGGCCGGCGCCACAAACAATCACATCATAAGCTTTGTCGTATTGAAACATAGACGGTGCGTGGTCGACCCAGACGTCGCCGAGGAACCTTTTGTGCAGTTCTTGGATGGAAATTCTATTTGCCGATGCAGAAGGTGGCAAAAAGGCGATTGAGCACCTCTTCGTGATCGATGCGCCCAGTAATCTCTCCGACGGCGCCCAAAGTGCTTCGGAGGTCGCTCGCGACCAGCTCCAGGGGCGAGCCAAGTCGAAGTTTGGCTTGAGCGTCCTGCAATCCAACCTGGGCTAAGCCAAGTGCTCGAGTGTGTCGCGAACTTATCGCGATAGAATCACTTTGGTTAGGCTGAAATCCATCCAGCTTTGCTACAATCGCGTTTCTGAGCCGATCAATCCCATCGCCAGTCAGTGCGGAGATTTCGATCGCCTCATGGCCCTCCTTCACGGCGTCACGGCCGCGACCTTCTGGTAGGTCGCTCTTATTGAGCACCCAAACTGTCGACTCGGGCTTTAGGAGCCGCAACGCGTCCGGCGGCAGGGTAGGGGGAGGACTTAGCGTCCGGTCTACCACGATAAGCAACAAGTCCGCGCTGCTCACGAGTTCCAGCGTCTTGGCTTGTCCCAGACGCTCAATTGGGGCCGGAATCGGATTAAACCCCGCCGTATCAATAATCCGCAGCTTATGGGCTCCGACGATAATGGCATCTTCAATAAAGTCGCGCGTGGTTCCCGGCTCCGGGCTAACGATTGCTCGATCGCGGCCCACTAGCGCATTCAGTAAGCTGCTTTTGCCGGCGTTCGCGGCCCCGATAATCACAGTCTTTGCGCCTTCCCGGAGGAGTTCGCCGTAGGATGACGTGGCTATTAAAGCATTGGTCATTAACACTATGCGATCCATTCGCTGCTCAAGCAGTGCGCGATCTTCCGGCGGCAGATCATCCTCGGGGAAATCGATATACGCTTCGATTCGGGCAACGACATCAACCACCTCGGTGGTTATCGCGGTCATGCGCTGGCCCAAGCCCCCGCGCAATTGGGCATGAGCTGCGGCCAAAGCCCTGTCACTGCGTGCGTTAATCAAATCCATTACCGCCTCGGCTTGGCTGAGGTCCATCTTGCCGTTGAGGAATGCCCGCCGCGAAAACTCGCCGGGCTCCGCCGGGCGGCATCCCCGTGCAAACAAGTCGGACAGAACCTTGTGCACGATGAACGGATTGCCGTGGGATGATACTTCGAGGGAATCCTCGCCAGTATAAGAGGCCGGGCCTTTGAAAAAGGTGAACAGGACGTCGTCGAGCAGCTCCCCGCCGAGCGCCCGGTAATCACCGTGCCACGCAGCGCGGGGGTGGGGCAGGGTGCCGCAGAGGTCGGTGGCGATGCGTCGCGTATCCGACCCGCTGATTCTAATCAGCGCAATGGCGGAAGCCCCGGCAGGTGTGGCCAGGGCGGCAATGGTATCCTGATTGGGCGGCACAGAGTCCGCTACGCTTCGGACGCACGCGGCCCAAGTCAAATGCGCGCCACGAGTCGCGGGCGCAGGGGCGCCTCACCGCGCGCCGATGGCCAGCGCCGCCACGCGGCTGCCGTCGCTCACCTTGTCGCCGGGGTAAACGACGACGCGCTCACCCGCGGCCAAGCCGTCGAGCACTTCCGTCTCGACGCCATTGCTGCGCCCCGCCTGCACGCGCCGCATTTTGGCGCGGCCGGCCTCGACCACAAAAGCCCGCCATTCATTCCCTCGACGAAAAAGCGCGCCGGCGGGCACACGCAACGCACTCGCCTTCTCCCACGTGACGATCCGCGCCTCGACTCGGAAGCTGTCGCCAAGCGTGGGGCGTCGTTCAATCGGGTCCGTGAAGTCGGCAATGACATAGACGCGCTGTTCCTCGACGCCCAAAGCCGAAATCTTGGTGAAAGCCGATGGCTCCACCAGCCGCACCCGCGCTGCCAAATGCTCAGCGCCGCCCCAGCGCTCAAGCATCACCCGCGCCCCCGGAGTTATCGCCACACCATCACGTGAAAGAACCTCGATGCGCACCTCGAGGTCCGTGGGGTCGCCAATTTCGAGCAGCGCATAGCCGGCCGGCACCATGCGCGCACTCTCTTGAAACACCCGCAGAATTCGTCCGCTGACTGGCGACTTGATGACCAGAGGCTCGGCGGCGCCGATGGCCTTCTCCGTGGCGCCGCGGCCGGCTATAGCGCGGGCTTGCTGCAACTCAAACTCCGCCACCTTCAGTGCAAAGTCCGCCGCGCGCGCTTCCTGCGCCGCCGTGTCGGCGCGCATCTGTGCAGCGTCGAACTCCTGCGCCGACAGCACGCCTCGGTCGCGCAAGGCCTTGGCGCGCTCGCGATCGGTGGTGAACATCCGGGCTGCGGCTTCGGCTCGCCCGCGCTGCGCCAGGGCCCCATCGCGGGCGGCCTCAGCAGCGCGCACCCGTGCCTCGGCTTGGGCCTGGGAGCGTGCATCCAGAAAGTCCGAACCGCCAGGCTCCAGCGTTGCCAGGACGGTTTGACCGGCCTCAACGGCTGCGCCCGCCTTCCAGTCGATGCGCCGCAGCTGCCCGGCCACGGGCGCCGTTATCGCGTAGCGGTGCTTCACGCGCGTCATGCCCTCCTCGTCCACGGTGACGACCAGGGGCCCCTGCGTCACGGTCGCCACCTCCACCGACACCGCCCGAGGCCAGAGTCCCACGACGATGAGTGCGACCAGCACCGCGGCTCCCAGCAGCGGCAACCGGCGGCGCCACGTGGGCGCATTCGTCTTCTTGGCAGCGGAAGCGGGCGGGGAAGCGGGATTCATGGTAAAGCGTTCGGGCGATGGCGGCTCAGTCGATGGCCTTGAGTGCACCGACGAGGTCGATGCCTGCGACCTTCCGCGCAGCAAACAGCGCGGATGCCGCCGACGCCACCGCCACGACCAACACCGCAAACGCGTAGTTTGCCGGCGTCAGCACCAGCGGCAGGCGCACCGTCTCCGTGTTCACCGCCGTAAGAATGCCTTTGGCAAATCCCGACCCGATCACGAGGCCGAGGGGCAGGGCGGCGAGCGTGAGCAAAACAAGTTCTCCCACCAGCACCGCGCCCACCTCGCCGCGGCTGAAGCCCAGGACCCGCAGCGTCGCCAGCTCGCGGGCGCGTTCCGAGAGGGAGATGCGCGCGCTGTTGTAGATGATGCCAAATGCCACGATCGTAGCGAACAACAGGTAGATTTTCTGCAGGAGACCGATGCTCTCCGCGGTAGTCTTGCGGAACCCCTCGCGGAGCGAGTCCTTGATGATGCAGCCCGCGATGCGAGGCGTGCGTTTCACGGCACTCAGGAACTCTCCCCAATGCCCACGATCGAGTACCACGTGGGCACCGCTAACGCGATCGCCCTCGAGCAGCAGCCGGTTGAGCGCATCTAGTTCCATATAGGCTGCCGTGCCGGCAAAATCCTCGGCCAGTCCCACGACGGGCACCGCGATCTCGCGCTCGCGGCCCTCGAGCACGCGCGCGACCACCTCGTCCCCAGGTTTGATCTGCATCACCTCGGCGAGCTTGGCCGACATCACGATGCCGCGTGGGGGGAGCGTCAGCTGCCGCGGCTCGCCATCAATCACCCGGCTGAGCGTGCCGCGCTCAGGCAGTCCTTGCAACGTGAGGCGGCGCGTGATCGGCCCGGCCCGCAGCTCGATGGGCACGAAGCGAAATGGTTCCGCCCAAACCACGCCCGGCAGGTGTTTGAAATCCGACAACGCCCGGGCGGGCCCCGGCTCCACGAGCGAGAGCGTGACGGTCTGGCGCTGCACCACGTCCCACTGAAAATCGATCACGTAGGCGATCCCGTCGCGAAACGAGTTCGGCACGATCAAGATCGCCGTCGCGAGCGCGAGCGCGAGGCACGTGAGCGCGCTGCGCACGGGGCGGCGCTGGATGTTGCGCAATGCCATGCGGAGCGACGCGCTGAACCAGCGCGCGAGCCCCAGGCGCTCGACCAGCGAGGGCTGGAAATTTGCCGGCGCCTCCGGTCGCATGGCCTCGGCTGGCGGCAGCCGCACGGCGCGTCGCACCGCGCCCGCCACGCCCGCAAACGCCGCGCCCGCGCTCGCTGCCGTCGCAAACACGAGCACCCGGGCATCGAGCTGGAAATCGAGCTGAGGAAAGCGGAAGAACAAATGATACATCTCCACCAGCTGGTGCCCGAGCACGATGCCGCCCAGCGCGCCGGCCAGCACGCCGCCTGCCACGATTGCGAGGGAGAACTTGAAATAGTGCGCCCCCACCTGCCGGTTGGCAAAGCCGCACGCCTTGAGCATCGCAATCTGTTCGCGCTGGAGCGCGATTTGGCGGCTCATCACGGAATTCACCATGAACGCGGCGACGCTCAGGAACACGAGCGGGAACGCGACCGAAAGCCCGACGAGCACGCGGATCTCGTCGTCGACGCGGCGGTGCGACGCGTGGTCGATCCGGCCGTAAGCGCCACGGCCGCCGTAAGGCGCGAGCAGACGGTTTACCGCGGCGATGACCGCGGGCTCGGAAGCGCCGGGCGCCAGGGTGAGCGAGACATTGTTGAATGCGCCGTAGAGTTGAAACGCCGTCGCCAGCTCGCGGTAGGGCATCCAGAAGACACCATAGGTCTTGTTGTCCGGCAAAGCTGCGCCGGGCGGGGCCTCGAAAATAAACTCGGGCGACAGCACTATGCCCGAAAGGCGAAAGGTCTCTTTGGCACCGTTGAGCACCGCCGCGATGGAATCTCCCGGGCGGAGGCCGTGGGCCTCGGCGAACGCCTCGCCGACCGCGAGCTCCCCGACGGTCGTGCGCCCCGCGGGCAGGCGGCCGCTGCGCACATGCAGTCGGTTGAGCACCTGCTCGCCGCGCTCCGGCAGGGAGTTGATCAAGCCGACGGCGGGCTCCGCCAAGCCGGGCACGTCGAGTGTCACTTGGATCGCGATACCTGTCTGCACGTGCGCCACGCCGGGGATCGCGGCGAGCTCCTCGCGCACGGAGTTGGGCGCGCGCTTCAGCCGGGCAAACACATCGGCGAAGCGGTGTTCCTCGTAATAGTGGTCGCGCGTCGTCGCCAAGGAGAGGATGAGCGAGCGCGTCATGATCATCATGG
The DNA here is from genome assembly GCA_016794665.1 of Opitutaceae bacterium. GTDB lineage: Bacteria > Verrucomicrobiota > Verrucomicrobiia > Opitutales > Opitutaceae > ER46. The sequence continues at coordinate 6,107 of JAEUHB010000346.1, forward strand.
CGAGGCCGCAGGCCATCACGAGGGCGACGGCGATCGCCTGCGAGCGGAGCGCGCGGAGATCGCGAAGGAGCTTGGTGTCGAGGAGCGACATGGCCGGCTACCAGGCGAGGTCGCGCGCCAAGCCGCGGCGGGCATTTTCGCGAACGCTCACGATGCGGCCGTCCGAGAGCGTGAAGACACGGTTCGCCATGTCGGCGAGGATGGCGTTGTGCGTGATGATGACAGCGAGGGTGCCGAGCTCCCGGTTGATCTTCTCGATCGCCTCGAGGACGGTGATGCCCGTGCGCACATCGAGCGCGCCGGTGGGCTCGTCGCAGAGCAGCACCTCGGGCCGCTTGGCGATGGCGCGCGCGATGGCGACACGCTGCTGCTCGCCGCCGGAAAGCTGCGCGGGAAAATGATCCATGCGATCCGCGAGACCCACGAGCGCGAGCGCCTCCTCGGGCGCCATTGGATCGCGGCAAATCTCCGTGATGAGCGCGACGTTTTCCCGGGCCGTGAGGCTGGGAATCAGATTGTAGGCTTGGAAAACGAACCCGACCGCGTCGCGGCGGAAAAGCGTCAGCTCGGCCTCGCCGAAGGCCGCGAGGTTCGCGCCGCGGTAGAGGAGAGTGCCGTGCGTGGGTGAGTCGAGGCCGCCGAGTTGGTTGAGCAGCGTGGATTTTCCGCTGCCGGAGGCGCCGAGCAGCACGATCAGCTCGCCGGAGAACAGATCAAGGTCGACGCCGCGGAGGGCGATTACGGCCGCGTCGCCCTCGCCGTAGACGCGCGCGAGGCCGCGCACGTGAAACACCGGCGAGGTCTGGACGGCGGCGGGCATGACGGGTCAGCCAACCGTGTCTGCGCCGCGACGGCAACCGGCAAGCGGCACGTATCCGCGCAGCTTCAGCGGCGCATTAGCGGGCGCGGTGCCGAAGTGCCACTAGAGCTTGGGCTTCAGGGGATCGAACACCCGATCCAGCGGGGCCGGAGGCGGGAGCAGGTCGACGACCATCTTGGCCTTCAATTCCGCCGCGATCTCCTTGGCGCGGCGATCGGCGGTCGCCAGCGTGGTTGGGTTTGATTTCAATTGGGCACGCAGGCGGGACTCGGTATCGCCGCCCGCGCCCCGCTCGCGCGCGAGGCTGAGCCAGGCGAGGGCCTCGCCCAAGTTGCGGCGCGCACCGCGCCCGCCGGCATAGGCCGCACCGAGGTTGAAAAAGGCCTCGGCTTCACCACCTGCCGCCGCCGCGCGGAAATAGTCGAGCGAGCGCGCCGGGTCCTTGGCGACCCCAGCCTCGCCGTCGGCCAGCAGCATGCCGATGCGAAACGCCGCGCCCGAGTGGCCGGCGCGGGCCGCCTTCTCCAGGAGCGTGACGCCCCGGGCCTCGTCCCTCGTGATGCCATCGCCCCGCAACAGCATTTCGCCGAGCGCCGCCTCCGCCTTGGGATTTCCCTTGGCCGCGGCCTGCTGCAGCTCTTTGAGGTCGGCCCAGCTTGAGCCACCGCCGGTGCGCGACATGAGCGCAGGCTTGGAATCCTGCGCCGAGAGGGCGGCTGAAAGGAAAAGACCGCTGAACAGCAGAGGGAGAAGGAGGCGGGGCTGGGCTGACATGGGTGGATGGGACCCGAATTTGCCGCCAATGTTCAGCGGCGGGCAAACGACGTCATCTTGGCTTTGACGCGCTAGCGCGCGCTTGCTGGACTCCGCCCGATTAAGGACCCGTGGGCCTCGAAACAAGATGCATGCTGCGCCTCGGTGCGGGGGAATTCCCCGGCACGGCGCACCTCGACTCGGCGGCGCTCGTGTTCCGCGGGGGTGCGAAGCTCGCTGTCGCGCTTAACACCGTGAAAGCCGCGGACGTGGCGAAGGCCGGTGAGCTGCGTGTGACGCATACCGGGGGCGTGTTCTCCCTTTTGCTCGGCGATCGCGCGACTGCGGAAAAATGGGCCCTCAAGGTCCGCTACCCGAAGAGCCTGATCGACAAGCTCGGGCTCAAGCCCGAGTCGCGCGTCGCCGTGCTAGGCGTGGACGACGCGGAGTTTCGCAAGCAGGCCGCCGCACGCCTGAAGTCGCCGCCGCTCACCAGGCTCCCCCCGAACCCCCCCGCGGCGGGTGGAGGTTTGGATTTCATTTTTTATCCCGCCGACAGCGAGGCTGAGCTCGCGCGGCTCACGGAACTCAAGCACCACCTCGCGCCGACCGGTGCGATCTGGGTGGTCTCGCTCAAGGGCAAAGCCGCACGCGTGAAAGATGTCGACGTGATGCGCGCGGCGAAAGCTGCCGGGCTCGTGGACAACAAGGTCTGCGGTTTTTCCGCCACGCACACGGCGCTGAAGCTGGTGATTCCGGTGGCGGCGCGCGGTTGATTCAGCCGCGCGCCGCGGCGCTGGGTGAAGGCTAGGCCTCCGCCTCGCCCGTCACCGTCGCGCCGCCGACGATGTTCACTTTCTCGAGAATCGCTTTCTGAATCTTCTCGGCGAGCTCGGGCTTCTCCTTGAGCGCCTGCTTGGCGGCGTCGCGGCCCTGGCCGACGAGGTTGCCCTCGTAGGCAATCCAGGCGCCTTTCTTTTCGAGAATCTTGTGCTCGAGGCCGAGGTCGAGGAGCGAGCCCATCTTGGAGATGCCCTCGTCATACATGATGTCGAACTCCACCTCGGTGAACGGCGGGGCGACCTTGTTCTTCACGACTTTGATCTTGGTGCGGTTGCCGATGACCTTGCCCTCGGGCGTCTTGATCTGGTCCTTGCGGCGGATGTCGATGCGGACGGAGGAGAAAAACTTCAGCGCGCGGCCGCCCGAGGTCGTCTCAGGGTTGCCGAACATCACGCCGATCTTCTCGCGAATCTGGTTCGTGAAGATGCAAACGCAGTTCGTCTTGCTGACGACGGCAGTGAGGCGGCGCATCGCCTGGCTCATGAGGCGGGCCTGTGCACCGACGGTGGCGTCGCCCATCTGGCCGTCGAGCTCGGCGCGGGTCGTGAGCGCCGCGACGGAGTCGAGCACGATCACGTCGATCGAGTTGGAGCGGATGAGGGTCTCCATGATATTGAGCGCATCCTCGCCGGAGTCGGGCTGGGAGACGAGCAGGTCGTCGAGGTTAACGCCGACGACGCGCGCGTATTTTGGATCGAGCGCGTGCTCGACGTCGATGAAGGCCGCGAGGCCGCCGCGCTTCTGCGACTCGGCGATGACGCTCAAGCAGAAGGTCGTCTTGCCGGACGATTCCGGCCCGTAGATCTCGATTATGCGGCCCTTGGGCAAGCCGCCCACGCCGAGGGCGAGGTCCACGGCAAGGGAGCCGGTGGTGAGGGTCTCGACCTTCATCTTGGCGTTGGAGCCGAGGCGCATGATCGAGCCTTCGCCGAACTGCTTGGTGATGGAGGAGAGGGCGAGTTCGATGTTCTTGTCGCGGGCCTGGGTGGCGGCGGCGACGGCGGCGCTGGCGGCGGACTTGGCGGGAGCGGGGGCGGCTTTGGACATGGCGGATGAGGGCGGGAGGTTGCGTTTCGTGTGGTTTGGAAAAAGGGAGAGGAGGGCGCCGGGTCCGCAGCGTGAGCGGCGGGCGAAGACCGAGGCAAGCGCCGAGCGGCAGGGCAGGGGAGTGGCGTGTTCAAGTGAACACGTCAAGGCTGGTTTTCGTCAATGCCCCGCTGGCGAGCCCGGTTTCACACCCACGGCAAAATACACCGCGCCGAGGATCATCAGGAAGCTCACCGCATAGTTCCAGGTGAGCCTCTCGCCGAGCACGAGCCACGCGAAGCCGACGAATACCACGAGCGTGATTACTTCCTGGATGATCTTCAGCTGATAGCCGGTCAGGCCGTTGGCGTAGCCGATGCGGTTGGCCGGCACCATGAGCGCATACTCAAACAGCGCGATGCCCCACGACATCAGGATGATCATCCAGAGCGCCTTGCCCTCGAAAATCTTCCACTTGAGCTGACCATACCACGCGCAGGTCATGAAGATGTTGGAGGCGACGAGGAGGAGGATGGTTTTCATCAAGGTTTGGAATCGGTATGAAGGTGCAAACCGCGCGCGACGCCAAAGCATTTGCGCCCGGCGGAAAAAAGATTAACCCCGGCACGTATCTCGTCGGATTCGCGCCCCACGGCCTTCAGCCCCAACTCCGCATGAAAGCGAAAATCGTCCAGCAGCGTTGGCTGTCATGGTTAATGCTCGCGGTCGCGCTCAGCGCCGCCGCCGTCGCTCCCGCACAGGAAACCCATCCCACGACGCCGGGCATCACGGCGGCGGAGACCCACACGGCACTCGACCTGCCGGCGGCGATGTCCCGCGCTCGGGAAGCGTTGGTCGCGGCGGGCCTCACACCGCACGCGCCGATGCCGCACACGATCGGCGGGTCGAACGAGTGGGTGGCCGCATTAATCAACGTTGAGGTCATTGCGGGGCGGACGCGCGCGAGCGTGTCAGCGGCGAGCCATCCCGACCGCCGCGGCGAATCGCACCGCACGTGCCTTTTCCTGATCGACTACATGCGCAGCGGTCTGGCGCCGGGCGGCGGCTCGGGGGCTCCGCCACTCGCAAACGTGGCCGGGCGCTGGGAGGAGTCGACGGAGCAATTCGGCGTCACGACTTGGGATCTCACACTGCGACCCGACGGGCGCTACGACGCTCAGCAGACCGGCTTTGGCCAGGCGCGCGGCGTCGCCTTCGTGCGCGGCAACACCCTGCGGATCGACTGGCGGACCCCGGCTGGGACGGAGGGCTACCACGAGTATTCGTTTGATGGCACGGGCGGGCTCGGATCCGGCCGCGTGGAAGTGCTGCGCAATGGCACGATCGGCGTGTTTCGCTCCACCCTGAAACGTCCGGAGGATTTCCGCCCCGCGCCCGGCCCGGCACCGGGCGGCGGTGGGCCGGCTGTGGCGCCGCTTGCGAATGCAGCCGGGCGCTGGGAGGAATCGACGGAGCAATTCGGCGTCACGACATGGGATCTCACGCTGCGACCCGACGGGCGCTACGATGCCCAGCAGGCCGGCTTTGGCCAGGCGCGCGGCATTGCCGTTGTGCGCGGCAACACCCTGCGGATCGACTGGCGGACCCCCGCCGGGGCCGAGGGCTACCACGAGTATTCCTTCGACAGCGGCGGTGGGTCCGGAACTGGCCGCGTGGAAGTGCTGCGCAACGGCACGATCGGCGTGTTTCGCTCCACCCTGAAGCGCCCGGCGAATTTCCGGGCCGCTGCCGGTGGCCCCGGCGGCCAAGCCATTGCGCGCGGCCCGCCCGTGACAGGCGATTCACCGCCGCCGGGCTCGGGCGAATTCGAGATTAAGATCGAACCGCCCAGATTTTCGGTGGCGCCGCTGCCGTTGCCCCCAGTGGGCACGGTGCAGAAAAAGGTGGCCGGAGTTTCCTCGGTCGGGGCCGGTGCCAGTCTGGGAAAGCCGCTCCCGGCCCTAACGGCTAAGATCGCTTCGCTCCAGGCAACCCACGTCCCCGATCGTGTGGATCCACGTCGCTTCGACGGCAGCCTGATTGTCACGGCCGTGCTTACGGAACCGGGGCTCGGATACTACGTGGACCTCTGCATCGGCGGGTATCTCTACCCCACGAAGGATGGTTTCCACGGCAACAGATACGTCGGTTCAGTGGCCGCCTACCAAGCCTATCGGATTGGGGCGAGAAACCGGGGCGATCCGGCCGAAGACGCGCATCGGTCCGTCTACGTCGATCGGATACCCAAGGTGCTGCCGGCACGGATTCGCGCCGAACTTTACTTTCAAGCCGGTGGCGCGACCGATCACCTGGTTGACCAGCGAGAAACAACTTTCGACATGCCATGGGCTGACAAGGCGCCAGTTACGGGCGCCCTTGTCGGTGACCAGGCCAAGGGTCGGGTCACGCGGATGTCGGCGTCCGTGACGGGCGGTGCCGAAAGTGTCGGGATTTACGTGCCCTCGGCGCGCCGGCTCACCTACGCTGGCTCAGCCTTGGCGGTCCTGCTGCGGTTGGCGCCCGGCGAGAGTCAGGGCGTCTCCACGAGGGGCTGGGACATTCTCCCCGATGCGCGATGGGAGTTCACGGAGGTCACTGTGGGCCCCGAATTCCAGGATCGTGATCACAGGAACAATACTTTCTGGCCGAACCTGCCGAACAGCGGGCACGTCGAGAGCCCGCTCGCCTGCGCCAACTGTTGGGATCCCTACTGACGTCGAATCGGCGGCGGCTGCGCATAGGCCGCGGGCCGCTGGCCCGGGTTACATTCCGTAGTAGGAGCGAAACCATGCCACGAACCTGCGCAACCCCTCCTCGAGCGG
>JAEUHB010000224.1 GCA_016794665.1 Opitutaceae bacterium
CGCGCCCGCCTCAGCTACACCTACCGCTCGGACTTTCTCGAGGGTCTCGATGCCAATGAATTCTTCGACGACTACTTCGGCGCCTACGAGTCGCTCAACTGGGAATCGAGCTACCAGCTCGACAAGCGCACGCGGCTCTTCGTGAACCTGAACAACCTCCTCGACGAGCCGCAGATCTCCTACCAAGGCCGCGGCCGGCCCGACAACCCCGAGGACTACACCACCTACGGCTGGCGCGCCACCGCCGGTGTCTCATTCCGCTTCTGAGCCTGAGATCGGTGTGGCCCGCCTCACACGAGGAGGGCTAACTCAGGCCGCGGGATGCCACGTTGCCACTCAGTCGTCCCACCAGCCCGTTTCCACGCAGCACCGCTTCCACCCATGCACCCGCACTTTCTCCCCGTTTTCGTTCTCCTCGCGCTGCCGCTCGCCGCGCACGATCATCCGTCCCACGTCCCCGGCACACCCTACGCCGACAAGCTCGCCTACGCTCCGCGTCCCCTCCCCGATCGCATCGTCCTCACGTGGCGCGGTGACCCGGCGACAACGCAAGCCGTAACCTGGCGCACCGACACCTCGGTCACGCGCTCGGTCGCCGAGTTTGCCGTCGCCAACGAGGCCGGTCGCTCGCTCAAGGGCGCGTCGGTCCCCGTTCTCACCCAGCCGCTCACAACCGATCTCAGCGAGGCGCACTACCACTCGGCGGAGTTCACCGGGCTCACGCCCGACACGCTCTACGCCTACCGCGTGGGCGACGGCGTGAACTGGAGCGAGTGGTTCCACTTTCGCACGGCGAGCCGCGACGCGCGAAAGTTCACGTTCGTCTATTTTGGCGACGCACAGAACGACGTGCGCACGCACTGGTCGCGCGTCTTCCGCGAGGCGTTTCGCGAGGCGCCGCGCGCGGCCTTCACGCTTCACGCGGGCGATCTGATCAACAACGCGCACCGCGACGGCCAGTGGGGCGAATGGCACGGCGCACCCGCCTGGGTCAACGCCACCATCCCCGTCGTCCCCACGCCGGGCAACCACGAGTATGCGAAGCTCGACGAGAAGGACGCCAACGCCCCGCGCACGCTCAGCATGCAATGGCGGCCGCAGTTCACGCTGCCGGAGCACGGCCCCGCGGAACTCGCCGAGACCTGCTACTGGTTCGACTACCAGGGCACGCGCATCGTCTCGCTCGATTCCAATCGGCTCCATGAGGAGCAGGTGCCGTGGCTGCGCGCCGTGCTGGAGAAAAATCCACAGCGCTGGACCATCCTCACGTTTCACCACCCAATTTTCTCCCCGGCCAACGACCGCGACAACCCGAAGCTCCGCGCGCTGTGGAAGCCGATCATCGACGAGTTCAAGGTCGACCTCGTGCTCACCGGCCACGACCACACCTACGCCCGCAGCGGTGACATGGCCGGCCGCGCCCGCGTCGGCTCCGTCAACGCCGCCAAGGGCTACAACCAAGTCTACGACCCCGCGGTCGGCACCGTCTATGTCGTCTCCGTGAGCGGCCCCAAGATGTATGACCTCATGTCCGACCAGTGGGCCGTGCGCACCGCCGAGGACACCCAACTCTTCCAAGTCATCACCGTGGACGGCGGCGAGCTGCGCTACGAAGCGCGCACCGCGACCAGCCGCCTCTATGACGCCTTCACCCTCCGCAAACGCGAGGGACGGTCCAACGAGCTGATCGAGACGCTTCCGCTCGAGACGCGCCGGCCGAGGAAGCCATCCACCGCGAAGGAAAACTAGCCCGCGCCGGGCCCGGCTCCCCGACCCGCCGCGCACGAGCGCGAGCTTGCCCCGCCCGCGCGCCGTCGTGAACGTGGGCCCACCGCCCACCCCGAACCGCCGCATGCCCCTGCGTTTCACGCTCACCCGCCTCGCCGTGCTCGGCACCCTGGCGCTTTCGTCACCGCCGCTGCGCGCGGCGCAGCCGGCGCCCGCCGGGCCCGCGGCCTTCACCTTCGCCGCGCTCGGCTGCATGCCTTACGCGCGGCACGCCGATGCGGACGCGCGCTTCGCCCGCGTCGTCGCCGAGATCAACCGCCACGCGCCCGCGTTTTCCGTCCACCTCGGAGACACCATGGCGAGCGACGAGAAAAGCACGGACGCGCTGCTCATGAAACGCCGCGCCGACTTCGACACCTTCGCCACCGCGCTGGTCTACACGCCGGGCGACAACGAGTGGACCGATACCTACTCGGAAAAAGCGGGCGCCTACACGCCCACGGAGCGCCTCGCCCGAATCCGCCTCATGTATTTCAGCGAAGAGCGCAGCCTCGGGAAGAAACCCATTGCGCTCGTCACGCAGCGCCGCGACCCAACCTTCTCGGACTTCGTCGAAAACGCGCGCTGGACCCACGGCGGCGTGGTGTTCGCCACCGTGCACGTCGTCGGCAGCAGCAACAACCACCTGCCCAACGTTCCCGGCGCGATCGACGAGTGGCGCGCCCGCGACGCCGCCAACGCCGCTTGGATCCGCGCC
>JAEUHB010000279.1 GCA_016794665.1 Opitutaceae bacterium
CGCGCGGACGCACGACCGGCACGCCCAGCACGTCGGCCTGGAATTGCATGAGCAGGTTGTTCGCGCAGGCGCCACCGTCGACGCGGAGTTCCTTCAGCCGAATGCCGGAGTCGGCCTGCATCGCGGCGAGCACGTCATGCACCTGGTAGGCGATGCCCTCGAGCGCGGCGCGCGCGAGATGCGCGGCGGACGTGCCGCGCGTGAGGCCGGCCAGCAGGCCGCGCGCGTATTGGTCCCAATGCGGCGCGCCGAGGCCGGCGAACGCAGGCACGAGATACGCGCCGCCGTTGTCGGGGACCTGCGCGGCGAGCGCCTCGACCTCGGCCGAGGTCTTGATGAGGCCGAGCCCGTCGCGCAGCCACTGCACGACCGCGCCGGCGATGAAGATGCTGCCCTCGAGCGCGTATTCCGTGCGACCGCCGACGCGCCACGCGACCGTCGTGAGGAGGTTGTTCTTCGACGCGATCGGCTTTGGGCCGGTGTTCATCAGCATGAAGCAGCCGGTGCCGTAGGTGTTCTTGACCAGGCCGGGCGCGGTGCACGCCTGGCCGAACAGCGCGGCCTGTTGATCGCCCGCGATGCCTGCGATCGGGATCGCGCCGCCCCAGAGGTGGCACTCGCCGTAGACTTCGCTCGACGCGCGGACCTCGGGCAACACGGAGCGCGGGATGCCGAGGAGCTTTAGCAACGAGTCGTCCCACGCGCACGCCTTCAAATCGAAGAGCATCGTGCGCGAGGCGTTGGAGACGTCGGTCACGTGGACGCGGCCGCCCGTGAGGTTCCACACGAGCCACGAGTCGATCGTGCCAAAGGCGAGCTCGCCGGCGCGGGCGCGTTTCGCGGCGCCTGGGACGTGCTTCAAAATCCACGCGAGCTTCGTGCCGGAAAAATACGCGTCGATCACGAGCCCGGTCTTGCGGCGGATCATCGCGGCCTTGCCGGCCTTCTTCAGGCGATCGCAGGCGCCGGCCGTGCGGCGATCCTGCCAGACGATCGCGTGGTGAATGGGCTGGCCGGTCTTCCGGTCCCACACGACGGTGGTCTCGCGCTGATTGGTGATGCCGATGGCGGCGATGTCGGTGGCGGTGAGGTTGGCCTTGCGCAGGGCCTCGACGGCGACGGAGGATTGCGAGGCCCAAATTTCGTTGGCGTCGTGCTCAACCCAGCCTGGCTTCGGGAAAATCTGCCGGAACTCCTGCTGCGCCACGGCGACGATGCCGCCGGCTTGATCGAAAATGATGGCGCGCGAACTCGTCGTGCCTTGGTCGAGGGCGAGGATATATTTCATGGAAGGGTCGGGAAATTTTTTTGACCGCGGATTACGCGGATAGCGCGGATAGAGGCATTCAGTGCGTGGGTTGTTATCCGCGGCATCCGCGTAATCCGCGGTTCAATTGCCTTGGATCGGTTTTACCAGCAGCAGTTGAAGAGCATCGCGCCGAGCACGCCGCCGATGATTGGGCCGATCACCGGAATCCAGGCGTAGCCCCAGTCGCTGTCGCCCTTGCCGGAGATGGGCAAAATCGCGTGCGCGATCCGCGGGCCGAGATCGCGTGCGGGGTTGATCGCGTAGCCGGTGGAGCCGCCGAGCGAGAGACCGATGGACCACACGATCAGGCCGACGAGGAACGGCGCGAAGCCTTTCTCAAAGCCGCTGTTCGGCACGAGATTCTCCGGCCGCAGGACCGCGAGCACGCCGAGCACGAGGACCACGGTGCCGATGATTTCCGTGACGAGATTGGCGAAGGTATTTCGGATCGCCGGGCCCGTGCTGAACACCGCGAGCTTCGCGCCCTGATCGGCGGTCGCGCCCCAGTGCGGGAGGTAGGCGAGCCACACGACCACGGCGCCGATGAACGCGCCGATCATCTGCGCCGCGAGGTAGCCGGGCACCAGTGCCCAGGAAAATTTCCCGATGGACGCGAGGCCGATCGTGACTGCGGGGTTGAGGTGCGCACCGCTGAACGAGTTGACGCAGTAGACGGCGAGGGTGACGGCCATCGCCCAACCGGTCGTGATGACGATCCAGCCGGAGTTGTTTCCTTTGGTGCGGTTGAGGACGACATTGGCGACGACGCCGTCGCCGAGCGTGATGAGGATGGCAGTGCCGAGAACTTCGGCCACGAAGGGTGTCATGGGGCGGGGGGTAGGGGTTGCGACGCCCAGAAGGCGGCGTCGGGCGAGAAAACCAACGTCCCGCCGCGCGCGGCGAGGGGAATTATTATTCCCCGGTCAGCTCCGCCACGAGCGGGCGGCCGATGTCGCGGCGGATCGACTCGAGATTCTCGCGGATGAGCGCGCCCATCGACTCGCACTTCAGGTAGTCGTCGCGGCGGTAGTGCTCGGCGAGGCCCTCGCGTAGCGAGATCACTTTCTCCGGCGGCGCGATCGGATCGGCGGCCATGCTGGTCAGGAGGTTGCCGAGGCGATCTGCGGCGAGCGAGGCGCGCTGGAGGATGAGCGTCTGCTCCTCGCGCTGGTATTGGCGCGCGGTCTCGGGCCGCAGATGGCGGAGGCAGAAGCGCACGAGGGGATTGTTGTCCTTGAAGAACTGCGGGAGGTAGAAGTTCTTCCGCCCGTCGTAGCTCTGCTGGTCGAAGTCCATCGCGCGGATGCGCACCTGCGCCTCCTCGAAGTCGGGGGTGAGCACGAAGACGAAGTTGTAGGAGCGCATGTCACCGAGCAGGCGGACGAAGCAGCGCTCGTTGAACTTCACGAGCTCCTTCGCGACGCGGATGGGCTTGAGCTCGGTGCGCTTGCCGAGCCAGTGGGCGATGAACATGTCGCCGGGGATCCCGGCGACGTGCTCCTCGACGAGCGTGGCGCCGTGCGTGAGGAAGTTGAGGCGGTTGGGCGAGAGCAGGTGCTCGAGCTCAAGGCCGTAGAGGCGCGAGGCGTCGGCCTTCTTCACGTAGAAATAGTCCTGGTTGTCGTTGTAGGCGTTGACGATTCGGACACGGAACGGCGTGGAGTTGCCGAAGGTGCAAAAATCCACGCGGTCGACGTAGAGGTGCTGCACCACGGAGAGATCCCCGTCGACCTTGAGGAGCGCGTAGACCTCCTTGAGCGCCTGGTTGAGGGCGGACATCTCGGCGGCGTCGTAGATGACGGTGTCCCAGAGGGTGGGCTTGCCGGCGTCGTCGGTGAGCGGGATGACCTCGTGGAAGGCGCGCAGGCGATCGTAGGTGATGGGCAGCTCACGCTCGCGGCGATAGCGCGTGAGGTAGCCGCGCAGCGGGGCGCCGACCGGGAAGCTCGGCTTGCGCCGCGTCGGCAGCGGATTGGTGTGGCCCGTGGTGTCGCCCATGCGCGCACGGTGGGTGGCGCGCCGACGCGACGCAATCCCGGTGCTCAGCGCACCGGCACTTCGAACCAAAAGACGCTCCCGCCGGCCGCGGGAAAATCCGCGCCGACGGTGCCGCCCTGAGACTCGACGAGGTGTTTCACGATGGAAAGGCCGAGGCCGTGGCTTTCCTCGCCGGCGGTCGGTCGCACGGAGAGCCGCGCGTGCTCGCGGAAGAGCAGCGTCCGCTCCGCCGCGGGCACGCCGGGGCCCGTGTCGTGCAGCTCCACGCGGCCGCGGCCGGGCGTGGCGAGCGTGCGGATGGTCACGCGGCCGCCGCGGGGCGTGAACTTGAGGGCGTTGCTCGTGAGATTGGTGAACGCCTGGTAGATCAAGGCGGCATCACAGATCGCGGGGGCGAGTTTTTCGGCGAGCTCGGCGGCGAGCGTGATTTCCTTCTGGCTCGCGGCGGGCTCGTGCTGGCGCGCGACGGCCGCGGCGAGCAGGTTCAGGTCCACGCGTGTGGCCGGGCTGCCCTCGGTGGCGGTCGATGCTCGCAGGCCGAGGAAGGTGTCGATGATGCCCCGCATCTGGAGCGCGGAGTCCGTGATCGTGCCGACGTAGCGGGCGAGCTTCTCGGTCTCCGCGACGGCCGGCTGGCGCCGGAGCAGATCGCCGGCGACGAGCACAAGGCAGAGGGGATTGCGCAGGTCGTGGCTGGCGATGCGCATGAAGCGCTCCTTGAGCGCGAGCTGGCCCTCGAGTTCGCGCCGGAGGCGGCGGAGCGTGAGGTGGGTGCGCACCCGCACGAGCGCCTCCTCGTGTTCGATGGGCTTGGCGAGGTAGTCCACGCCGCCAGCCTCGAAGGCGCGGACCTTGTCCGCCGTCTCCGTCAGCGCGGTCATGAAGATCACGGGCACATCGTGTGTGCCCGGGCGCGCGCGCAGGCGGCGGCAGGTCTCGAAGCCGTCGATGCCGGGCATCATCACGTCGAGCAGCACCAGATCGGGCTGCGTCCGGGCCGTCTGGGCGAGGGCCTCCTCGCCGTCCTCGGCCACCATGAGCTGGTAGCCTGCGCCGCCGAGGGTCTCGACCAGGACGCCGAGGTTCGCGGGCGTGTCGTCGACGATGAGGATGGTTTCGGGCATGATGGCGGGGCGGCTCAATTCATGTAGCGCGCGACGAATTGCCGCACGGCCTTCATCTTGAAGCGCGCGGCGAGATCGAGGACGTTGTGGGCGAACGGGGCGTAGGTGGGGTCGGCGGCGAGGAGCGCCTCGGCGCGCGAGCGCAGGCCGACGACGTCGCCCTTGGAGGCGAGATCGTGGAGCGCCGCGGCTTCGCCGGGCGGCGGCGCCTTCACGGGCTGCGCGAACGGAAACGGGGAGTTGGAGTCGGGCGTCTCCGCCTGGATCCACGTGAGATCAAGCAGCCGGGCGACAAGCGCGAAGAGGTCCTCCTCGCGGAAGGGCTTGGCGAGAAACTCGTCGCAGCCCGCGGCAAAGCACTCCGAGCGGTCGAGCGCGTAGGCGCTGGCGGACACGGCGGCGATGCGCAGCTCCCGGCCGCGCGGCGCGGCACGGAGGCGGCGCGTGGCCTCGAGGCCATCGATGCCGCCGGGCATCCGCAGGTCCATCAGGACGAGGTCGGGGGCAATCTCAGCCGCGATTGCGAGCGAGGCCTCGCCATCGAACGCCTCGGCCATCTCGAAGCCGAGCGGCGCGAGCATCTCGATCAGCACGGCGCGGTTGGCGGCGTTGTCATCCACCACGAGCACGCGGCGGCGCGGGCCCTCGTAGCCGCTGATGCGCGAGGTGGAGTGCACGGTGGCCGGCGCGGCCTCCGCCGCGGGCAGCTCGACCTCGAACCAGAAGCGGCTGCCGTGCCCGGGCTCGCTCTCGACCTGCAGGCGGCCGCCCATGCGCTCCACGAGGCTGCGGCTGATCGCGAGGCCGAGGCCGGTGCCGCTGGCGGCCGCGACCGCGCGGTTGCCCACCTGCGCAAAGGGTTCGAAGAGCTTGCCGAGATCCTCCGCCGTGATGCCGGGGCCGGTGTCGTTCACGGCGAAGCGCAGCGCGGCGCCGGCGCCGCGCTGCACGGAAAACACCACGCCGCCCGTGCGCGTGAACTTCACGGCGTTCGAGACGAGGTTGAACACCACTTGCCGCAGCCGTTGCTCGTCGCCGTGGACGCGCGCCGGCAGGTCGGCGGCGAGCGCGGTCTCGAACAGGATGCCGTTTTCCCGCGCGCGCGGCGCAAAAACCCGCTCCACGGCCGACGCAAACTCCGCGAGGCCGAAGTCCGCCGGGTGCAGGTCGACGCGGCCCGCCTCGACCTTTGAGAGGTCGAGCACGTCGTTGATCAGCGCGAGCAGGTGCTCGGCGGACTCGTGGATCACGCCGACGCCGGTGCGCTGGCGCTCCGTCAGCGCGGTGTCGCGCCGGAGGATCTGCGTGTAGCCGAGGATGCCGTTCAGCGGCGTGCGCAGCTCGTGCGAGACGCTCGCGAGGAAATAGCTCTTGGCGCGGCTCGCGGTGTCGGCCGCCTCCTTTGCCTCGCGCAGGGCGCGGGCGGCCTCGTGGCGGGCGGTGATGTCGTTGGCCACGCCCTCGAAGTGCTCAATCGCGCCCGTGGCGTCGCGCACCACGCGCACCGACTCCGCGAGCCAGCACAGCGAGCCGTCGCGGCGCCGCACCTCGGACTCGAAGCCCGCGATTTCGTCGCGCTGCTGGGCCAGGGCGAGGAACTCCGCGCGGCGGCCGGGGCGCGCGTAGAGTTGCCGGCCGATCTCGGTGGTCGCGGCGATGAGCGCGGCCGGCGACTCGTAGCCGAGCATGCGCGCGAGCGCGGGGTTGGCGCTGAGAAACCGGCCGTCGGGCGTCGTCACGTAGAGGCCCTCGAGCGCATTCTCAAAGATGCCGCGGTATTTCAGCTCGGCCTCGGCCAGCGCCAGCTCGGCGCGGCGTCGTTCGATGGCGACCGCGGTCTGCTGCGCCACGAAGTTCAGCATCTTCAGGTCCTCCTCGCGGTAGGCGTCGCTGCGCACGTAGTCCTGCACGGCGATCACGCCGAGCACGCGGTCGCCGACGACGAGCGGCGCGCCCACCCGCTGGGCCGCGGGCCGCTCGAGCGGCGTGTAGCGACCGCGCGCGTGCAGGAGCGCGTCGAGCTCCGCGGCGGTCGCCATGATGGGTTGCCTGGTCTCGATGAGCAGCTCGGAAAAGCGGTTGGCGGGGGTGCGCGCGGCGGGCGCCGCCACATGCTCGTCGACAAAATACGGGAACGACAGCTCGCGGCCGTCGGCGCTCAGGAGCGCGACGTAGAAATTGCGCGCCGGCATCAGGCCGGCGACGATGCGGTGCGCCTCCGCGTAGAGGGCATCGAGGCTGCCGCCCGCGAGCACGGCGCGCGATAGCTCGAACGCCGCCTGCTGCACGCGCTCGCGCCGGTGCCGTTCGGATACGTCCACGCCCACCGTCAGCATGCACGGGCGGCCGCCAAGCTCGATGAGGTCGGCGTTGAGGAGGAGCGTCCGCGTCTCGCCGAGTTTGTTGCGGAAGTCGGCCTCGAAGTCGCGGATGAGTCCCACCTCGCGGATGCGGCGCAGGAATTCATCGCGCTGCGCGGGGTTGCGCCACAGGTCGAGCTCCAGCGTGGTGCGGCCGATGGCCTCCGCCCGGCTGTAGCCGGAATCGCGCTCAAAGGCGGGGTTGATCTCGATGAGCTTCCCGTCGGCCGCGGCCGCGATCGACATGAGCGCGGGGCTGGAGAAGAAGGATTTCTCGAACGACGCGCGGCTCTCGCGCTGCGCCGCCTCGATCTGGTGGCGGTGGACGGCGCCCGCGGCCTGATCCGCGACGAACTTCAGCCACTGCAGGTCGCCGTCGGTGTAGGCGTGCGGGTTATGGTAGTCCTGCACCGTGAGCACGCCGATGGCGCGGCCCTCGACGAGCAGCGGCGCCCCGAGCCAGATAGCCGCCGGTTTCCCGGTCGGCTGGTAGTTTTGGCCGGCGAGTCCGAGGGTCGTGATGGCGTCGGCCGAGGTGCGCAGGGGCTGCGCGGTTTCCAGCACGTATTCCGTGAGGCCCCGGCCCCGGCGCCGTGGGGCCGGCGGCGGCGTGACCTCATCCTCGAAGTAGGGGAAAGACAGCAGCGAGCAGTCCGCGTTCAGGAGCGCCACGTAGAAGTTTCGCGCCGGGATGAGCCCGCCGACGATCCGGTGCAGCCGGGTGAAAAGGTCGGCCAGATCGCCGCCGGCCAGCACGGCGCGCGAGATTTCGTAGGTGGCGGCCTGCCGCCGCTCGCGGCGCCGGCGCTCCGTGATGTCGACGCCCACGGTGAGCAGCGAGCGCACGCCGCCGACCTCGAGGATGTCGGCCTGCGTGAGAAAGACGGCGATCTCACCGGAGCGCAGGCGCAGCGAGCTCTCGAAGTCGCGGATGGCGCCATCGCGCCGCAGGCGCAGGAAGAACTCGTCCCGCTCCGCCGGATCGGCCCAGAAATTCAGGTCGTCGGCCGTGCGGCCGAGGAGCTCCTCGCGCGCGTAGCCGCAGATGCGCACGAAGGCCGGGTTGGCCTCCGCGATCCGCCGGTCGGCCAGGCGGGTGATCACCATCGCCGCCGGGCTCGAGTTGAAGCTCTTTTCGAAATAAGACTGCGACTCGCGCTGCCGCGCGGCGTGGCTCGCGAGCTGCGCGCGGGCCTGCGCGAGCTCCGCGGTGCGCTCGGCGAGCAGGTGTTCGAGCTCGACGGCGGAGCGGGTCGGCTGGGCGGGGGCGGACATCGGGGGACGGGCAGGCAAGCGCCCCCGGCGTCGCAGCGCAACCCCGCGCTGGCCGGAGGTGGGTTGCCGGAAACGGGCTGGGCCTCCGCGTGCCCTGCTGGAATTTGGCGTGGACACGCCCGTTGAGCGACATACGTTTCGCGCGCTGTCCGTGGCCCGGATGGCGGAATTGGCAGACGCAACGGACTCAAAATCCGTCGCCCTCTAAAGGCGTGTGGGTTCGAGACCCTCTCCGGGCACCAGCGGGTGGTTCAGCTCGTGGCATGCGTCCGTGCCGAGCGTATCCGCCTGCGAAATTGGCAATCTTTGAGTCTCTCTACCCGGCGCCGATCACTGCTTAAATTTCCACCGCCGCCCCGTAGGCGCCGCGGGGGGTGAATCGCCAGCGCGCGAGCAGCATGCCGAGCACGGTGGCGCCGAGGGCGCAGTAGGTGAGCGCGAGCGCGGCGGGCGTCAGCTGGCCTTCGAGTGCGCCAAACATCGCGGCGCGCAGCGCTTGCAGCAAGAAGGTGAACGGCAGAAAGCCGCCGGCCCATCCGTAGATTCCAGCGGAAAGCTCGACCGGGTAGATGCCGCCCGACGCCGCGAGCTGGAATATCAGCAGCATGATCGCGATCAGGCGGCCGGCTTCGCCGAGCACCGTGGTCAGGAGCAGGACCAAGCTGATGAAGGCCGCCGAGCCCAGCAGCGCGACGAGCCACACGAGGCCGGGCCGCGCGGGCTCGATGCCAAGGCCGACGCGCAAGGCGAGCACGACCGCCGTCGCTTGCAGCGCGCCGAGCGCGAGGAGCGGGGCGAGCTTGGTGAGCCAGCGTGTCACCCGCGGGGCGCCGAGCATCGAATCGGGCAGGCGGCGGAGGTGGAAGACGAACGCCATCATCATCGCGCCCACCCAGAGCGCGAGCGTCGCGAAATACGGCGCGAAGGCCGCGCCGTGGTGCGGCACGGGCGCGAACACCTCGACCGCGGCCTCGACCGGCGCGGCGAGCTGCACGGAGGAGGCCTGGCCGATGCCGCCGGACAATTTCTCCGCCGCCGCCCCGAGGCTCGCCGCGAGTTCGCGCGCGCCGTCGCGCAGGTCGCGCGTGCCGCCTTCCAGCTCGGCGGCGCCGGCGGCGAGGTCGCGGGTGCCGGCGGCCAGGGTCCGGCTGCCTTCGCGCAAGCGTTCCGCCGCCTGGTCGGCGAGGGTGAGCTGGTCGGGGGAGGGGATTTTCTCGGCGAGGTGGCGGAAGCCGGTGTTGAGCTCGCCGAGTCCGGCGACGAGTGGCTGCGCTTGGGCGTCGAGGCGGGTCAGCCCGTCGTTGAGCTGCGTGGCCCCGCCCGCGGCGCGCGCGAGGCCCGAGCCGAGTTCCTTCGCGCCGGTGCGCAGCTGGCCGGCGCCTTCGGCGACCTTGCTCCCGCCGAAGGGCAGCTTGCCGGCGGCTTCCTGAAACTGGCCGAGGCCGGCGTCGAGTTTGGTCACGCCGTCCTGCACCTGGGCGAGTCCGGTCTTCAATTCGCCGGCGCCGCGCGCGAGCGTCGCGCTGCCCTCGGCAAATTCCGCGAGCCGCTCGGCCGGCGGTAACTTGGCGCGGGCGGTCGCGAGGGTTTCCGCGACCTGCCGCATGCCGGCCGTGAGCTGGACCGTGCTGCGGGCGGACTGCGCGAGGCCCTCGTCGAGGGCTTGGGCGCCGGCGCTGGCGGGCCCGAGCCCGCGGTGGAGCTGTGTCGCGCCATCGTGGATTTTCTCCGCGGCCTCCGCGAGCCGGGTGCCGCCCTGCCGCAACGCCGCGAGGCCGCCGCCGGCTGTTTCGCCGGCCGGGACCGTTTCGCCGACCACGGCTGCCCAGCGTTCGCGGCCGAGCCGCTGGTTGATCGTTTGCGCGAGCTCGGCGGCGAACCGGCGGCCGAAGACCGAGGCGGTGTAGTTGCCGCCTTCGGCGACGAGGACCTTGAGTTGCGCCGGGCCGTCGGCCCCGGTCGCGCGGGCGCTGAAATCCGCCGGGATCAGCAGCGCGAAATGGGCGCGGCCCGTGCGCACGGCCGCGCGCGCCTCCTCGGCGGTGGCCTGGAGCACGAAGCCAAAGGGGCGCTGCTTCTCCAGCAGCTCCACGATGTCGCGGCCGAGGAACAGATCGCGCCCGGCGCGGTGCACGGGCTCGTCCTCGTTGATCAGCGCGACGGGCAGCTGGGGCAGTTTGCCGGCGGGATCCCAGATGCTGCCGACGTAGACCAGCACGGAGAGCGCGGGCAGCAGCACGAGCGCGAGCGCGGCGAGCAGCACCCTGGGGTGGCGGAAAAGGTCCAGCTCAGCGTCGAGCCCGGCACGCAGGAAATTGCGCTGACGGGAGCTCAAGGAGACGGCGGGGGGCATAGCGGCGCGAGGGCGAAGAGTGCGGGTCGCGCCCTGGGGGCGCGATTTTTTCCCGGCCAGGCGGCGTCACGCCGCGGCGCGTTGGCCGAAGAGGCTCGCCGTCCCGCGGCGCAACGCGGCGAACTCCATCGCGGCCGCGAAGAGTCCCGTGAAGAGGAGGTCGCTCACGAGCGTGTTGCGGAAAAACCAAATGGTCGGCGGGAATTCCGGGCGGCCCACCGTGAGCGCCTGCGCCCACCCGGCGAAGGTCTTCACGTAGCCGGGATCGCGGACCCAGGCGTCGGTGTTGGTCACGACGTAGAAGATGAGCGAGCCGGTGAGCGCGCCGCCGAGGAGCGTCAGCCAGCCCTTGCGTTGCGCGACCCACGCGCCGAGCGGGAGCGCGGCCGCGAAGCACGCGGCGCGGATGAGGACGCTGGGCCAGGTCCACGTCTCGCCGAAGATCGTCGCGTGGTGGTGGTCGAGGTAGAGATCGGAGACGAGGAGCGCGGCAAAGGGCACGAGCCAAAGGCGCTTGTCGCGGAAATAGACGGCGCCGCAAAACGTCAGCGCCATGAGCGGCGCGAAGTTGGAGAGCGCGGGCGCATGGACAGCCGCGATGCGCCAGCCGGCGGCAAGCACGATCAGGAGCAGCGAGACAGCGAGAGGCATGGGGCCAGCGTGCGGGGCCGCGAGGCGGAGACAAGCGCGCGTTGCGTGCTTGGATTTCGGCGGCCCGCCTCGGCAGAGGCGGGAGGGCCGGCGAAATGAGCGGCGGACAATCCCGCTTCTGCCGAGGCGGGCTACTGGCCAAAAATCACTGCTCCGCCTCGCGCGCCAGCAGCCAGAGCAGGTCGGAGAGCCGGTTGAT